>NZ_CP054043.1:2455218-2762120 GCF_013282725.1 Yersinia mollaretii ATCC 43969 | reverse complement strand
TCGCGGCGTTGCGTGGTGTAACGAGAGGTGCCCGGACGACGACGGTCAAGATCTAACTGAATATCCGCTTCAGTGATGGGAATACCCGGCGGAACGCCATCAATAATACACCCCAAGGCGATGCCGTGAGATTCACCAAAAGTGGTGACGCGGAAAAACTGCCCAATACTGTTCCCAGCCATCACGGCTCCTTTGAGTCATAAAAAACGGCCAGCCCGAGCCTCTCGCACTGACAGATTGATAAGTGAATAATTAATCGCGGTACTGACTAAAATGGGGTGCGCAGTCAATCAGTTGCTGTTTGGTCAGCATAAAGACGCCATCACCGCCATGATCAAACTCTAACCAAGTGAACGGCACATCTGGATATTGATCCATCAAATGCACCATGCTGTTGCCCACTTCGCAAATCAGCACGCCGTCATCTTGCAAGAAGTCCGGCGCACAGGCCAGAATACGGCGGGCCAGATCCAGACCATCGCTGCCCGCAGCCAGCCCCAGTTCAGGCTCAAAGCGGAACTCCTGCGGTAAGTCGGCCATATCTTCAGCATCGACATAGGGCGGGTTAGTGACAATCAAATCATATTTGATTGGGGGCAAATCGCGGAACAGATCAGAGCGAATCGGCGTAACCTGATGCTCCATTGAATGCTGCTCGATATTGTGCTCAGTCACCGCCAATACGTCGTTGGAGATATCCACCGCATCCACTTCGGCTTCCGGGAAAGCATAGGCACAGGCAATGGCAATGCAGCCGCTGCCCGTGCACATATCCAGAATATGTTTCGGTTGATGGCGAATCAGTCCATCAAAGCGGTTATTGATCAACTCACCAATCGGTGAACGAGGCACCAGCACGCGCTCATCAACATAATATTCCATGTCACAGAACCAGGCTTTATTGGTCAGATAAGCCACCGGAATACGTTCGTTAACCCGACGGATGACCCGCTCAACAATGCGGTGACGCTCACTGGAGGTCAGCCGTGCGCTGCGCATATCTTCTGGAATATCAATCGGTAAATACAGGCTTGGGAAAACCAGTTGCACCGCTTCGTCCCACGGATTATCAGTACCGTGACCATAAAAAATATTGGCCGCATTAAACCGGCTGACTGCCCAGCGCAGCATATCTTGAATGGTGTGCAGCTCATTTACTGCTTCATCGACGAAAATCTTGTCCAAGGTCATCTCCAACTCGTGCGTAAAATCATTCTCTATCCCCCTAGTTTGCCATGAAGCCCGCGACAAATCAGCAGCAATACATCAGATGAATGATAACCAAATAATCAAGAGCGCATTAAAGCCATTAATCCAGCATCGCTTTTGTTTAGACAGATGGCACTCAGCAGGTAAACTAATGGCAATTGAAATAGGCCAATGAACTAATAATGAAAAATAAATATCACCTGACACCCGATGAATTGCAGCTATTTAAAGAGTCGATAGCGGGGGCAAAAAAGCTGAAGCAAGACACGATTCTCCACCGTGAGCCGCCTAAATTAGGTAAAAAAATCGCTCCGGAGCGATTACTCCAAGAGCAGGTTGATGCTACCTACTATTTCTCTGATGAATTCCAGCCGCAGCTCGATATGGAAGGCCCGACCCGCTATGTGCGACCGGGTGTAGACCATTTTGAAGTTAAAAAATTGCGACGTGGCGATTACTCGCCCGATATGTTTTTGGATTTGCACGGTTTAACTCAACTACAGGCCAAACAAGAGCTGGGTGCGTTGATTGCCGCTTGCAAACGTGAGCATGTGCATTGCGCCTGCGTCATGCATGGTCATGGCAAGCATGTTCTGAAGCAACAAACGCCGTTGTGGTTGGCACAGCATCCCGATGTGTTGGCTTTCCATCAAGCCCCTAAAGAGTGGGGAGGGACCGCTGCATTGCTGGTGTTGATTGAGTTAGCTCTGTAGCAGTACGGTTTGGTCGGGTGAGAATGAGTTTTACGTCATCATGGGCGTGGGATAGAGAATACAACGCTACAAAAAAACGCGGCCAAATGACCGCGTTTTGTCTCAGAACCGATCCTGTAATCAGAATTAGAACTGGTAAACCAAACCAACTGCTACGATATCATCAGTGTTGATACCGGCGTTTTTGGTGAAGTTATTCTCATCCAACAGGTTGATTTTGTAATCAACGTAGGTGGACATGTTTTTGTTGAAGAAGTAAGTGGCACCGACATCAACGTATTTGACCAGATCTTGATCACCATAGCCGTTGCCAATGTCTTTACCTTTAGATTGCAGGTAAGCCACGGATGGGCGCAGGCCGAAATCAAATTGATACTGAGCGACTAACTCAATATTTTGTGCTTTGTTAGCAAAACCGAAAATGGCATCTGGGCCAGTTTTGCTGAAATCACCAAAGCGAGTCATGTTGTAAGTCTGGGTGTAGTTAGCGGCCAGATACACATTGTTGGCATCATATTTCAAGCCACCAGTGTAGGCATCAGCACGATCGCCGTTACCATAAATACCTGGGGTAGTATTCTGCTCAGTAGTCCGTTTAGAGCTAGCCATCGCCGCAGACGCGCTCACACCCCAGCCCAGATCATAAGACAGGGACATACCATAACCGTCGCCATTCTGACCCTGTACATCACGGCCATTGTTGCTTTCGGTCGCGCTGCCATTTTTGCCCTGATATTGCAGAGCGAAGTTCAGGCCATCAACTAAACCAAAGAAGTTGGTGTTACGGTAAGTAGCTAAACCGTTAGCACGCTGCGACATGAAGTTATCCGCGCCGTAGGTATCACCACCAAACTCTGGCAGTACGTCAGTCCATGAAGTTACGTCGTACAGCACACCGTAGTTACGGCCGTAATCAAAAGAGCCGTAATCAGCAAATTTCAAACCAGCGAAACCAACACGGGTAAAGTTACCTTGGTCTTGGCTCTCTGCTTTATTTAGGTTTGCCTGATATTCCCACTGACCGTAGCCAGTCAGTTGGTCACTGATTTGTGTTTCGCCTTTCAGGCCAAAACGCATATAGGACTGATCGCCATCTTTGCTCTTATCATCAGAGAAATAATGTAAACCATCGACTTTGCCGTACAGATCCAGTTTGTTACCGTCTTTGTTGTAAATTTCAGCCGCGCCTGCACTACCTGCAACTAATAAAGCGGGAACAAGCAGGGAAAGAACTCGAAGTTTCATCGTTATTATCCTCTATTATTAGATTAACTATGCCACTGCTCTTTCGAGCATATAATCCCAACGGGGTTATTCTATTGTGGTAATAATATTTGGATTAATCCATACAGAAAATGCTACCAAGTTGGAGATAATGTTTCATATACCCCATAAAGTATTTCCAAATGTAAATGTGCGCGAACTTTCACAAAAACAAGAAACACGTAAAATATAGCACCAATTGTCAAAGACAAATAATATAATGATACAAATCAGATGTATACCAAAAAACTTGCATAGCACAAATTGATAAGTAATATACTGAACCCTAGAGCTATAATAGCTCTGCTATCATCATTATTTTTTATATTATTCTCATTGTGGCTTTCGCAGCCAGATAATTCGTTAGTTGACGGCCGGTCTTTTGACCGGCTTTTTTATTGCTTGCGATATAGATAGCAAAGTATATTTATAGTGTTTGGCATATTAACAAAATGAAATAATAATTAAATAATATAGTTTCAGTATTATATTTCAGCACGAATAGTTCAACAGCGAGAGCAATAATTGGCCTGATCGGTTAACTCTTGCCCTGCTATTTATTTGTTTTGATTTGTATTTATTTGTCAATAATGCGCACTCTGCCGCCAATGACCGAGTGCCACAGCGGCAGAGTATGGGCGGATAATATTAGCGCTCGCGCAGTGATTCCTTCACTTTATTCAGCGGTTTTATCAGGTAATCCAAAACCGTTTTCTGGCCGGTTTTAATTTCGACGCTAGCGACCATGCCCGGTAATATTGGAAATGATTTACCGGCTTTATTTATCAGCTCAGCCCTATCCGTGCGAATGTAGATACGATAGTAGAATTGGTCGCGCTTAATCTCATCTTGCAGCGTGTCCGGTGATACCGTCTCTACCACCCCAGTCAGATTGCCATAAATAGATGAATCATAAGCCGTTATCTTGACTGTTGCCGCTAATCCGGGCCGGATGTAGGCAATATCACGCGGATTAATTCGCGTCTCAATCAATAGCTGCTCTTCGATAGGCACGATCTCCATCAGCTTACCGCCGGGTTGCAGAACCCCTCCGACCGTGGAAACTTGAATGTCCTTGACGATGCCGCGCACTGGTGAAATCAGCGTGGTACGGGTGAGTTGATCCTGTTTACCGGAAACCACCTGTAACTGCGCGTCCAAATCGGCATTATTTTTCACCTGCTCCTCTCTGGCCCTGACGGCATACTGGTTGCGCGCTTCATCAATTTTACCGCGCAGATCACTGATCTGGCGCTGTAGGCGAATCACTTCAACCTGACTGGCTGCCCCTTTCGCCACCAGCGGCTCCGTCATTCGCAGCTCCTGCTGCACCAGCTTCAGCGATTGCTGCAAATTGCTGACGGTCTCATTTAGGTTTTGCCGTCGGGAGAGATAAAATTGCGTCTCGCGTGCCACCAGCTCGGGTTCTTTTAAGGTATCAGCGCCGAAAGCGAGTGCAGCGCCAGTTAACTCAGCGCGTAGACGTTCGGAAGAGGCGCGCAAGGTGCGCACTCGGGCGGCGGCTTCGCCGTAATTAGATTGAAAACGGGTGGGATCGAGGCGCGCCAGTATCTGCCCTTTATTGATGATCGCCCCTTCATGCACCAGTAACTCATTGATAATCCCACCATCAAGGCTCTCGATCAGTTGTGCACGGCTCGACGGCGTGACTTTTCCTGTACCGACCGTGACTTCATCCAAGATGGCGAAGTAAGCCCATACAAACATCACTATCATCCCCACCAGCGTTAGCCAGACAATCAGTGACATCCGCTGCTCTTGGTGCGCCCTTTCTTGTTGCAGACTGAGATTGCTCATGACCCACTCCTATTAAGCGGCACCTTGCTGAGATTTATGGGCAATCGTATTGAGGATGTGGTCCCGTGGACCATCAGCTACCACGCGGCCGTTATCCATCACAATTATGCGATCTACCAGCTTTAATAGCGCAGGCCGATGGGTCACCAGCACCAACATGCGGCCCTCAAGCCAAGTGTGCATCTGGCGAATGACAGACTCCTCCAACTGCTCATCCATGGAGGCGGTCGGCTCATCCATCAACACCACCTGCGGATTACGTAAAATCATTCGGCTCAGCAATACCATTTGCCGCTGCCCACCAGACAACCCTTGCCCGCCTTCATTAATAATGCGATCCAGACTGGCGGCATCTTGCTGCACCAAGGTGATTGCACCGCTAATGCGCAGCGCCTGTAGCATCTCCTGTTCGGTGGCATGGGGGTGCCCCAGCATCAGGTTTTGCCGTAGAGAGCCAAAGAATAAGCGGGAGTCCTGCGATAAGAAGCCCAATTGACGCCGTAAATCAGCCGGTTCGATCTGTTTGATATCCACACCGTCAATAATCACTTTGCCTTGGGTGGCGCTGGCCTGACCCGCGAGCAGCTTCAGCAAGGTCGATTTACCGGCCCCGACTCTGCCGAGGATCGCCACTTTTTCGCCGGGTTTTAGCTCCAGAGAGCCAATGGTGATGACGTTTTGCCCCTTCTCCTCGTCATAGGTATATTGCAGGTTGCGCAGTTGATAGTGTCCATTGAGTATTGGGCAGTGGGCCATCTCCCCCTCTTCCGGGCGATCCAAGGGTTTTTTGAGCAGCTCATTGAGACCCGCCATGGCGCTTTTTGCATGTTGCCAGCGGGAGAAAACCAAGGTCAGTTGCATCAGCGGTGCGATGGTTCTCGACGAGAGCAAGCTGCTGGCGACCAGCGTACCGGTGGTAATTTCACCGCCCAAGACCAGATAGGTGCCGAACACCAACATGCCCGCATAGGTGAGTTGCGAAACCGTCGAGGACCAGCCGCTGAGGCGCGCACCCCATAGGCGCTGTTTCATGCCAACGGCGGCACTGACTTCGTGCGTTTGCTCCCATTGGCGCTGGAAGTAAGGCTCGGCCTGTAGCGCTTTGATATCCTCAATGCCCTCAATGGTTTCGACCAAGATCGCGTTGCGCAGCGCACTTTCGCGCATCCCCTCTTTCGCCAGCTTCGCCATCGGAAATTGAATCAATAAACCGGGGATAACAATCAGCGGGATAGCCAAAAGCGGGATCACCACCAGCGGGCCACCGATAAAGGCCATGATCGCCAGAAACAGTAGGACAAAGGGCATATCCGCCGCCGCCCCCACGGTAGTGGAGGTCAGCAGCTCGCGCACCTGATCAATCTCTCGTAATTGGGAGATAAATGATCCGGTGGATTTGGGCCGCGCTTCGTTTTTGATCGACATCGCGCGGACAAACAGCATCGACGAGACATTCAGATCAATTTTCTTGCCCATCAAGTCAGAGATCTGGGTGCGGGTCAGGCGAATGATATATTCCATCACCGCAGCCAATAACACGCCAAAGAACAATACCCATAGCGTGGTGAATGACTGCGCCGGAATCACCCTATCGTAGACCTGCATGGAGAAGAGTATCCCGCCCAAAGCCAAGATATTACCCAGTACCGAGGCAAGTGAGATTTCGGCGATTTTACGCCCCGCACCACGAAAGTTTTGCCAAAACCAGTACTTGCGGTAGGGCTGGACAAACTCATCAATCCGCTGGTCGCGGCCACGGTTGGCGATGCCGACCATCACCACCTGCCCTTGGCTGCTATCCAATAGCGTTTGCAGGTTTGTTTCACGCACTACATCACCGCCATCACTGAGCCAGTAATTGACCAAGCCCTCGTCGCTGATGCGCTCGACCACCGCCACACTGCCCGGTTCCAACTCCAGTAAGACCGGCAGTAATGCATTGCGCCATTGCACTTTTTTCAGTGGCACCACATTCACTTGCAAGCCCAGTAAACCGCCGAGGCGCTCCAGTTGGCGCAAGCCACTAAGCTGCTCGAACCAGCGCATTTGCTGAGCAAGAAAATTGACATCCGCAGGTTTGCCATAACGGCTGGCAACCCTTGCCATCGCGGCTATCCAGACTTCTGTTTGTGTCGATTGCGTTGTCATGTTACCCCTGTCGCACACGCGTTATTCCGTCAATGACGCACCGCGCACTTACCCTCTGGCGGCGGAAAAGTCTCTGTTATCAGAGCGTGGGCAGTCTTTCACCGCTCTGGGCGACACGATCAATGCCGAGCATATCCACCAAATTATCGACGGCAGAAGCATAGCGCGCGGTGGCATCCCAGCCGTCATACAGCGCCATTAACCGCATGGAGTCGGCCTGCAACACATCCTGCTCGACACTCAGTAAGTCATTCAGGCTGCGTTTGCTTAACTTATATTCATCCTGATAAACGCTGCGGGTATGCTGGGCGCTGACCAATTGCTGCTCACCCGCCTGCTGCCGCTGTACCGCACCAATCATATCGGCGTAGGCCATTGCGGCTTTTTGGTTCACATCCAGCTTGGCTTTTTCCACTTCCGCTTGCGCCGCTGAGCGCGCACCTTCTGCGGCACGCACCTTGGCACTCACTGCGCCTCCCTGATAAACCGGGGCTTCGACTGCCAGTTGCACCTGATCATCCCAGTAAGATCGGGCATCATTTTCGTAGCGCGTCCGGCCCGCCTGAATCTTTAAGGTGGGCCAGTGCTGGGCCTGACTCTGCCGCACCCGCTCTCTTGCCGCCTGCTGTTTAGCTTCGGCACTACGCACCGCGCTGCTGGCATCATAGGGAATGGCATTTAGCGTGATTTTTTGCTTGAGCAGATCTTTGGGCAGATCCGGCAAGTTATCGGAGACCACTCCCGTCAACACCGTCAGTTGGGCCTGAGCTGAGCGCTGCTGGGCGCGATATTGTTCCAACGTAGCCACCATGCCCGCAATGCGGGTTTCCGCTTGTAACACATCCGATTGCGAGCTGAGGCCCGCGTCGGCTCTGAGTTGGGCCGTCTCTTTCACCTTCTCCAGCGAGGCGAGGTTGTCACGAGCCGCCAAACTCAATGCCTGATAGCGCTTCACCTGCAAATAGGACTGCACCGTGCTGAGTCCTACCGCCGTCATGGTGCTAAAGAGATCATAGCGGTAGGCATCCGACAGATAGTGCTGCTCGTCAATGCTGCCGCCAGTTTTTCCAAAGTCATACAGCAACTGACTCAGTTGCACCCCAGCGGAGGCATTACTGTTCAGGCTGCCCGCCGAATCGGTTTGGTGAGATCGCCCCGCCGTTCCCTGCAAGGCAATTTGGGGATACCAGCCACTTTCGACGACATCCAAATCCCCTTGCCCCACTCTGATTTGTGCCGCTGCCTGCGCAATTTGTGGATTACGGGCAAACGCCCGTAAAATCGCCTCGCGCAGACTTAGCTCTGCCAACTGCTCCTCACTGGGAGCTGATTGCCAGTTAAACACCGCCACCGGTGGAGTTTCAGCGGCCCCTGCCGATATCCCCCCCAGCGCCGAGAACAGCACCACTCCCCACAATGCGCCGGACACACCCCGGCCACTCACTCGCCTTGTTGTTCTCTTCATCGCCGACCTACTCCTGCGCCGATCATTTTTTATGGGCCTTTGGCGTTTTTTTGCGTTTAGGCCAAACCAAGCCAAGTCGGTGTCGTCACACCAAATGTACCTGTAAGCCTTGCTGAATCAGCACATCGCCCAATGTGTTGCTGCTCTCCAACGAAGAGTTGTGGTAGACGTCGAATGTCTGCCCATCCACACTGCGCTGGCCGACACTGCTCCAGACCCCCTCTGGTGTATTACTGAGGGTGACCTGCCCGCCCTGCGCCCCTTTGATCAGCAAGTCATCCTGCGGTTTGTCCGTGAGCGTCAAGGCTTCGTGCAGATCCAGCGTGATGCTATTGGTGCCACTCTTGCCTAAATCAATGATGTCGATATGCTCGACTTTCAGCCCCAAACTGGTCAGATCCAGTGCCTGATGGCTGCCGCTCAACAGCAAGGTGTCCATGCCCAAGCCGCCGTCGAGATGGGTGAAGTTCAGCGCGTTGACCGTGAAGATGTCATTGCCACTGCTGCCCGTCAGTGCATCACCGGACATCACCGTGCCATCGGCTAAATTCAGGGTGACCCCGCCAATGCGGTAGCCGCCCTCTGTCACCGTAGTGGTGAGAGTGCTGTCGATAGGTTCACTGCTGGAGAGTGCCGTCGGCGTGATCACACTGGCGGCATGGGCGGTGTCACCGTCGTTGGCTACCATCGCGCTGTCAGCTTGCATGTCACTGGTGGCCGCCAATAGCTGGACACCGGAACCGGAGAGCAACCCCACCGAAATCCCTTTGTGGTTACCCGCTTCGTCAGTGACATCAACGGCTACTTGGGTGGTTAAGAGATTCAGTCCAGCCAAGAAAGAGCCGTAGAACTTAACGCTCCAGTTGCCGTGAGTGTCTACGGTGCCCTCGAGAGAGTGACCGAGCAATACCACCGTCACCTTGGTGTTAGGCAGCACATTTAAGCTGCTACCGGAGATCGTCAACCCGTTGGTCGGCAGGAGTAGCAGATTGCCGACATTACCCAGCACATCGACCCCCAGTAGCGGCAGAGCATGCGTTTTCACCGTGAAATCAGTGTTAATCGCGGCACTGTTGCCCACCGCATCCGTCACCGAGACGCCAATTTTGGCTGAACCGTCCAGCAATCCCGTTAGCGCTGAAGTCGTAATCGGCACACTCCAACTGCCGTCGTTCGCAATGGTTGCAGTCAAGTTAGCCCCGCCCACCGTGACCTTAATTTGCAGTCCAGCGGCATGGGTGCTGGTGCCGGAAATCACTTGTGCTGTTGTTGATTCTGCGCCGCTGAGATAGTGGTCGCTGGCAAAGAACGGGTTTATCGTCAGTGTAGGCACATTAATGCCAACAGAGACCGGTGCATTGGCCGTCGCGCTGTGTCCGGCGGCATTGGTCAGAGTGGCATGGGCGGTCACACTGCCGTCAGTCAGAGTCGCCAGCGCCGCTGGGGGAACCGAAATGCTCCAAGTGCCATCCGCTTTCACGGTGGTGCTCAGCGCCAGATTACCGACCGTGATATTCAGGGTGGAACCCGCTGCAAAGGTCGAGTGGCCCGTGATAGTTTGGGTTAACAGAGCATCAGCGGCATTGAGTAGGCCGTCACCGAAAATAGAGTCCACGGTGAGTGTCGGTATCCCATTGGCGATCACACTCAGGACACCAGATTTGCTGGCGGCGTTACCCACCGCATCTTGCAGCGAGACATTCACCGTCAAATTGGTATCGACGGTCAGCGTTTTGAGATCAATCGGCTGAACCAGCACACTCCAGTTGCCGCCCGCCCCCACAGTGGTGGTATAGGTCTTGCCATTGAGCAGCACATTAATTTGCGTGCCCAATGCCACATTGGTGCTGCTACCGCTGATGGTCTGCGCCACCAGCAAATCCGCCACACTGAGGATGCCATCGCCGAAAATAGGATTGACTGACAGTGTCGGCTGAGCATGAATCAGCACATTAACCACGCCACTGGCCGTGGTGCTGTTGCCCGCGCCATCCACCAGTGATGCGCTAATGGTTTGGCTGCCATCCAGCAATCCGCTCAAGACATTGGTCGGCACCAAGAGGCTCCAGACCCCATTTGCCCCCACGGTGGTACTCAGTTGGCTGCTACCGACTTGCACCAGCACCTGCGCCCCCAGTGTGCCATTCAGTACTGTCCCGCTAAGGGTTTGTGGGGTTTGGCTGTCGAGGATACTCAGCAGCCCGTCACCAAAAATAGGGTCCAGCACCAGCTTCGGCAGATTGCTAATAATGACGTTAACCGAGCCGGATGCCGTCCCGGTATTGCCCGCCAGATCCGTGACCGAAGCCCCCACCGTCAAGCTGCCATTGGTGAGTGCGGTCAGATCGGCCGGTTGCAGGGTAATGTTGAAAGAGCCATTGGCCGCCGTGGTGCCGAAGAAGGTTTTACCACCCAGTGTGATGCTGACCTGTGTTCCGGTCGCCACGCCACTGACGGTGCCGCCAATGAGTTGCCCAATGGCGGTATCCGCCAGACTGAGTTTCCCGTCACCAAAAATAGGGTTTAGCGTGATGACTGGCGGGGTCACATCCACCAGCAGTGGGCGCGTGGCGGTATTGCTGTTACCTGCGGAGTCTGTCACCGAGGCTGTGACACTGAACGAACCCGCCAGCAAGCCACTCAATGTGGTGCTGTCGAGCGTCACACTGAAAGCGCCGTTACTGTCGAGGGTCGGGGTGAGTGTCAACGACCCCAGTTTGAGGGTGACCGTAGCACCAGACGGCAGGTTTTTCACTGTCCCGCCAATGACCTGAGAGGACAACAGATCATTCGCATTCAGGATGCCATCACCAAAGATCGGATTGAGGGTGACCACTGGCAGGTTGTGGGTTAGCACGCCAATCCCCAACTGCGTGTTGACGATGTTACCCGCCACATCTTTCACCGAGATCCCCACCGACAAGTTGCCATCCTGCAATCCGCCCAAGAGCGAAGGCAGCAGATCGACCTGCCACACACCCCCCGCTTGCACTTGCGTGGTGAGCACGTTGGTGCCAATGGTGACTGTCACTGTCGCCCCCGGAGCCACATTGCTGATCACCCCTTTCAGCGTCTGGGTGGTGGTCGACTCCAGCGCATTGAGCACGCCATCACTGCCGAACAGCGGGTCTAGCGCCCCGAAAACCGGCAGATTGTGGGTCAGCACATTCAGCACCGGTGCGGTATCCACCTTCACCACATTGTTATTAGCATCGGTGACCGTGACATTCAGTGCCAGCGGGCCATCACCGAGGAGCGCCAACTGCGCCGCGGGCAGTGTGAGTGTCCATTTACCATTGGCCCCCACATCGGCACTCAGTGGCACGCCATTCAGGGTGAGATTCACTTTAGCACCCAAGCCCGCATTGAGTGTGGTGCCGGACAACACTTGATCCAGCGTGGCCCCCACAGCATTGAGATAACCGCCGTTAAACAGCGGATCAACCGTTACGGCCAATCCCGGATTGAGCGCGACATTCACTGTTGCATTGATGCTGCTGGGGTTGCCCGCCCTGTCCGTCACACTCAGCCCCGCCACCAGTGGGCCATCGGCGATGCCCGTCAGTTGCCCCGGCAACACCTTAATGCTCCACTTGCCGTCACTGCCCACCAAGGCGTTGAGTGTCAGCCCCCCCAAGGTCAGGGTGAGGGTTTGACCTTCCGCCCCCAGCGCCGTCCCCAACAGCACCGTTCCATTGATATTGCTGTTTAATACCAGCGCACTGACATCCAGCGTGATCAGCGCCGGGAGGGTATCAACATGAATCGTCGGCGTTTGGGTAAAGCTGTTACCCGCCAAATCCGTGAGCTTGGCGGTGAGGGTATTATCGCCTTGCGGTAGCCCCTGTAGGTCCGCCGCCGGAATAGTGACACTCCATAGCCCGCCCGCCACGATCAGTGCCGAATAGGTTTTGCCGTTCAGTGTCACCGTCACCGTGCGGCCAATATCACTCAATGACGCCGTGCCACTGAGCAGTTGTGGCAGCTTGGACTCAAGGGCATTGAGGGTGTTATCGAAAGCCAAAGGCAGCACCGTCAAGGTCGGCGGTGTGCGGTCCACCAGCAGTCCGACGGTTTCGGAAGCCGTGCTCCCGCCGCCCACCAACTCGGCTTTCACCTGATAATTGCCATCCGGGAGAAGTATCTTGGGCAGTGTCACTGACCAGCTACCGTCCAATCCAACCACGGCTATCTGCTCGCCAATGCCGCCGCTAAAGGTGAGTTTCACTGTCCCAGTGATAGTGTTGGTGACTTTCCCACCAATCGTGATAGTGAGCGGATCATTGAGCACATTGATGATATTGCTGGTTTCGATTGGATCGATGGTGAGCACCACCGGCGGAGCGACGATATTGACATTCACGTCGATCGGGTGGGTGGTTTGCCCGGTATTCCCCGCGCTATCCGTCACCGTCGCCGTGATAGCGGCATTGCCGGAGGCGAGTGATCCCAATTGAGCACTGCTGACGGTGGCTGACCATTTGCCGTCGCTCCCCACAGTGGCGGTGAGATTCAAGCTGCCAAAGGCAATATTGACCTGACTGCCAGTGGCCATATTGGTGGTACTGCCGGTGAGGATTTGGGAGATTTTGCTGCTCGCAAAATCCAGCACCAAGCCAAATGGCGGCGTGTCGACGGTGACTGTCGGTAAATTATGGGTCACCACCCCAATGGTGAGCGAACTGCTGCCGCTGTTACCCCCGCCATCCAATACATCCACTTTGATTGATGGCGAGCCATCCGGGATGAGTTTCAGATCGGCCGTCGGGACGACAAGGGTCCAAATGCCGGTCACGGTATCCACATCGGCGGTATATTGCTTGCCGTTCAGGGTCACTTTTACCCCCTGTGGGGTATTGAGCAGCCCGGTGGTGCCAGTCAATGTTTGATCTGAACCCGCCTCAAGCAAATTCAGCACTGCGCCAAAAGGCAGCGTGCTAATAGTGGGCAGTGGTGGTGTCAGGAAACTCTCAAAATTCAGTGAGGAGGCGTTGCTGTTTCCCACCGCATCCGTGACCGTGACATTGATTTGATGCACCCCATTGGTCAGGCCATTTAAGGCTCCGGCGGGCAGTGTGACGGTCCAGTTGCCGGTATTGGCGTCAACCACACCGGGGTAGCTTACCCCACCGACATCAATTTTCAGTTGCACATTCTGGTTGCTGCCGGTGATCCCGGTTTTACCCGTAATGGTAGCGATCCCCGCCGCTTCAGCAATGTTGATGCTCAGGCCAAAAGAGGGCAGATCGATCTGCGGCGGTGGCAGCACTTGCTGCGAGATAAAGGTGATCGGTTGGTCCGGCAGGATATTCACCACATTGCCGCCGCGATCCGTGACCGTGACACCAATGGTGTGCGGGCCGGAGGTCAATCCGGTTAATAGCGCCGTCAATAGCGGCAGTGACCAACTGCCATCTGTACCCGCCGTGACGGTTTGTATCACATTGCCATCAATGGAGATGGCGACACTCTGCCCACTGCCTGTCGCGCCCGTGCTGCCAGTGAGCGTCTGCCCCAATAGCGCCTCGGCATGGTTTAAGGTGCCATCGCCAAAGGGCAGTGTCAGGGTCGGGTGCGGCAAGTTATGGGTCAGCACCTCAACGTGATCGGTCAAAGAACCCACATTGCCCGCCGCATCTTTGGCGCTCACCGTGATATCCCATGTCCCATCTGGCAGCGCTTTTAGCACGCCAGAGGGTAAGTTCAGTGTCCACTTGCCGTCGGCGGTCACTGTGGCGGGGTAGCCGCTGCCGTTGATGTAGACCGTCACTTGCTGGTTATCGCCCGTGATCCCCGTGGTTCCGGTGAGCTGCTGGCCTGCGGCGGCCTCTACGGCATTAAGAAAACCGCCAATAATCGGCCCGGCATCAAAGGTCGGGAGGGGGTTGAGGGTCAGCAGAGAGTTGAACTCAAACACCTCAGTATCAGTGTTGCCCACCCTGTCCGTCACTGTGATGGAGATACTGTGCTTCCCATCCAGCAATGCGCTTAGCGTCCCTGCGGGTAGCGTGCAAATCCAACTGCCATCCAGTGCAACAGTGGCAAGATAAGGGATGTTATCGATGGTCAAGGTGATGGTTTGGCCGCTACCCGTAGCCCCAGTACTGCCCGTTAGAACTTGGTCAGCGGCAGCTTCCAGCTTATTGAGGTAGCCATCACCAAACGGCAAGGCCGGCAAGGTAATGTGCGGCACGTTATGGATCAAAATATCGAGGTTGGCACTGGCTGAGGCGTTGTTGCCAGAGCCAGCATCGGTGGCGCTTACGGTCACTTTCGCCATGCCGTCGCTCAGTTTTTGCAGATCCACGGCACTGATATTGACCGACCAGACGCCAGCGGCCGTCACACTGCCGTTATAGCTCGCGCCATTGATCGACACCACCACCGCCGTCCCGACGGCTAGATTAGTGCAGCCGCCGGTTAAAGTCGCATTTGCGCTAATCTCGTTAACACTCAATATGTTATCGGTAAACAGCGGCGCTAAAGTCAGTGTCGGCACATTATGAATGGCGACACTGAGATTGGTGACATCATGGCTCTCATTATTGGCCGCATCGGTGACACTGACCTTCACGCCCCCCACTAACGGGCCATCCCCCAGTAGCAGCAAGTCGCCAGAAGGGATAGTTAGGCTCCAACTGCCATTACTGAGCACTTTAGTTTGATAATCGTGACCATTGAGTGTGACGGTCACCGTCAATCCGGCATCCCCCGCACAGGTGCCTTTGACCACCAAGCCCAGTAAGGCATCAGCCAGATTCAGCACATTGTCGAGGTGGGTTTGTACCTCCACCGTCAGGAGTGGGACTTGCGTATCCACTGTCACATTATGGCTACTGCTGGCGGGGTTTTGCGCGGCATCATTGACCGTGGCGCTAATCAGGTTATTGCCCTGCGGTAACTTCTGCACCTCCCCTGCGGGCACGGAAACACTCCAACTGCCATCGGCCTGCACCAAGCCACTGTAGATCTTACCCTGCAAGCTGACACTCACCGATTGGCCTGCGGGTACCCGCTGACTGTTGCCATGAATGGTGAGGGCTGACTGACTCTCCTGATAATTGATGATGTCGTCGCTGGTCACGGTGGCGATGGTCAACAATGGCTGATCCGCCAGTGAGGCGATCACGGTTACCTGATGGCTACCCGTCGCCGGGTTACCACTCAGGTCAGTCACTTTGGCCTCTGCCGTCGATGCCCCTTCCGGCAACAGGCTGACATCCGCCGCTGGCACGGTCACTTGCCAGCTACCGTCACTTTGGACCTGCCCGGTATAGGTTTTGCCGTTGAGGGTGACGGTGACGGTGCGCCCCATCTCCACATGGGTGGACACGCCTTTGATCACCGCATCCTGCGTAAACTCAATCCGGCTGATAAAGTTGTCACCGGACACCGAACTGAGGGTCAGGGTCGGAAGATTCGCGGGGTTGGCATCCAGTGTCAGTGTGCGATCAATCGTCGTTTGGTTGCCCGCGCTATCACTGAGCGTGACCTGAATCGGGTAGCTGCCATCAGGCAAATTCTGTAGCACGGTGGCGCTGAGCGGAATAGTCCAACTGCCATCCGGTTGCACTAGCGTGCTGTAGGTCACGCCGTTGAGCCGCACCGAGACGGTTTGCCCCGCCTCTGACAGCGGCGCGGTGCCGGTGACATTGACCGTGCCCAATACCTCAAGGGCGTTGATGATATTGTCGTCACCAATTGGCGCGATCACTAAATCAGGGGCCACTTTGTCCACCGTCGCGCTGCCCGTCAAGGTCGCGCTGTTACCCGCACTGTCGGTCGCCGTGACCGAAATTACCAGATTGCCGTTCGGCAGACTCTGTAACTCTGTCGGCTGCAAGGTGAGTTGCCAGTTGCCGTTATTGTCGGCGGTCAGGTTATGCACCACACCGCCCACCGTCACCACCACTTTTTGCCCTGCGCCGCTGATGCCTGTCGAGCCAGTCAATGTTTGGCTGCTGGTCACTTCAGCGGCACTCAGGTAGCCATCGACAAAGGGGGTGTTCAGTGAAGGGGCCGGAACCGCGTGGGTGACCAGCTTGATATCTTGGGTCGCCGTGGTGGTGTTGCCATTGGCGTCTTGAATCGAAATGGTGACAGGATAGGTGCCATCAGCCAGCAAATTCAGGGTGTTAGCGGGAATATCGATACTCCAACTGCCGGTATTACTGACGGTGGTGCTGTAGGTTTGGCCGTTGACGATGACATTCACGGTGGCCCCCACCTCATTGGAGGTGCCAAATACCGGGATCTTGGCGGCCGCTTCCGTGGCATTGATCACGCCGTCGCTAGAGATCGGCCCCACCGACAATTCTGGTGCCACTGTATCCACCGTAATCGGGGTGACTTTGCTGCTGGTGTTGCCGCCCCCGTCCGTCACTTGCACGGTAATCGACTGCGGGCCTTGCGCCAAGCCCTGCAATACGCTGGTGGGCAGGGTTAGTGACCAGTTACCATCACTCCCCACCAGCGCCGGATAGGTTTTGCCGCCAAGGGTCACTATCACGGTTTGGCCGGAACCGGTAATCCCGGTGGTGCCGCTCAGACTCTGACTAATCCCCGCTTCGGCTTTGCTCAGTATGCTATCGCCGAATGGCCCATTCAGGGTGACATTCGGCAGATTATGGATATAGATCCCCAGTTCGCTGCTGGTGGAGACCGGATTGCCATTGCTGTCAGTGGCGCTGGCCGTGAGGGTGGCTTTGCCGTCCAGTAACAGTGCCAGATCCGCTTTGGGCAGACTGACACTCCAACTGCCCCCCGCGCCGACAGTGGCGGTGTAGTTTTTTCCGTTCAGTGTGATGGTGATGCTTTGGTTGAGGCTCACATTGCTGGAGGTGCCACTCACCTTGATATCGGCGGCGGCCTCCAGCGCATTAATGAGATTGTCGCCCGTCAGCGGGCTGATGCCGATGCCGCTCTGCACGTTATTGACCACAATGCCGTGGCTGTCATTGGCCCCATTACCATTGGCATCACTGACGGTGGCGGTAATGTTGATCGCGCCATTCGCCAGCAAGGCCAAATCACTGACAGGAATTTGGGCGCTCCAATGGCCTGATGAATCGACGGACGCGCTGTAGGTGCGGCCATTGAGGGAGATAGTGACCAGCCGCCCGGTTTCGACCCCGGTGGTGGTGCCACTGACGGTCTGGTTCACCTGCTGCTCCGCACCATCCAGAATATTGTTACCAGCAAAGGCGCTAATGGTCAGGGTCGGCAACAGACGCGGGTCGGCATCCAAAACCACATTTTGGTTCACCGTGGTCTGATTGCCCGCCGCATCTTGAATCTGGGTGGTGACCCCATAAGTGCCATCACTGAGTGACGCCAACGCCCCCGCCGGAATATTCAGGCTCCAACTGCCATTGGGCTGCACTACCCCGGTGTAGGTCTGTCCCCCAACCGTGACCTTCACCACCGCACCGATTTCAGTGCTGGTGCCATTAATGGCAATGCTGGCCGCCGCCTCTGTGCCATTAATGATGTTATCCGTGGCGATGGGGCCGACAGTCAATCCGGGAGCCAATGTATCAACATTGAATTGGCTATTGAGTGTATTGGTGTTGCCCGCCGCATCACTGGCGGTAATCACTAGCGGCTGGTTACCTTGCCCTAACCCTTGCAGCACAGCAGTGGGCAGCAGCAGTGACCAACTGCCATCTGCGGCGACAGTAGCCGCATAGGTGACGCCCGCCAGTTTCACGCTGACCTGCTGACCACTGCCCGTCACGCCTGTGCTGCCACTCAACGTTTGGTTGGTGGCGGCTTCGGCGCGATTCAGAGTGCCATCGACAAAAGGCGGTGTCAGGCTGACCGTCGGCAGTGCATGGGTATAGATCCCCAGTGTGGCGGTGCTGCTGACCGGATTCCCCGCCGCATCGGTGGTGAAGGCCAAGAGTGTCGCATTGCCCTCAGCCAATTTCGCCAGATCCGCCGCCGGGATCTGGGTGCTCCAACGGCCCCCTGCGCCGACGATCGCGGTATAGACTTTATTATTGAGTGTCAGCGTGATCATTTGGCCGACATTCACATTGGCCGATGTCCCACTCACCGTCACACCCGCAGCCGCTTCGGCAGCATTGATCAGATTATCGCCCGTGAGCGGCGTGATCCCCAGCCCCGCCAGCAGGTTATTGACGGTGATGGTGTGAGTTTCGGTGACCGGATTGCCGCTCAAATCGCTGACCGTGGCGGTAATATTGGTGCTACCGTTTGCCAGCAAGGCCAGATCGGCGGCGCTGACTTGGGTACTCCAACGGCCATCCGCCCCGACCGTGGCGCTGTAGGTTTTGCCGTTGAGCATAATGCTCACGACACGGCCCGCCTCCACTTTGGTGGTGGTGCCGCTGATGATTTGATCCACCCGCTGCTCCGCCCCATCAAGGATATTGTTGCTGGCAAAGGCATTAATGGTCAGTGTCGGGAAATTGGCAGGACTCGCGTCTAGCTGGACGTTTGAGGTCACACTGGTGCTGTTTTTGGCCGCATCCGTGACAGTGACGGTTAAGGGGTAGCTGCCGTCCGCCAAGGCCGCGAGATCCGCCGCAGGAATATCCACCCGCCACGTCCCACTGCTCGTCACCAGCGCGCTGTAGTCTTTACCCCCATAATTGACCTTCACCGTGGCCCCAATATCACCACTGCGACCACTGATGGCAACAGGCAAGGCCGCTTCGATGGCATTGATAATGCCGTCCCCGGCAACAGGATCGACCAAAAGTGTGGGGGGCTGAGTATCGACCTTCACTATCAGTGTGGTGTAACTGCTGTTACCGGCCACATCACTGGCAGTCACACTCAGTGCTATGGCCCCTTGCCCTAGCGCCTGCAATGTGGCGGTCGGCAGTGTCAGCGACCAACTGCCATCTAGCGCCACCGTGGGATGATAGGTGACGCCATTAAAACTGACCGTCAGGGTCTGACCCGCACCGCTAGCTCCGGTCGAACCGGTGATCGTTTGGTCACTCTGGGCTTCAGCGCCGTTGAGTGTCCCATCCCCAAAAGGCGTATTGATGGTGGCGATGGGAACATCATGGATATAGATACCCAGCGGAACATTGACGTCGGTGACGCCCGGCGCTTGCACGTTGAGGGTGATCGGCCCATCAGGCAGTGAGGTTAAATCCCCGCTGGGGATAGTGACACTCCAGTTGCCGTTACTGTCCGTCGTCCCGGTATAAGGAACATTATTGAGTGTGACGGTCACCTGAGTGGAGAGCGGCAGGCCCGTCGAGGTGCCACTGACGGTAATACCGAGCGCCGATTCGGCGAGATTAATTAGATTATCGCCCGCCACGGGGTTAACCCCTAGCCCGGCCTGAGTATTGTCTACGGTGAGGGTGCTGTCCGCACTGCCCGAATTACCTGCGGTATTCTTAACCGTGGCGTGGAGTTGGGTGGTGCCATTGGCAATCATCGCCAAATCTGCTGCCGGAACCTGAGTGCTCCATTTGCCATCAGACCCGACGGTCGCGCTATAGTTCTTATTATTCAATGTGATGAAAACCGTCTGTCCCGCTTCGACATGTGTGGTTTCACCGCTCAATGTTTGGCTGACCTTCTGCTCGGCCCCGTTAAGATTATTGTCATTGGCAAAGGGCTTGACGAATAGAGAGGGGAAATTGAGCGGATCGGCATCAATCAAGACGTTACCGCTGGTAGTCGCACTGTTGCCGGTGCTGTTAGTGACGGTGGCGGTTATCGACTGTGAACCATCTTTCACCCCAACCAGCGCACTGGCGGGAACATCCACCGACCAACTGCCATCACTCTGTACTTTGCCAGTATAGGGTTGGCCGTGGAACATCACTGTGACGGTCGATCCCACGGCCGATGAGGTGCCTTTGATGACCACAGTCGCGTGAGACTCATCCCCATTGATAATGCCGTCCCCAGCGACCGGAGAGAGAGTCAGGGTGGGTTTGCTGGTATCGACCACCAGAGCCAGGGTTTTCTCTACCGTTTGCCCACTGCCATTACTGACCGAGACCACGACGGGATAGCTGCCATCATGCAACCCTTGCAGCATTGAAGGCGGTAGCGGCAGTGTCCATGAACCATCAGCGGCCACCGTCGCGGTGTAGGTGACGCCATTGATTTTGATATCGACCTGTTGCCCCGCCGCAATGCCGGTGGTGGTGCCGCTCAATGTTTGGCTGACACTTACTTCGCTGCTATTAAGGCGGTTATCGCCGCCCAAGGGGTTGATGGTTAATGTCGGTGCGGAGTTGCCGCCATTGTTTCCACCATTGTTTCCGCCATTGTTGCCCCCATTTGAGCCGCCGCCGGAACTGCCGCCGTTTGAGCTGTTACCGCCACTTTGTGACGCCGCGATGCCGATGCCGCCCGCTATCGCTAGAAAACCCAGCGCCCCAGCTAGTAGCCCCGCCGAGCTGGCACTGCTGCCTAACGCCAAGCCCGCCACACTGTCGATGGAGGTGAATTCCGGCACCAACAGGGCATCACCGCCCAAGGTAGCCCCCATCGCGGCAGGGAAAGTGGCCTGCACGGGCGGGCTGACGCCATCATCAAACACCAACTCGCTGTAATTGCCCTCACCGTCGGTGGTGAAAAAGCGCTGATAGCGCACTGTAGAGCCATCTTTCATATGCAAAATCAGGTCACTGCCCTGACGCTCGTAGCTTGCCACCATTGCCGGTGTGCCATGGATACGCACAATGCTCAACTCGTTCAGTGCCACAACCTGCTGATTGCCAGCCACATGTGAGATCATCGCCCCATTTCGGCGAGAGATAATATCAATGGATGCATTGGTTGGATTCGCCATGGTTAACCTCAAAAATCAAGCAAGTCACTGTCTCCACGTAAGAACAGACCGGGGGAGGATTCCCGATAAGTCGGACGCAGGAGGGTAAATAAACGCCTCACAAAAGAGGGTTTAAGCTTGTTTCTGGTGTGGTTAACAACCGCAAAGGGATCAGCGCTTTCAATACATTCAATTTTTATATTTATTTTTTAATGTGATCTCGAACAATACATTGGCGAATCACTACTTACATATAAGTAGATATTTTAAAAACTGTACAATAAAATTTTTCATTTAAGTTACAAACATTAAGGATACAAATGAGAAAGTGCCGATTAAAAGCGAAGGATACAACAAAATGCCAAGTTGATAATAAACTGATAAATAGATTAATTAATCGTTTCAGTACCCAGTATCACTGAGTGCGCTCATCAAAACAGCCACATTCACCCAACAACCCTAGACTTAATTAAAACTAATGATTTGGAGTTACAATTCAGTAACATTAGGCGACATTGCCTCAGCATACTTTAGGCTTCTGAATGATTCTAGCTTGAATTATCACCTGTACAATTTTCAATCTAAAGCAACATTAGAGGAGGCGAGATGTTGAATTAGGCCGCCAATTATTCTGCTAATCAGATAAATCCCTTCGACCCGCATTTCGCTTTGTGATAGAAACGTCTGTCTATATTGATCGTTCATATTAATCACAGACGCTAATACCTCATGAACACCGAAATACGTCAACAAACCCTAGGCCAACCCCTCAAGCAACCCGGCGTTGCACAACAAGTCTCGACCCGACTGGCTTTCTTTATCGCCGGATTGGGCATGGCCGCTTGGGCTCCTCTGGTACCTTTTGCCAAGGAACGTATTGGTCTTAATGATGCTTCACTGGGCTTACTGCTGTTGTGCATTGGTATCGGCTCAATGATGGCGATGCCCCTGACCGGCATCCTCACGGCAAAATGGGGTTGCCGGGCAGTGATTTTACTGGCGGGCGCAATATTGTGTCTCGACCTCCCGCTGCTGGTGCTGATGAATACCCCGCTGACCATGGCCCTCGCGCTACTCGTTTTCGGTGCAGCCATGGGCATAATCGATGTCGCGATGAATATTCAGGCCGTCATTGTTGAAAAAGCCAGTGGCCGTGCCATGATGTCCGGTTTCCACGGGCTGTTCAGTGTCGGCGGGATTGCCGGTGCGGGTGGTGTGAGCGCCTTACTGTGGCTCGGCCTTACACCGCTGATGGCGATTATCGCGACGGTAGTATTAATGATAATCCTACTGCTGACTGCCAATAAAAACCTGTTACAGGGCAGCGGTGAGCCTCATGATGGCCCGCTATTTGTTTGGCCGCGTGGTTGGGTCATGTTCATCGGTTTTTTATGTTTTGTGATGTTTCTCGCCGAAGGCTCAATGCTTGACTGGAGCGCGCTCTTCCTGACCTCACTGCGAGGCATGGAACCTTCACAAGCGGGAATGGGCTATGCCGTATTTGCAATCGCCATGACGCTGGGCCGCTTAAATGGTGATCGGATTGTCAACGCCTTGGGCCGATACAAGGTAGTATTAGGCGGCAGTCTGTGCGCCGCGATGGGGATTGTTATCGCGATCAGTGTTGATAGCTCCATTGCCGCTATTATGGGTTTTATGCTGGTGGGGCTAGGTGCATCAAATGTGGTACCGATTCTGTTCACCGCCGCTGGCAACCAAACCGTGATGCCCGCCAATCTGGCGGTGGCATCCATTACTACCATCGGTTACGCCGGAATTCTGGCTGGCCCTGCGGCCATTGGTTTCGTCGCACAACTCAGTAATTTATCGGTCGCTTTTGGCTGCGTCGCGCTGCTGTTACTGGCCGTCACCGCCAGCGCCAGAGCCGTCACGCGTTAACCCAGGAATATGCCGTCTTTTTATGCAAAATAACTCGTTATCTACCAGTCCAGCTAAAATTACCCGCTGCTTCTGGCTGTTTATCGTCTTACTGCTCATCACCATCGGGCTGTATGGCTACAACTATACCAATGCTTATCTAACAGAAAAAAAACATGCATTGACCTATATCGCCAGCGGCTTGCAACAACGTATCGATGATTATCGCTATCACACTTACCAACTCTATGATTTAGCGAATAGCCCAGATCTCGCGGAGAAAGTGATTCTCTCCGCGCAAGAAGTGCGTCTACGCCCTGATATTTACTACATTGAGAAGCCGCGTAGAAAGACGGATACGGTCATTTTTGGCAATCACGAGTCAGCAACCTTAGCAATGGCATTGCAGATGTCTGACTATCTTGATAGCCATTGGGGGTCACAGAATGATACCTACTCGATGTATTATCTGAACGGTCAGGATAATAGCCTGACACTGATCACCACTCAGGCTCTGAAAGAGGTCACTTCACGTTTCAAAGAGAGCTACCTGACTGTCGCGGCAGAATCCCGACGTGCAGAGATGCTGCAACAGGCCAATACCTTGGATGAGCGCGAGAGTTTCTCGCCACTGCGCAAATTACGTTTCCAAAACGCCTACTATTTCACCCTGAGAACCACCTTTAACCATCCCGGACATCTGGCGACGGTCATCGCATTTGATTTACCGATTAATGACTTAATCCCGCCGAACATGGCACGCTCTAACTTCTTGCTGCAAAAAGATAGAACACCGATTAATGAAGGTATGGCCCCGGAAGATGTCGTCGCCGCCAGTGTGACACTCAATGGCTACTGGGTTGAGTTCTCCGCACCCTTAGCGAACGCCACATTAAAAATTGTCTATCGTGTCCCGATTAACCTGTTAGCAATTGATTTTCTGAGAAATAATTTCTGGCTGATTGTTAGCAATATCTTGCTGCTGGTACTTGCGGTGCTAGGCATCTATTTCGTTCGTCGCCAATACGTCCACCCCAGTGCTGATGTGGTCGAAAAGTTAGAAGCGCAGAAATCGCTGAGTCAGGAAATTATGACTAACCTACCCCAAGGGTTGTTGGTCTATAACTTCAGCAATAACACGGTCGTCGCCAGCAACCAGATTGCCGATAACCTGATGCCACACCTGAATATGCAGAAAATTGCGCATATGGCGGAGCAGCATCACGGGGTGATTCAAGGCACGGTGAATAATGAAGTGTACGAAATTCGCATGTTCCGCAGCCAAATTTCACCTGAAACCTACCTCTTCCTGCTCCATGATCAGGATAAAGAAGTGTTGGTGAATAAAAAGTTGCAGCAGGCAAGGCGTGAATACGACAAGAGCCTGCAAGCACGTAAACTGATGCTGCACAATCTGGGGATTGAGCTGAATCAACCCGTCAACACTCTGAATCAACTTGCCCATGAGTTACAGAACGCAACTGACTTGCAACAGCAACAAGATCTGACAGCGAAAGTGATTAAGCAATCAGATGCCATTATTGAACTGATTGAGAACATCACCCTACTCACCCGTCTGGAAACACAAGATTGGCAGCCAGAGCAGCGCCACTTCTCACTGTCGGCATTAATCGATGCGCTGCTGTTGGAGGTTCTACCCGCCATTAATCAGAAAGGTTTAACTCTGTTTAATCACTACCGTGCCGATATTGATCAAAATTACACAGGTGATGAAAATGTATTACGTAAAATACTTTCGCTGCTACTGCACTATTCCATCGTCACAACGGATTACGGCAAAATCACACTCAACGTTGACCACGAGCCGGGCCATCCAGAACAACTCATTATTCAGATAACCGATACCGGTGTCGGTATATCGGATGAAGAGATCAGTAATCTTAATTATCCTTTCCTCAGTCAAACATTGGCCGACAGATACAATCACGGATCAGGGTTAACCTTCTTTTTATGTAACCAATTATGTAGAAAATTAAATGGCCAATTAGAGATTCGTAGCAAAATCGATATAGGTACTCGTTATACTATCCGTGTAACTATGGCTATCGAAAATGAGCAACAAGAAGAGCAAGAAAAATTATTAGATGGAGTGACCGCTTTATTAGATATAACCTCGGAAGAAGTACGTTCAATCATCACGACATTGCTAGGTTCATTCGGTGCAAACTGCATTATTGCCGATGATCGCCTACCGGGCCGAGATTACGACGTTACGTTAACTGATAATCCTCAACACTATGATAATTTTACCTTATTATTGACTTCAGACGAGGTGGGATTACAACAATTGCAGGGTAACTATATCCGGGTAAATTACAATTTAGGCAGTGCCGTTATTGACGCGATACTATTATTAATTGAACAACGGATCTTATCAGATGAATCAAAAGAAGAGTCTGAATCTATTGCCGAAGATGATATAAGTACCTATGAACAACAACTCAAATCCAGCGACTATTATTCGTTATTCGTTGAGACAGTACCGATAGATCTGAAGAAACTGTATACTGAACTTCAGCAACGTGATTTCATATCGCTTTCGCAGACTGCACATCGATTGAAAGGCGTATTTGCTATGTTGAACCTGGTGCTCGGCAAGCAGCTTTGTGAAACATTAGAACAGCATATCGCAAATGGCGATCGGTTGAAGATCGAAAATAGCATCAGTCAAATTGATTCTTTCGTCACCAGACTGCTGCAGCAAGGTAACCCATAACCATGAACAACCTTAATGTAATTATTGCTGATGACCATCCAATTGTTTTGTTTGGCATCAGAAAATCGCTTGAACAAATTGAATGGGTAAACGTTGTTGGGGAATTTGAAGACTCAACCTCGCTTATTAATAATTTGTCTAAACTAGATGCCAACGTGCTAATTACTGACCTCTCTATGCCGGGAGACAAGTATGGTGATGGCATCACGCTGATAAAATATATAAAACGTCATTACCCTGACTTAGCCATAATTGTTCTAACAATGAATAATAACCCGGCTATTCTCAGTTCTGTTTTGGACTTGGATATTGACGGGATCGTCTTAAAGCAAGGCGCACCAGCCGACCTGCCTAAGGCATTGGCTGCATTACAAAAAGGGAAGAAATTCACCCCTGAAAGTGTCGCTAAATTGCTGGAAAAAATCAGTGCCAATGGTTACGGTGATAAGCGTTTGTCACCGAAAGAGAGTGAAGTTTTGCGGTTATTTGCTGAAGGTTTCTTGGTGACAGAGATCGCCAGAAAACTTAATCGCAGCATTAAAACGATCAGCAGCCAGAAGAAGTCGGCGATGCTGAAACTGGGCGTGGATAATGATATCGCCCTACTGAACTACCTCTCTTCTGTCACTATCAGTCAGGTCAATAAAGAAGAAGAATAGTCGTTTCCAAGCCCGGTATTGCTCAGCAGCACCGGGTTTATTTATTTCCTCTCCCACCCATTCAGATTATTAATTAATCGCCTCTATTCCAAACTTAAACCCAAAGCCGCTAACACCATATCGCGTGAGCGCCAATGCCAAAACTTAGTAACCCAAAGTCATTGGCGTTACAGCAAGGCGGCAAGTGAACGCATCCCGATGAGCTTACTCAAGTAAGTGATTCGGATAAGTGAACGTAGCCAACACCGCTGTAGCGTCAAGGCCAAACTTAAACCCAAAGTCATTGGCGTTACAGCAAGGCGGCAAGTGAGCGCATCCCGATGAGCTTACTCAAGTAAGTGATTCGGGTAAGTGAACGTAGCCAACACCGCTGTAGCGTCAAGGCCAAACTTAAACCCAAAGTCATTGGCGTTACAGCAAGGCGGCAAGTGAGCGCATCCCGATGAGCTTACTCAAGTAAGTGATTCGGATAAGTGAACGTAGCCAACACTGCTGTAGCGTCAAGGACGAAGGGTTTAGCGTCAATGACGAAGGGTTCGCACCTTATCACTGTAATACCGCAACATCTGCCGCAATGTATCCAATGTGACTGGCTTAGATAAACAGTTATCCATCCCTGCCTCAATACAGCGCTGCTTGCTTTCAGCCAGTGCATTCGCGGTCACGCCAATGACCGGGAAGTGATGATTCAACTGCCGTAAACGCTGAGTTAAACGATAGCCATCCATGTTTGGCATATTGACGTCGGTCAGCACGATATCGACATTATTGGCACTCAACACCGCCAGAGCATCCAGTCCATCGTTTGCCGTTATCACCTGATAACCCAACGCGCTAAGCTGATCAGCCAATAGTCGGCGGTTGATCGGATGGTCATCCACAACCAGAATTTGCATGTCAGCATTATCATCCTGATTGGCTTTCGGTGCAGGTAGCTGTAATGGCGTATTGTCGGCCACCGACGGAGGCTCCAGCAATATCCGATCCAATAGCGGGATAATCTCTAGCAGAGTCGATGTACTCAACAACCAATAACCTGGGCATGTTTCATGCGGCAAACCGATATGTTCGATCGAGAGTTGGATCCAAGTCGATAGCGGCGCACTGATTTGTGGCAAATAATCACAAATCAGCACTTGATCATGCAGAGGCTGATCGAGGGTATAACGCCGAGCAGTGGCACCAAAATTCCCCAGAAGATCAAGTAAATAGCGCTCCAGACGTGCATTGCGAATATCCAACCACAGCGTTTTTCCCTGCCAGCGATCGCTTTGTGGCAGCACAGTATTATTGGCTTCATGCCTGTTTTCGGCCAGATAGAGTGGAATGCGGATAGCAAAAATACTGCCCATCCCCAGCTCAGAGATCACCTCAACATCCCCGTCCATCAGGTTGACCAACTTCTCGCAGATAGCCAAACCTAAACCCGTTCCCTGAAAATGGCGCTGCACACCCGTGCCTATCTGGAAGAAAGGATCAAAGAGCTGGTTTATCTCACGTGAATTAATGCCGACACCGGTATCGCGAACTCGGAACTCTAGATAGTCGCCACGAACCCGAACTTGCAAGATGATGCAGCCGGTATCGGTGAATTTAATAGCATTATTCAATAAATTAGAGATCACTTGTTGCAGGCGAACTGAGTCTCCCATCATCACTCGCGGGACATTTGGCTCAATAAAGCAGTACAGACCTAACCGTTTTTTAACCACCAGCGGCAGATAGTTCGCGGAGATATGCGTGATCACCTCCACGGTAGAGAACTCACTTGGCTCAATTTTCAGTTGTTCAGATTCGATTTTAGAAAAATCGAGTATGTCACTGATAATTTTGAGTAATAACCCAGACGAGTTGTTCATCGCCGTCACTAAGCGGTCAACACCTTGGGGCAACTCTTTGGTTTGCAATAGATCGAGGTTACCAATAATCCCATACAGAGGAGTGCGCAGCTCATGGCTGACGGTGGCCAAAAACATCGATTTTGATTGGCTGGCCTGCTCCGCTGCGGCGGCCATCTCTTGCAGAGACTCCTCCATTTTCACCCGCGAGCTGACATCCACCAGCACGCAAATAGCCACATCTTCATTACGGTAACGAGAGTGAACAAAGCTAATTTGCAGATTATTATTATTACTGGTCATCACATCGACAAAGTTCGCCTGTTGCTCACAGATAATGCGTGTAATGCGCTCGCGGTCTTCATTCGTCAGCAAATTAATATAGTTATGTGCTAGTTCGTTACTGAGGATATTGGTCCCATCACTGATGCGCAGGATGGAGATGCCCACTGGCGCAGAGGCGACAATTTTGCGGTTGAACTGCTCATGCTCTTCCAGTCTCAGGGCATTATCTTCAGCCGGGTGGAACATTTTTCGTTCAAACAACCAGGCCAAGGTAAATATCACCACCGCAGAGAGGATGTTCAGCAGTAACGCATTAAAGATCAATAATTTAAATGTTTCTATTATCGTTCTAACGGGCAAGGAATAAGCAATATTGAGGGTCGATGGCAGTAAATTCTTTTTCAGGAGAAGGCTATTATAATCATCGACATAACCGAAATAAGAGGGGGAGTCAGGGTAGTTATCCAGCATCGAAGCATGACGCTCCCCAGTTGCCAGCCGTAATACCGGCTCATTATCCTGATCCAACAAGGTCACTCCAATCGGCAGTGGCCCTGAAGAGATAAAATCCTCCAGACGAATCGTTTGCTCAGTACCAACCAAAGCTTCTAACCTATTGCCCACATAGAGTGGGCTAAGCACATATAAAGTGCCAATCTCTGGGCGCACACCAGGGACTACCCAATACAGCGCACTATCTTTATCCTGACCATTGGCATCACGGTATTTTAACACTTGCTCATTCAGCGACTTAAGTAGGTTCTCCTGATCCATTGGCGTATTACGAATATCAAAATCCACCATGCACAAGGTGTCGCTGCCGATAAAGAAGATGCGATTAAGGTCATACGCGGCGGCGAAATTCTCTTTCCAGTAGAGGATTAGGTTACTGAGCGAATTCAGTGACGAATTGCGGCTCGAGTTAAGCGCAGCGCAATCTGCATCTGGATTGAGGGGATAATATTTGGGTGGCGTCTTGTTTTTAATGAATGCGCCTGCGGCAATATCGCTGCTTGCCGAATTATGATTTAACCTATTTTCCGCCATGTATTTGATATCGCGAATAATATCGGAGGAGTGGCGGATGTAACTCTGCGCCTGCTCAAAGTTGGTATTATATTCCTGACGAATATCGGATTTTTTCTCATTAAGAATGTTCAGGATATAAAACGTCGTCAGCAATGCGCCGAGTGACCATAACATGACGGCCAATACCCGAAACAGGTAGCGGGATATTTTCAGTGTCGTGCGAAATGAAGAAAGATATTTCAATCTGATACCTGGTAAAACAATCGCCGGAGAGGCTGCGTGAGCAACAGAATACACTACCAATAACACATAAAAAAGCCAGCACCTAGGCTGGCTTTTATTTTCATCGAGTTGCGCGGCGGCTGATAGGCTCACGGGAGCAATCAACCGCTCCCGTAGGCACTCATCAGCGCATTATGCGTTCTCGTCTTCTACATCATCGTCTTCAGCTTCATCATCTGCCGCGTCGTCTTCAGTAGTATCTTCCGGTGCATTCAGTGCTGCGTTTTCATCGCCGCCCTCTTCACCTTCTAATGACTCGCCATCAAGGATGTCATCATCCTCTTCCGGCTCTGCAACACGTTGCAGACCGACTACGTGCTCATCTTCAGCAGTACGAATCAGTGTCACGCCCTGAGTGTTACGACCCACAACGCTCACTTCTGAAACACGGGTACGCACCAAAGTACCCGCATCAGTAATCATCATGATTTGATCGGTTGGTGCAACCTGAACGGCACCGACAACCTTACCATTACGCTCACTGACTTTAATAGAGATAACCCCCTGAGTCGCACGGGACTTGGTTGGATACTCTTCCACTGCGGTACGTTTACCGTAACCGTTTTCAGTCACCGTCAGGATTTCGCCATCACCACGAGGGATAATCAGCGAGATAACCCGATCATCACCATTGAGGTTGATACCACGTACACCGGTCGCAGTACGGCCCATTGAACGGACCTGCGTTTCTGGGAAGCGAACCACTTTACCCAATGCGGAGAATAGCATCACTTCATTGCTGCCATCCGTCAGATCGACACCAATCAGCTCATCGCCTTCATTCAGATTGACGGCAATAATACCGGCACTGCGTGGGCGACTGAACTCGGTCAATGCGGTTTTCTTCACGGTACCGCTCGCGGTTGCCATGAAGATGTGGCGGCCCTCTTCATATTCCCGCACCGGCAGAATGGCGGTAATACGCTCATTCGGCTCAAGCGGCAACAAGTTGACGATCGGACGACCACGTGCCCCACGGCTGGCTTCTGGCAACTGATAGACCTTCATCCAGTAGAGACGGCCACGGCTGGAGAAGCACAAAATCGTATCGTGGGTATTGGCAACCAGCAGGCGATCAATGAAGTCCTCTTCTTTGATACGTGCAGCCGACTTACCTTTGCCCCCACGGCGCTGAGCTTCATAATCTGTCAGCGGTTGATACTTGACGTAGCCCTGATGGGAGAGCGTCACAACCACATCTTCCTGATTAATCAGATCTTCGATATTGATATCAGAGGTGTTGGCCGTGATTTCAGTACGACGAGCGTCGTTATATTGCTCTTTAATCGCCACCAACTCTTCACGGATCACTTCCATCAGGCGCTCTGGGTTTTCCAGAATAAAGATCAGCTCAGCAATTGCTGTCAGCAGCTCTTTATACTCATCCAGCAGCTTTTCGTGCTCCAGACCGGTCAGTTTCTGCAAACGCAGATCCAAGATAGCCTGAGCTTGCTGCTCGGTGAGGTAATACTTACCGTCACGGATACCGAACTCTGCTTCCAGCCATTCAGGGCGGGCAGCATCACCACCGGCACGTTCCAGCATGGCCGCAACGTTACCTAACTCCCACGGGCTGGCAATTAAGCCGGCTTTCGCTTCCGCAGGGGTGGCAGCACGGCGAATCAATTCGATAATGGGATCGATGTTAGCCAATGCAATGGCCAGCGCTTCAAGGATGTGTGCGCGGTCACGTGCTTTACGCAGCTCAAAAATGGTCCGGCGCGTCACCACTTCACGGCGGTGGCGCACAAAGGCAACCAGAATGTCTTTCAGGTTCAGCAATTTAGGCTGACCTTGGGACAGGGCCACCATATTGATACCGAAAGTCACCTGTAATTGCGTCAATGAGTAGAGGTTGTTTAGCACCACTTCACCGACCGCATCACGCTTGATTTCAATCACGATACGCATGCCGTCTTTATCAGACTCATCACGCAACGCGCTGATACCTTCGACACGTTTCTCTTTCACCAGCTCGGCGATTTTTTCAATCAACCGTGCCTTATTCACCTGATACGGAATCTCGTGAATAATAATGGTTTCGCGGCCCGTTTTCGCATCAGCTTCCACTTCACCGCGCGCACGGATATACACCTTGCCACGGCCAGTACGATAAGCTTCTTCAATACCACGGCGACCATTGATAATCGCGGCTGTTGGGAAGTCCGGCCCCGGAATATATTCCATCAGCCCTTCGATGCTGATGTTTTCATCTTCGATATAGGCCAAACAGCCATCAATAACCTCAGAAAGGTTATGTGGCGGAATATTGGTTGCCATCCCGACGGCGATACCTGACGAACCGTTAACCAGCAGGTTAGGGATTCGGGTAGGCATGACCGCTGGGATCTGCTCGGTGCCATCATAGTTCGGCACGAAGTCGACGGTATCTTTTTCTAAATCCGCTAACAATTCGTGAGCAATTTTAGACATACGGATTTCGGTATAACGCATCGCTGCGGCGGAGTCGCCATCAACGGAACCGAAGTTACCCTGCCCATCCACCAGCATATAGCGCAGTGAGAACGGCTGGGCCATACGCACTATTGTGTCGTAGACCGCGCTGTCACCATGCGGGTGATATTTACCGATAACGTCCCCAACTACACGGGCCGATTTTTTGTATGGTTTATTCCAGTCATTGCCCAGTACATTCATCGCAAACAGTACGCGACGGTGAACCGGCTTCAGTCCATCTCGGACATCTGGTAAAGCACGTCCGACAATAACGGACATCGCATAATCCAGATAGGAGCTTTTCAGCTCTTCCTCGATGTTGACCGGTGTTATTTCTCTGGCAAGGTCGCTCATTGAGCCGCTATCCCTCTACTAATTACCGGATTTAAAGGTACGAAACTATATCACAAAACCCCAATTTTGGCGAAACTACATTGCGCTGACGTCTTAGACACAAAAGTGCGCCAATTGATGGGGAACATGTATAATCCGCGCAAAGAAACAGAACAGTGAGAACTCTTCATGCGTGCAGATACCACAGCTCCCCAACATAATGTCGACGAGCAAGAAATCGCTAAATTTGAAGCGGTTGCCTCCCGCTGGTGGGATTGGGAAGGTGAATTTAAGCCTCTCCATCGCATTAATCCCCTGCGCCTCGATTATATTTTGCAGCGCTCAGGCGGCATTTTCGATAAAAACGTGCTGGACGTCGGTTGCGGCGGCGGCATTCTTGCTGAAAGCATGGCACATGAAGGCGCGCACGTCACCGGGTTGGATATGGGTTATGAGCCGCTACAAGTGGCGCGGCTGCATGCGCTGGAAACGGGTGTCAAACTGGATTATGTGCAGGAAACGGTTGAAAGCCATGCGCAAAAGTTCCCACAACATTACGATGTAGTGACCTGCATGGAGATGCTCGAACACGTTCCTGACCCTGCCTCGGTGATCCGCGCCTGTGCACAATTGGTCAAACCCGGTGGGCATGTTTTCTTCTCAACCATTAATCGCAATACCAAATCTTGGTTGATGGCCGTGGTCGGCGCTGAATACGTGCTGAAAATGGTTCCGAAAGGCACCCATGATTCGAAAAAGTTTATTCGCCCATCAGAACTTATCGGCTGGGTCGATCAAACCCCATTGCGGGAACGCCACATTATTGGGCTACATTACAATCCGATAACAGACCACTTCAAGTTGGGTCGCAATGTTGATGTCAATTATATGGTGCATACTCAAAGGGAAGACAACAGCACTCACGTCTGAGAGATAAAAATCAAACAATACCCGATATATTTCGCGTTGTAGCAAAGCGGCAACATAACGAATCCCTAGGAGCTTAGCTAACTAAGTGACTGGGGTGAGTTAGGGTAGCCAACACCGCTACGGCGTGAAAGATGAAGGGGATTTTTCTAATGTTTAATAAACCGGCAAACGATCAAATTTTTAAGATTTTCAGTAAAATCTTATCCCCTAGATGGGCAGTAGGTAAGCCCCAGTAATAACGCAGCCTTGGGGCCTTTTGTAACAATTCACCCCCAAGTTATCCACACAATTGCACGATCTTGTTCACTTGCTAAAAGACGTAATACTCACTATCTTGTTATCTAACCAACACCCACCCCCTATATATTGTGTTTACATACTGAACAATGGCACTACTCGCTGCCTGAAAATGCAGCGTGGCGTTTGCTTGGCTTACAGAATATAAACACACGGAAGGTAAAAGATCACATGAACCAAAGCCTACTTGTTACTAAACGCGATGGCAGCAAAGAACGCATCAATCTGGATAAAATCCACCGGGTCATCGACTGGGCCGCAGAAGGTTTACATAACGTCTCGGTATCTCAAGTAGAGTTGCGTTCACACATTCAGTTTTATGATGGTATCCGGACCGCCGATATCCATGAAACTATCATCAAAGCTGCAGCGGATCTTATCTCCCGTGATGCACCAGACTATCAATATTTGGCTGCCCGTCTGGCGATTTTCCACCTGCGTAAAAAAGCCTACGGCCAGTTTGAACCACCAAAACTCTTCGCGCATGTGACGAAGATGGTGGATATGGGTAAATACGACAAACATCTGCTGGAAGATTACACCGCAGAAGAGTTCGAACAGATGGACACTTTCATCGACCATTGGCGCGATATGAACTTCTCCTATGCAGCGGTTAAGCAGTTGGAAGGTAAATATCTGGTGCAGAACCGCGTGAGCGGTGAGATCTATGAAAGTGCCCAATTCCTGTACATGCTGGTTTCCGCTTGCCTGTTCTCTAACTACCCGCGCGAAACGCGGATGGATTACATCAAGCGTTTCTATGATGCTATTTCGACCTTTAAAATCTCGCTGCCAACGCCCATTATGTCCGGTGTTCGTACCCCAACGCGCCAATTTAGCTCTTGCGTGTTGATCGAGTGCGGTGACAGCTTGGACTCTATCAATGCTACCTCCAGCGCCATTGTGAAATATGTCTCGCAACGTGCCGGTATCGGTATCAATGCGGGCCGCATCCGTGCACTGGGTAGCCCAATTCGTGGCGGCGAAGCCTTCCACACCGGTTGTATTCCGTTCTACAAACACTTCCAGACCGCTGTGAAATCCTGCTCGCAGGGCGGCGTACGGGGCGGCGCGGCCACCTTATTCTACCCAATGTGGCATTTGGAAGTTGAAAGCCTGCTGGTGCTGAAAAACAACCGTGGCGTTGAAGGCAACCGCGTGCGTCATATGGATTACGGCGTGCAAATCAACAAACTGATGTATCAGCGCCTGCTGAAAGGTGAAGACATCACCCTGTTCAGCCCATCCGATGTGCCGGGGCTGTATGACGCATTCTTCGCCGATCAGGATGAATTTGAGCGCCTTTATGTCAAATATGAGCAAGACAGCAGCATCCGTAAGCAGCGAGTTAAAGCCGTTGAGCTATTCTCTCTGATGATGCAAGAACGTGCTTCTACTGGCCGTATCTATATTCAGAACGTGGATCACTGCAACACACACAGCCCATTTGACCCGAAAATTGCACCAGTACGTCAGTCAAACCTCTGTCTGGAAATTGCTTTGCCTACCAAGCCGTTGAATGACATCAATGACGAAAATGGTGAGATCGCACTTTGTACATTGTCGGCGTTCAACTTGGGTGCCATTGATAGCCTTGATGATTTAGAAGACTTGGCGGTGCTGGCTGTGCGTGCGCTGGATGCCTTGCTCGATTATCAAGATTACCCGATTGCTGCGGCGCAACGTGGTGCCATGGGCCGTCGTACCTTGGGTATTGGTGTGATTAACTTTGCTTATTATCTGGCGAAGAATGGCGTGCGTTACTCGGATGGCAGCGCGAACAACCTGACTCACCGCACTTTTGAAGCTATTCAGTACTACCTGTTGAAAGCCTCAAACGCGCTGGCCAAAGAGCAAGGTGCTTGCCAGTGGTTCAACGAAACCACCTATTCGCAGGGTATTTTGCCGATCGATACCTATAAGAAAGATTTGGATGCGATCAGCGACGAACCTTTGCATTACGACTGGGAAACACTGCGTAAAGAGATTCAGACTCACGGCCTGCGTAACTCCACGCTGTCTGCACTGATGCCTTCCGAGACATCATCGCAAATTTCCAATGCCACCAATGGTATTGAGCCACCGCGTGGTTACGTCAGCATCAAGGCTTCTAAAGATGGTATTCTGCGTCAGGTTGTACCTGAGTATGAGCGCCTGAAAGAGGCTTACGAGCTGCTGTGGGACATGCCGAATAACGACGGTTACCTGCAACTGGTTGGTTTGATGCAGAAATTCGTCGATCAGGCGATATCAGCGAACACCAATTACGATCCAACGCGCTTCCCATCAGGTAAAGTGCCGATGAAGCAGTTGCTGAAAGATTTGCTGACCACCTACAAATTTGGTGTGAAGACCCTTTACTATCAAAACACCCGTGACGGTGCTGATGATGTGCAGGAAGATATTCAAAGCCAGCCGGGTGATGACGACTGCGAAGGCGGTGCATGTAAGATCTGATTTTGAATTCAGGCCCGTGATGATCCCTTAAGGAGATCATCACGGGCCTATCTTCATTTGCCCTTTGCTTCTCCCCTGAGGAAATCATGGCCTATACCACTTTTTCACAAAACAAAAACAATCAGTTACTCGAACCGATGTTCTTTGGCCAATGCGTCAACGTGGCGCGTTTCGATCAGCAAAAACACGCTATTTTCGAAAAACTGATTGAGAAACAGCTCTCTTTCTTCTGGCGTCCAGAAGAGATCGACGTCTCACGCGATCGCATCGATTACAATGCGTTGCCCGATCATGAAAAACACATTTTTATCAGCAACCTGAAATACCAAACTTTGCTGGACTCCATTCAGGGCCGCAGCCCTAACGTCGCCTTGTTGCCGCTGATCTCCATCCCTGAGCTGGAAACCTGGGTAGAAACCTGGTCCTTCTCTGAAACCATTCACTCCCGCTCTTACACGCATATCATCCGCAATATCGTTAACGACCCGGCGATTGTTTTCGATGATATCGTGACCAATGAAGAGATCCTCAAACGCGCGAAAGATATCTCGGCGTATTATGACGATCTGATTGAAATGACCAGCTACTACCATCTGCTGGGCGAAGGCAGTCATCAGGTCAACGGCAAAACCGTGGTAGTCAACCTGCGTGAACTGAAGAAACAGCTCTATCTGTGCCTGATGAGCGTGAATGCGTTGGAAGCGATCCGTTTCTATGTCAGCTTTGCTTGTTCATTTGCGTTCGCTGAGCGCGAACTGATGGAGGGCAACGCCAAAATCATAAAAATGATTGCCCGCGATGAAGCACTGCACCTAACGGGCACCCAACACATTATTAATTTGATGCGCTCTGGTGAAGATGATCCAGAAATGGCTGAAATTGCTGAAGAGTGTCAGCAACAGTGCTATGACCTGTTCGTTTTGGCCGCACAGCAAGAGAAAGAGTGGGCAGAGTACCTGTTCCGTGACGGTTCCATGATCGGCCTGAACAAAGAAATTCTGTGCCAATACGTTGAATATATTACCAATATCCGTATGCAAGCAGTGGGTTTGGGTGTACCGTTTAATACTCGTACTAACCCGATTCCTTGGATCAACTCTTGGTTAGTCTCCGATAACGTGCAAGTGGCCCCGCAAGAAGTTGAGGTCAGCTCATATCTGGTCGGTCAGATTGATTCCGAAATCAGTGCTGACGACCTGAGTGATTTCGAGCTGTAATTGATGAAAACTGACAGCTATACCGTGAAGTTGAGCACCACCGGTGCCCAGCTTCACCGCCCTGCTGATAGCCGCAATTTGCTGGAAACACTCGAACACCATCAGGTACAGATTGAGTACCAGTGCCGCTCTGGCTATTGCGGCTCTTGCCGCCTGCGCTTACTCAAAGGCGAAGTTTGCTATTCACAGCCGCCACTGGCCTTTATTCAGCCCAACGAGATTCTCCCCTGCTGCTGCCAGCCGCTGGGTGATATTGAAATAGAGCTTTAACACTAAGGTCCTTACGGGCCTTTTTCGTTAATCCGCTAAGCCTTTTTATGGGCGACATCTTGACCATTCCACTTGCCGATTGTGCGCTCAAAACATAAGCTTGGATGATTCCTCATGGGAATACTTCGGATTCCACCTATAATAAAACTCTAGGTTATATGCTACTTTATCCACGGCATTACCTGAAAAATCATAGGGATAAAAGATGAACAACAGTAGAATCATGGTAGCCTGCTTATTAATGGCAACATCGGCTAGTGCAATGGCGGAGACCCCACAGCCGCTTGATCAACAACAACCATTAGAAAAAATCGCCCCTTATCCAGCCGCTGAAACTGGCATGACACGGCAAGTGATTTACCTTGAGCCACAAAAAGATGAATCAAACTTCAAAGTGGAATTACTGATCGGCAAAACGCTGGAGGTTGACTGCAACCACCATATGCTTGGCGGTAATCTGGAAACCAGAACCCTGTCGGGTTGGGGCTTTGACTATCTGGTGATGGAAAAAATCTCGGGCCCCGCCTCCACTATGATGGCCTGCCCAGATAATAGCCGTCATCCACAATTTGTAGTCGCCAATCTGGGTGACGCCGCTATGCAGCGCTATAACAGCCGCCTGCCGATTGTCGTTTATGTGCCACAAGGCGTAGATGTAAAATATCGGATTTGGCAAGCTGGTGAAGAAGTGAGAAACGCGCAGGTGAAGTAACTCCTCCGCAGAGTCATTCTGTCATGCTGAATGAGAAATACCCATTCAACTGAGTGGGTATTAAAACGGGCTGTTACCAGACAGAATAAATAGCCGCATAAAATGGACGATGATCAACATGGGCTTGCCGTCAATGTATGGGTAAGGAGTTGTGGTACCTTGGGGAGCGAAAAAACCGTCTCATAGTCACGGGCCGAGTGATCAAAATCTGGCGTAATATTAATCAGTTGCTCAATATCGTTATTACTCGGTGGACTATCTGATAACATCACTTCTGCATCCGCAAAAATAAAATCTCCCGCATTGAGACGTTCGACATCCAACCCATCCAGATAGACAAATTCGATATTCTTACCTTCAGGGCCTTGCGCTGCTGAGTTGATATCTACCCCTTGAATAAGAACCAACCCATTAATAATCATCGACCTCCGCTTAATCAGAGTTAACTCACTAAAATGACGAATCGCCACGGCGCTTAAATCAATTTTATCAATACCGTGGCGGAATCCCCGAATAGCATTGCCATATTCTGCTCTCCCCTCTTGTGGCATGACGACAAACAGAGCGGGTTTGGCGTTTTCCCGCTGATATACCTTCCCCGCCAATGAAGCGGCCATTTTATTATCAACGAAAGAAAAGCTGACACCGCACCCACCGCCATTAAGCATAATCTTTGTTTGCTTCGGTGCCGTGGGTTTGTCCTGCACAGTTGGCTTCTTCAATGCGGGAGTAGTTATCCTCATGTTGCTGTCAAAATAGCCAACAGGAGGTGTAAAGGTATCCTCAAAGTGGAAATGGTGATCCTTCAGCGCCGCAACCTGCCTCCCTTTGATAAGAATATGTTGATTGTCAACCAGTTGTACCCTCACATCCTTCCCTTCTTGTTTCAACTGCAAGGCACCAAATCTCTTCTCCGCGAACCCCACCAATTGAATGACTTCCCTTTTATCGGCATCAAAATTCGCAATCCAATCAATGCCGTCCGCGCGCTTACGCACCACAAAAACCTCGTTTCCTGACCCGCCTTCCAATACGTTTAGCCCACGTCCGCCATCAAGCACGCTGCTTTCCCGACCCGCAGTTAAAATATCGTTGCCATCACCACTGATCAGATTATGAATACTCTCAGGGGAATGAAGAGTCAGTAGCTCGCCCCCCAGACTCGCCTTTCCTGTGAGCAAGTTGGCCCTCACATCGCCAGAGATTGCTGCCATATTCAGCGTGTTACGCCCACCGGCAACCCCATCGATGGCATCATGGAGAGAGGCCCGCGTGGGAGATTTTTTCACCAACGTGGCAAATTCATCGGTATAAAAGTAGGTATCATCACGGCTCACTGGATTGCCAAATAGCCGTACTGACCAATTTTTAAGCTCAATAGGCAGACCATTTTCGGCACTCTTGACCACCAATCGCCACATCCCACCCGAGTTTTCGCCCCGTTGAAGGGTCGACATAAAAGTATGGTTAAAATCGCCGCTGATCTGGCTGCCGGTATCCTGTTGATCACTGCTGTTGGTCGCTTTTTTTCCTGTACGATCAAGCAGAATACTTTTGGTGCCATTCGGGGAGGTGAGTGTGAGGGTCAGATCCCCCAAACGGCCCACATGGGCACTAAAATCAACTTCAACCTGTTCAACATCAAGATCGCCCCTCAGAAAGAGGGATGCGGCTCTTGTCTCACCACCAGATAGCGGTTTCCCTGCCGAAAACTGATGGTTTGCCGCCAAAACCTGCTGGTTTGCATCAGTTTTCTGACCCGTCCAGCTCTCCGCCAGACGCACCGCAGCCCGCGCATCCACCGCACCAAAACCATAGTCATGGCTCACATGCATCCCCCCGCCATTCCAGTTTTTGGCACTATTGGTCCGCCACTGAGTGGAGGGGTCGCTAACCCGACGGGCCGATAGCGCGAGGATTTGTTGTACATCCCGATAGCCAAGATTCGGATTGGCCTGCAACATCAGCGCCGTAATACCTGAGACGATTGGCGCGGCAAAACTGGTCCCTTGCTGGCGACTGTATTGCGCACCAAATACCGCCCCACGCTCAGCGGTGATCTGCTGACTGCTGGAGAGAATGTGACTGCCCGGTGCTGAAACCAGCAAACTGGCTCCCCGGTTGGAGAATGGTGTCGTGTTCGTCTGGAGAGTGGAAAGGTCCCCTTTTGAGTTCATTGCCGCCACCTGAATAGCAAAACGAGAGTTGCTCATCAGCGACCCTTGGGTGCTGCCGCCCTGTTTACGTTGATTGCCGCCCGTGGTCACAATAATGGTACCCAATCCGCCACGACCATTCGCTGCCGCGTAGTGCAACGTCAGATTGAGCATAATGGCGAGATTAATCATGCCACTAGAGAGATTACTGATGGCAAACTCATGTTTGAAGCCCCAGCTGTGATTCACGACGTCATAACTGGACATCTTACCCAGCGTGGTGAGATCCGCACCATCATTGCTCAGATAGTGACCGCCCAGTTGCGCCTCATAAGCGACCCCAACGCCCCCCACCTGATTTTTAGCAGCGACCATCACACCCGCGACCATAGAGGCATGATTTGAGATTTCATCAGGCAACTCGCCCGTTTTCTTCTGTGAGGCCAGCCAGTGGGGATCGACATTCGCGACTAAGTCGGGATGCTGAATATCAAAAATTTCTGGTGCTGTGGCAAATTCGCCTCCCGGTTCAAACTGGCCCATACGCACCCCTTTGCCGGTATAATCCCGCCAAACCGGAATCACATTGATGTCGTTGAGATAAGTTTGCTGGGTAAACAGGGGGTCATGAGGGATATCGGCACTTCGCATCACCACGGTTGCCCGCATTATCGCCGACTCTCCGCTGGATAGATCCAATACAGACAGGGCGGAATCCCCCTCCACACTCTTCACTTCATAGTTAAAACTCATCACTCCTGTGAATGTGCTATCCGGTATGAATAGCACATCACCCTCATCCTTAAGCTGAACAGTGCCACCGATGGCGTCACTCACATTGGCGATGACAAGCTGCGCCTCAGTGTTAAAACGAAAATCATTGCCCAGCACGGCTTGCGCCGGAATACGCGTATTCTGGGAGCGGCTAATGGGTGAACCATCGCCATAGATTAAAATATCATTGAGCGGGATAATCGTGTTCGCCCCCAGATCTACCGCTGAAATATCGGCAAAATCCAGTTTTTGAATATTCTTCAGTGTCAGTGTGCCGTCACGGCCCGCCACCTTATCTTTCACCTGATAGCCGTTTTCCGTGCGGGTAAGGGTGTAATCCGCATAACTGCCGTGCAGTACCACCACATTGATGCCGCCACCGCCATCAATCAGCGCATCCCCTTTTCCCGCCACGATCACATCATTGCGCTTATTGCCAAAAATACGATCAACCCCTCCACCCGCGTGGATAATGCTGCCTTGTTCGGAGGCATAAATGTTGTCCCCTTGTGGCCCAGCATAGATCACCGCTTTGCCACTGCCGCCCACAATATGATTCTTGCCCCGACCGCCGCTCAGCACATCATTACCGCCCCCGCCGACCAGTGTACTGTTGCCGTTGCCGCCCTTAATAAACACGCCGCGATCGCCCCCACTCACAATGATGTCATCGCCGTCTCCGCCCTGAGCAAGGGTGATACCACTGCGCGCCATATTCAGTGCAACTCCTTTATCACCGCTGATCAGGACGGTATCTCTTCCGCCATTCCCTTGGATGTGACTAGGCACATCACTGGCGCTGATAACAAAGACATCATTACCCGCCCCCCCTTTATAAGTATTACTGCCGCCGCGCCCGGCCAGCCAACTGCCCGCCTTACTGGCGGTTAAGGTGTCATCCTGATTGCCGCCATAAATATTATTCACTGCCAGCTCATCGGCAGAGAGGCTGGCCTTTTTATTACCAAGCTGAATATAGGCCGTGGTCGCCACTTCCCCCAAGACAGAACGGATGAATGCACCATTATCATCACGCTTGATAATAGTATTGCTCACGGGTGAGCTGACAAAATTCACCGCCAGCACCTCGCGTAGCTTGCCATTCATCATAAAAATGCTGCGGGCCATGACCCTATTACCGTGACGATCATCATGACCAGCAGCAGTGGCTTTGAGATTAATTTGCGAAATACGCCAGCTATCCAGACGCTTTAGCTCCCCCGGATCGACGATACCGTTAGGTGAATAGTCATGCCAAATACGTAACTTGTGCCAAATAGGATCATCAATATCGATCACGCCATTACTATCACGGTCTTCACTTGCCAGTGCGGCAAAACCATCCTGATAACGTTTCTCCCCCGGCTGCCCCTCGACACCCGCCGCACCCACATAATATTCCGAATACATCTGACTGATATTTTCAATTTTGCCACTGCCATTATCGATGACCAACATACCTGTATTTGGCCCTGCCCAACCGGTGCGTTTTAAGGTGCCGCTGTTATCGGTATCAAATAATACGCCCTCCCTCAGACCCGTCATCTTCACGCCACTGCCGGTTAAATCCAGTAATAGCGGATCCACATAAGTATTAATGGTGGCTTGTGCTGATAACCCATTAAGAGTGGCCGCATCAAATAAGCCGCTCTCCGGTAAGATATAGCGGGGGCGCTCAAGATAATATTCGGATAAATAGCGGCTGGGCTGAATATTGGGATCTAACTGAATCTCCCCCGGACGAATGCCACCCGAGGCGATACTCCCCATCTGTACCGAGGCAAAGTCGGTTTTATCCAGTGAGCCATCGGTAAAAGATAAACGGTGTGTGGGCTTATTGACCAAATAGCCATTAGTCACATCCCGCTGTACTTGATCTTCATCGGTAATGCGCTGTGTCGCTTGCGGAGTGGGGGTAATGTTGATGTCAATATTGCACTGCGGAATGGCGATGGGAGTTTCGTCGGGGGTGGTAAAGAGTTGGCTGGTGGTACTTTTTCCTAGCGCCCAGTAGCCAGAAGGGGAATCGACTCTTGCAAACCACTCTTGAGAGGATTTTTGGATCTCATCAGGGGCAAGCTTTGAGGATAATGCCATCTTTTGGTAGGTATCAACAGAGAGCTTTAGCTCTTCCACTGGCTTGCCCGCCGCATTTAACACCTGCTCCCAATACACTGGCCGACTTTTTTCGTCGATAGCTTTAAATACCGGATCTAATGTCCAGGCTTCCGGCGGTAACCTAAACTTTTCAAATACTTTTTTGTGAAACAATGCGGCTTGCTTATGATTAATATCACCATAAATAGTGTCTCCACTCTTATCCAATCTGCCTTGTTGCATATCAAGATATCCGCGTGCCATAGCAAAACGAATATCATTAAGTTGCCCTTCAGTTATCGGCTGATTGTGGCTGGCGGCAACACTCTCCAAATAGTGAATCGCCATTCCCCCCGCGATGGAGTTGCCCCTCGCGACACCATTCGCCAAGGTGGCATAGCGATCCTCTTTAGAGATCAAAAAGTCATACATCGGGCCGGGGTCTTTACTCTCCTGGTGAGATTCTAATAATTGTCTGGCGCAAGCCAGATCGGCCGCATTGAGTTGCAACTCACCTGCATTTCTATTTTGTTGTAGCATAATTATCCTCCTTAATTTTTAATATGCGATAACAGAAACTCCTGAGTGCTATTCACAATGATTTTCCATTGCGGTAATTTTTCTGGTGTAAACATAACTTCAACAAGCGCGCCTATTTCTGGCATCACAAAAATGGCCTCACATATAAAGTATCTCTTCTCCAATGGGAGCCAACTGCAATCGAATATCACTGGTATCCTCCCATTAATTTCGGACCAATAATAACCATTAATATCTTCATCAAACCAATAGGGCCAGTAAGGATCACTTTTATCTGGACGTTTAGAACGGTATAATTTTCTGGTTGCCTTAACGAAAAACAATTCTAATTCATCAAGATAGATAACCGGATCAAATTTTTTATCTTTCTCTGCTCTAAGATAGGCATCACGCATATAGGTAATATCTTTATCAGGTCTTCTTAATGGTTCGACACTGATAGTTAACCCCTCAAACTTCAGTTGTTGCTTATACCACTTTGATTGATCCCCAGGCTGCATCTCCGGCCAACTGGCTATCATCGGCAATACCACAAAATTAGCATCACACCCTTTTTTATTCTGCGTAAATCCCGGCGTCCAAGAGCTTTTCCCCTCATACTCCGCCCAGTAGATAATATAGTTATCAGGCACTTCCATCACATGACCATTAAATTTACCGCAGACAAATCCCGGTCTATTATCAGCCATTGAGTTCAGTGAGAACAATAAAAACAGAATAATGGCCAACACTAATGAATAAAATAAATATTTAAAGTTAAAATAACAGCAGAATAATACATTAAGCATAGTCACACCTTTGTTTAAAACAAAAATGTATCGTAGAAATAAAAGCAGTACAAGACGTGAGCAGTTAGCCGTTAATATAAAAAACAGCCAATATGAAAACAAAAAAATACAGCCGATAAATAATTAAATAGATTTATTTGATTTATGTATAGGTTAATAAAAGACGCCATTTAAACTCGGCGTCTTGGCATTCGGGGAGAGTTATTTTTTAGTTACAAGATCTCAACCAATTCCAGCCAACCATGTTGACCGCAAATCGGCCTGCCTTTCAGCCAGCGGCGCAGCATATCGAGTGCCAGCATGGCGCTGCTCTCCTGACGAGTCCGCAGACCATGACGGCTAGCTTGATAACGCACCGTCTGGGCGAATGTCCCCTCAGGGGTATGCAGCGCAATGCTCAAGCAATCATTTTGCATCGCACTCACCGCCAATACCACCTGAGCGCCGCACAGCATAGACAATGACTGCGCGCGGCTGGCAACATCAGCTAATGGCTCCTGACAATGCGCCGGCAGCAGCTCACCGCCCACCAGCGGTGCAGCAGCGCTCTGCAACTGCCAGTGCATCAACCCGCCGGTAAATTGCTCGCTGACCGCCAGCAATAAGCCGCGTTGCGTCAATTGTTCGGCCAGCAAGGCCGGTAAGCCCTGAGTACCTTCAAATATCGTGCTATCCCCCGCCACCGCCCTGACCTGCTGCCAGATAGGTTCCATCGCCGAACGCGCAGATGCTGGTCCGGTCAACTTCAATTCAATAATGGGTGCGGAGGAGCGATAACCCAGCACCACGCCCTCCGGTAGTGGCAGCGGGTCCAGCTCTAACGCCAAATCACTCTCTGAGCGGCCAAAGGTGGTCATTCGCAAGCACAATGGCGGTTCGGCGACATCAAAATGTTGACGTAAACGCGGCATAATCTGCTGTTCTACCATCACTTTAAATTCTGACGGCACACCGGGGGTGAAAAACATCAGACACTTATTCAGCCGCAACGCAAAACCACAAGCCGTGCCGACCGGGTTGTCCAGCATCTCTGCATTGGCCGGAATTTGCGCCTGTTTGCGGTTGGTTGCTGACATCACCCGGCCACGCTCATGAAAGAAGGCCTCCATGCGCGCAATCCATTCCGGGTGCTCGATCAGCTCCGTGCCAGCGGCACGTGCGGCGGCTAAGGCGCTCAAATCATCACTGGTTGGCCCAAGCCCACCGTTCACAATCAGCACATCCGCAACTTCGCTTCGCTCCGTCAGCACTTCGATAAGTGCCGAGAGTGAGTCACCGACAGTTTCCCTGCTGCTGATGGGCAAACCTTGATTAAAAAAATAATCCGCCAGCCAAGCCGCGTTGGTATCAATAATCTGCCCATGCAGCACTTCATCCCCAGTGCTCAACATCTCAACTCTGATCATTTTACTCTCCGTTGGTGCTCATGGATTGGTCACCATTATCGTTACTTTATGTAATCCCATCACTTAAACACAATCATTTCCCTCAAAGAGGATAAATAACTGCAATAAAGCGCGCTTTTCGTGCGCCGCATTATTGTAATGATTTATTTACATCTATCGTAACGTCGATTTGACACAAACAGGCCAATCTACTACCCTGCTGCACTCAATAATTCCAATAAATTGTCATGTAGTAGAGGAAAGCGTGAAGAATCGCACTCTGGGCAGTATATTTATCGTTGCAGGGACCACTATTGGTGCAGGCATGTTGGCAATGCCACTGGCGGCGGCCGGGGTGGGTTTTGCTGTCACCCTTGCCTTGCTAATTTCCCTTTGGGTATTAATGTGTTACACCGCCCTGCTGTTAGTTGAGGTTTATCAACACGAAGCGGCAGATACCGGACTGGGAACCTTAGCTAAGCGCTATCTGGGTCATCGGGGGCAATGGCTCACTGGTTTTAGCATGATGTTTTTGATGTATGCGCTGACTGCGGCTTATATCAGCGGAGCTGGCGAGTTGCTCGCCACCAGTATCAGCCAATGGACCCAACAGTCGTTTCCCACTTCCCTTGGCGTATTGCTGTTCACGTTAGTTGCCGGTGGTGTCGTTTGTATCGGCACCCATTCAGTCGATCTATTCAATCGCATCTTATTTAGTGCCAAAATTATCTTTTTAATTGTGATGCTGGCACTGATGATGCCGCATATCGAAAAAACCAACTTATTGACGTTACCACTGGAACAGGGGCTGGCGCTCTCTGCGATTCCGGTGATTTTCACCTCATTTGGCTTCCACGGCAGTGTGCCGAGCATCGTCAATTATATGGGTGGCAATATTCGTAAGCTGCGTTGGGTATTTATTATCGGCAGTGCTATTCCGCTGATTGCTTATATCTTCTGGCAGTTGACCACTCTCGGGGCTATTTCGTCCCAGACTTTTGTCGGTATTCTGGCGCAACAAGCCGGATTGAATGGTTTATTACAAGCGGTGCGCGATGTTGTCGCCTCACCGCACGTGGAACTGGCGGTCCATCTGTTTGCTGACTTAGCGCTGGCCACCTCCTTCCTCGGGGTGGCGTTAGGGCTGTTTGATTATCTGGCCGATCTGTTTAAGCGCCGTAATTCAGTCCGTGGCCGCCTGCAAACTGGCGCAATTACCTTTACGCCACCTTTGCTGTTCGCGCTATTTTACCCTCGAGGTTTTATTATGGCGCTGGGTTTTGCCGCCGTCGCATTGTCGGTATTGGCCTTAATTCTGCCTGCCATGCTGGCGTGGAAAGCGCGTAATATCCATCAGGGAAGCTATCGGGTTTGGGGTGGGAAACCCGCACTGGCGGCGGTATTTGCCTGCGGCGTGGTGGTGATTGGTATTCAGGTAGGGATTGTCACAGGCGTATTACCCGCCGTCGGATAATTCAAGCCACAAATACAATAAGGGCGCATATCCAGCAAGGAGTGCGCCCTTTTATTTAAGCAAGTATTACCAATATATTAGCCAAAGTCATTGGTGCTACAGCTAGGCGGCAAACGAGAGCACCCCGATGAGCTGACTCAAGTCAGTGATTCGGGTAAACGAATGCAGCCAACAACGCTGTAGCGCCAAGAATAAAAGATATTAGCCAAAGTCATTGGTGCTACAGCTAGGCGGCAAAAGAGTGCATCCCGATGAGCTGACTCAAGTCAGTGATTCGGGTAAACGAGTGCAGCCAACAACGCTGTAGCGCCAAGAATAAAAGATATTAGCCAAAGTCATTGGTGCTACAGCTAGGCGGCAAACGAGAGCACCCCGATGAGCTGACTCAAGTCAGTGATTCGGGTAAACGAGTGCAGCCAACAACGCTGTAGCGCCAAGGACGCAGGATAATTAGAAATTCAAACCCGCGCCGATATACACCCCATCCGCTACGCGATTATCCCGCTTCCCTTCTTTACCTTCCATATTGATGTAACGATAGCCGACATCCACGGTCAGTGGGCGGAAGACATTCCAGCGCAGGCCGCCGTTGGCTTCGCTATAAGATTTCATGCCGCTGGTCAGCTCTTCAGGGGCAAAATAGCCCTCACCGTACAGGGTGAATGATTTGTTGATGGGGTAAGTTAACCCGCCACCAATCGCCACCGCACCGCCACTGCTACCGTCTTCCGGTGACATATAGATGCCTTTACCGCCTACGGTTGCCATCAGCGGACCCAGCGGGAGATTGAAACCCAGCCCCAGCCCATAGATATCACCGTCGTGATCACTGCGCGCCCAGTTACCACTGATCGCTAATCCGCCGGTGTTGGTGCCCATACCAAACCCTAAGTTGGTGTAATCACGCCCAGTTTCGGCGTTAAAACTCACTGCGCTGGCAGAACCGGCCACAAACAACAGGCTCGCTGCACACGCGATCAAATGCTTATTCATATTTTTCTCTCATTATTCGTGATGTCACCCGTGAGCAGATTGCGGCAAACAGGTTTCCCTGCGTCGAGTTTAACCGAAAGAAAGATCATAAACACACGTAAAAAACGATTAAATAACACAGCATTTCAAATGATTGTAAATATCTATTCGATTGAGGCTCTTTATGTTAGCAATGGTAATGATAAGGCGTACCTATTTGCTGAAAGCAGCCAATAAGGCTACAACTAGTGTGGAGATCAACGAATGACCCCCTGTTGTTGTTTAAATTATTATCTTGTCAATCAGGCTTTTGGCGAAATGTAATGCTTTTAAACACCCGAGAAATCAGTCAATTCAATAGCAATAATGGAGAGAATGATGAGCAAAAAGAAAGGATTAACCACTGCGGCGGGCGCGCCCGTTGTTGATAATAATAATGTTGTTACTGCTGGCCGACGTGGCCCGATGCTACTGCAAGATGTGTGGTTCTTGGAAAAACTGGCCCATTTCGATCGTGAAGTGATCCCTGAGCGCCGTATGCATGCCAAAGGCTCCGGTGCTTACGGCACATTTACTGTCACCCACGATATTACCCAATATACCCGCGCAAAAATTTTCGCTGAGATTGGCAAGCAAACCGAGATGTTTGTCCGCTTCTCAACGGTAGCTGGTGAGCGTGGTGCCGCCGATGCTGAACGTGATATTCGTGGCTTCGCCATGAAATATTATACTGAGGAGGGGAACTGGGATTTGGTCGGCAATGACACCCCGGTGTTCTATTTACGCGACCCGCTGAAATTCCCTGACCTGAACCACGTCGTTAAACGTGATCCGCGCACCAACCTGCGTAACCCTACCTATAAGTGGGATTTCTTCTCCCAATTGCCCGAGTCGCTACATCAGCTTACGATCGATTTCAGCGACCGTGGCCTGCCAAAATCATATCGTCATATGCACGGCTTCGGCAGCCATACCTTCAGCTTTATCAATGCTAACAATGAGCGTTTTTGGGTTAAATTCCATTTCCGCTGCCAGCAAGGCATTGAAAATCTTATGGATGACGAGGCTGAAAAACTGGTCGGGAGTGACCGAGAAAGTTCTCAGCGTGATCTGTACGAAGCCATCGAGCGCGGTGATTTCCCGCGCTGGAAGCTACAAATTCAGGTGATGCCAGAACATGAAGCCTCCCAAACTCCGTATAACCCATTCGATCTGACCAAAGTGTGGCCACACGGTGATTACCCGCTGATTGACGTCGGTTTCTTCGAGCTAAACCGCAACCCGGAAAACTACTTTGCCGAAGTTGAGCAATCTTCATTCAACCCCGCCAACGTGGTGCCCGGCGTGAGTTTCTCCCCTGACCGCATGTTACAAGGCCGTCTGTTCTCTTACGGTGATGCTGCGCGTTATCGTTTAGGGGTGAACCATCATCAGATCCCGGTGAACAGTGCTAAATGCCCGTTCCATAATTATCATCGTGACGGTGCAATGCGCGTTGATGGTAACAGCGGCAATACAGCCACTTACGGGCCAAACAGTTTTGGTCTGTTCCAAGAACAACCTGATTTCAGCGAGCCACCATTAACACTGGAAGGTGCGGCTGATCACTGGAATCACCGCGAAGATACCGATTACTTTTCCCAGCCACGGGCGCTGTTTAATTTGCTGAGTGCTGAAGAGCATCAGCGGATGTTTGCCCGTATTGCGGGTGAACTGTCACAGGTTCCGGAGGAGATTCAGCGCCGTCAGGTGGCGTTGTTTAGTCAAGTGCATCCAGATTATGGTGATGGGGTGAGGAAGGCGCTTGGATTAAATTAAATTTTTGCTTATGTTTATGGCCCCTCAAATGAGGGGCTTATTTTTTTAAAAAGTTATTTTAGTTCAAGGGGATCAGTGATTGGTTCGGTTGATATTTGATCGGAGCTGGTTTCGGTTGATATTCGCTCGGTGCTCACTTGACCTCCCCAGCCTCAACCGAGTCGGGCCGCAGGGCGGCGGCCCAACACCCGCGCCTTGCGCGAAATATTGCCCTGCGGGTAAACCTCCCACGTCTTTCGGGCTGACGAGTCAGCGCGCTTGGGCATCCTTGCCCAAGCGCGCTTTTCGCGGGCGTCCATGCCCGCTCACTCTACCCTCCATCCTCGTCGGCAATATTCCTGATTGCGCTTAACATCAAAAGCCAAAAACCGTGGTTTTGACTTTGGTGTTAAAAGCACATTTGAGCTGCCAAGTGAAGAGAGAAGGCAAGGAAAACGGGCAGGACGCCCGTTTTAGGCGTCATGAGCAGGGATGCGAATAAAGCCGTCCGTCAGCCGAAACGATGAGCGAGGGTACCCACGAAGTGGGCAAGCGATACGTGCGCAAGCGCGGGGATTCCAAAGGGGTCACGCGCTTGTGACCTCTTTGGCGGTTGGGGCATAGGAGACCAAGTGAGCATCGAGCTTATGTCAACCGAACCGATCATCGAGTCGAATATCAACCGAAACCTGATCCGATCATAAATTGAATTGAATTAAATATTTGCCACAAAATCAATAACTCGCCGCCTCGATACCTTAATCCCCTCCCCTTTGAGCGCTTCCGGCAGACGATAAAACGCCACGGGCCGTTGGAATATTGCCAGTTGTGGCGCTAACCAATCCGCTAATGCCGCCTCGTTTACGGTTTCATCCGCGTCGATAACCGCCACTGGGCGGTGGCCGAATTCAGTGTCAGCAGCCGGGACAACAAATGCTTGCTGCACTCCTGGATACTGCAACAAAATCCGCTCGATATCCTCCGGCTGAATCCCCTCGCCACCACTGAAAAAGAGATTATCGAGCCGCCCGAGAATACGCAGCTCGCCTTGCTGCCATTCACCACGGTCGCGGGTATGGAACCAACCATCATCATCGCATATGGGTCGTAACTGCCCCTGCTGCCAATAGCCCGCCGCGAGGCAATCCGCTTTTACCCACACTTCACTCTCCACCAATTTGACCTCACGGCGCGCGAGTGCCACACCGACACCGGGCAGGTCATCAGCGCGTTTGGCACACACTGTTGACGCAGCTTCAGTCAAGCCATAACCGCACCAGCAGCGGATACCACGAGCCTCCGCCTTTTCTGTCAGCTCAGTTGGGATCATCGCCCCGCCCAACAGCACCTCTTTCAGGGTTAATCTCGCGCCCTCACTTGCCAATAATCGCCATAACTGGGTGGGGACCAGCGAGGCGTGGCTGCATCCGGTTAATGCTTCCGCCAGCGGCACCCCCTCTTGCACCGCCAAGGTGGCACCGACACTTAACCAGCGCCAGACAATACCCTGGCCTGAGACATGAAACAGCGGTAACGATAACAACCAGCTATCTGTTGCGCCGAAACTCATCAGCTGTAACACGCCATCCGCACTGGCTAAATGGGCAGCCACGGTATGCACTGCCGCTTTGGGCAAGCCCGATGAGCCGGAGGTGAGGGTCAGGGTCGCCAGCCGTTGGTTATCCCATGTTGACGTGAGCGCTGTCGGATTATCCCTGCTCAGTGCCAGTGGGGGAAAAGCGCAGTGCGGCGGTAAGGGGGCGGCCAGATTCAGCATAAAATCGATATTTAGCTGAGGTAGAAGCTGTGCCAGCAGCGCGTCGGGCAGTTGCGGATTGAGCGGCAGCACACGGGCGGCGCACTGCAATGCGGCCAGATAGGCCAGCAACAGCGAATAACTGTTTTTACCGCGCAGCACCACCCCACTGCCGGGGGTGACGCCTTGTTGCTGAAAACCGGATGCCAGATCATCAATATCAGCCACCAGTTGTTGCCAACTGATCGGTTGCGACCCCGCACGAATAGCTATCGCGTGGGGCTGTAGATTGGCCCAATGCCGCCATGGAGATGAATGCTGACCCAGCCAATCATTCAGCTGCGCCATAGCACATCCAGTTGATCCGCTGTCACTAGCGGCAAAGTGCTCTCCGGCCATGGGCGCAATAGCTGTGCCTGCATCAAATCCAGTGTATCCAGCCCCGGCACGGTTGATGGCGTCAGCCAATGAGCTAAACGCGCCAGTTGGGTCAGGCCCAGACTCGACTCGATACTGGAGCTGATCACCGCGACCAAACCCGCGTGATGCGCTTGTTGCACCAACTGCTGGCAGCGGGCAATACTCCCCACCAGCATCGGCTTGATCACAATCGCGGCGACACCCGGCTCAGCTTCAACCTGAAAATCAGCTTCGCGCACACTCTCATCCCACGCAATAGCGATCCCCGTGTCGCGAGCAAATTCGCGGGACTCCGCACGGGTTTTGCACGGCTCTTCCAGAAACGCAATGCGTGAGCGCAGCTCAGGATTGACATATTTGGCGAAACCATCCGCTTTGGCGCGCGTCCAACTGCGATTCGCATCCAGCCGCAGTGTCAAATCGGGCAAGGCCTCCAACAGCACATTGACGATCATACCGTCGCGCACCGCCTCATACAGCCCCACTTTTACCTTAGCGACTTTCTCACCCGGCAGCGCCTGTAGCACCGCGAACAGCTCATCGGGATCACCAGTACAGAGTGGGGCTTTGCGGTAATCCGCCGCCAGCGGCAAGCTGTGATCAAGCTCCGCCAGTGCGCAGCTCAGGCCGAAAGCCACGGAAGGCAGCGCACCGAGATCCGCTGATTCGCCCTTCACCCAACTTTGCAGCCAGCTCGTCGCCGCCGTTTGTGCTTCAGCCAAAGTTTCCTGACTGAACTCCGGTAAGGGGGCAATCTCCCCCCAGCCGGATTGCTCGCCCTGCTGCAACTTCACCAACAATCCGTCGCGATTTTTCAGCCGCTGATGGCGCAGGATGACCCCCGCGTCCATCGGTATGCTGTAGCGATACAGTGTGGCCGCGCGCATTACGGATTACGCTTGAATTTGCTGAAGTCCGGCTGGCGTTTTTCATTGAATGCATTGCGCCCCTCCTGACCCTCTTCGGTCATATAGAACAGCATGGTGGCGTTACCCGCCAGCTCTTGCAGGCCCGCTTGACCATCGCAATCCGCATTCAGTGCCGCTTTCAGGCAGCGCAGTGCCATTGGGCTGTTTTCCAGCATTTCACGGCACCAGCGCACGGTCTCTTTTTCCAGATCAGCGATCGGCACCACGGTGTTGACCAGCCCCATATCCAGCGCTTGTTTGGCATCATACTGGCGGCACAAGAACCAGATTTCGCGCGCTTTTTTCTGGCCGACAATGCGCGCCATATAAGCTGCACCCCAGCCGCCGTCGAAGGAACCCACTTTTGGCCCAGTTTGGCCGAAGATGGCATTATCTGCCGCGACAGTCAGGTCGCACATCATGTGCAATACATGACCGCCACCAATGGAATAGCCCGCCACCATGGCGACAATCGGTTTCGGGCAAGTACGGATTTGGCGCTGGAAATCCAGCACATTCAGATGGTGAGTCCCGGTAGCATCCTGATAGCCGCCGTAGTCGCCACGGACTTTCTGATCGCCGCCGGAACAGAATGCTTTGTCGCCCTCGCCGGTCAAAATGATCACGCCGATATTGTCATCATAGCGAGCATCAGCCAGCGCCTGAATCATCTCTTTCACCGTCAGCGGGCGGAATGCGTTACGCACATGAGGGCGGTTAATGGTGATCTTGGCGATACCATCGCTGGATTTGTGATAGCGAATATCTTCAAACCCGGCGGAGCAATCTTGCCAATCAATGGCGGCGTACAGTTGTTCTTCGCTCGGATAAAGCATAGTAAGCATTCCTTTAACGGGAGGGTGGTGAAAATGTGGACTGAGATAGAAATGAAAGCACTTGCGCGGCAAATGCACCGGGGTTAGCACGGTGAGCATTGTGTCCGGCACGGGCCAGTGTGCGTAGCGGCAACTGATGCTGTTTCGCCAGTTGCTGGAATTTATGATCGCGCTCGCCGCACAGATAGGTGTAAGGAACGCGGAGCCGCTGCAAGGCGGGCAAGAGCCATGGCTGATGCCCCAATGAGGTTGCTTCGAGCATATCCGCCACGGCGGAGCCGATATTGTCGGCACGCAATGAGACTAACTGCTCGCGTTGGGGGGCATCCAAGTCAGCAAATACGGCTTGTTGATACCAGTCGGCCAGCACTTGTGGCAGCGGTTCGAGGCGAAAACGCTGCGCCCATTGCTGGTCATTTTGTAGACGCTGACGGCGTAACTCATCACTCTCCAAGCCGAGGTTCCCCCCTTCGATCAGTAATCCCTGCAAGCCAGGATGGCGACCATGACAGGCGTGATACATCGCAATTCTGCCGCCTAAAGAGTAGCCTGCCAGCCAATATTCGCGAATGCCGTTAGCCTGCAATGTTTGTGCTAACTGGCGGCTGACATCAGCAAAACCGAGGGTAGTCAGGTGGGCAGATTTACCGTGACCCGGTAGGTCAACCAGCAGCGAGGGGTAGTCACCACACAATTCGGCCACCGGCAGCCAATCCTCGCCACTTCCCAGCAGGCCATGCAACCACACCAGCCACGGCCCCGCTGGTGGCTGCGCGGAAGATTGGGGATTGGCGACGAGTTTACGACACGCCAGCGTCATAATTGGCCCACCTGTTGTACCAACTGTTGCAGTGTTTCGGCCCCCTGACTGGGCGGCACTGCTATCTCGATCAGTGTCACGCCACCTTGTAACCAGCACTGCTCGACCCGCTGCTGTAGCGCGAGCCAGCTCTCAGGGCGAGCATAGTTTAGGTTGAACATGGCGGCGGCATGTTCAAAATTGACATTTTGCGGCATACAGTAGAAGCGCTGACGATCGGCTTCGGGTGTCGGCAGCAGAGAGAAGATCTGCCCGCCATTGTTGTTCACCACCAGCAGCACCATCGGAGCTGAGCTTTGGCGCAATAACGCCAGTGCATTCAGGTCATACAGGGCGGAGAGATCACCGACAATCGCCAACGTCGGTTTGGCGGTGGCGCGTTGAACCCCCGCCGCCGTCGATAACAGGCCATCAATGCCGCTGGCACCACGGTTGCTGTAAACCGGATACCCCACGGGCAGTTGGCCCAGAGCATCAATTAGGCGAACAATCAAACTGTTGCCGACAAAGAGCTGGCCGTTATCGGGCAACAGTGCCGCCAATTGGTGCGCCACTGCGGCTTCGCTGAACTGGTCGTTGAGGGTTTCAGCCACATGAAATTGTGCTTTTTGCGACCACTCAATGAGTTCAGCGGCCCAAGGAGCACGGCGCTGCGCGGGGTGCTGCTCCAACCACGCATTCACCGATGATATTATTCTGCGGCCACGGTGATTGGCCGGATCAAGGCGGCCCGGTAAGTTATCCACCAGCCAATACTCTTGTGGCTGGCACTCTGCCTGCCACTGCAACAGCCGTTTGCCCGTGAGGCTGCTGCCCAATTGCACCACCACCTGTGCCTGACTCAGCACCTGCTGTGCCTCTGGACGCCCCAGCCATAAATCAGCGCAAGGCAGCGGTTGCCCGGTTTGCGATAACACATCGCCAATCAGTGGCCAGCCCAGCAGTTCTGCCCATTGCGCCAGTTGTGCCCCCTCTTCTGCCGTCATGCGCCCGGCGATCACCACCCCGCGTTTTTGCCGCCAGAAAAACCAATCCGGCTGCGGCATCGGTGGTTGATAACCTGATTGGCGTAGCCACGGGTGACTGTCTTGCCACCAGTCGCCCAAGGAGGCAGACCAGTCGGCATAGCACTCTTCATCGCCGCCATAGAGCGGTTCGGCAAAGGGGCAGTTAATGTGCAAGCCACCATGATCTAATTGCGCCATCGCGCTATCGAGGGTCGCCACCAGCCAACGGGCAGGAATATCCGGCGTGGGCCGAGGCAGATTGATGCTGACGGTGGGGTGGCTGGCAAACAGCCCTTGCTGGCGGATAGCCTGATTGGCTCCGCAGTCGATCAGCTCCGGCGGGCGATCAGCGGTCAGGAAGATCAGCCGCTCGCCGGTCAGCCCCGCTTCGATCAGGGCCGGATAGAGATTGGCGGCGGCCGTGCCGGAGGTCACAATCACCGCCACGGGTTCACTGGAGGCTTTCGCTAATCCGAGCGCCAAATGGCCCAGACCGCGCTCATCAAAGTGAGTATGGCAAACCAGCGACGGATTCGCCGCCGCCGCTAAGGTTAACGGTGTCGAGCGGGAGCCGGGCGCAATACAGATATGACGCACACTGTGGCGCGTTAACGCCTCGAGTAGCAATGCCGCCCAACGACGGTTAAAAACACTTATCGACATGGTTCGCCCAAAAGTCAGTTAACAGACACTTCGACCCCGACAGTCAGCATGAGGAACGCCATCTATCCTCTGAAAAAGCCCGGAGTGGCTGAGTAGTGGTTAAAATTCTATCTCTCTTTCTATCTCTCTATACTTCTACCGTTCTATACCAGAAAAGTGCTCTGAATAGCCGATGAATCCCAGTTTACACCTGCCACTGGGGTGCCACAATCGCCCACATAACAAGTGCGGTTAATTGCACCTGTTACTGATTATGCGCTTGTGGGTGAGAGTCCAGCAAGGTGCGTAATCCCGCTGATTTATGGTTAATTTCTTGCCACTCCAGCTCAGGGTCCGATCCGGCCACGATACCGGCTCCGGCATACAGATTGACCCATTTATCCTCTACCCATGCCGAGCGCAGCGTGACACTGAATTCCGACTGTTGCAGTGAAAGGTAGCCCGCAGAACCCGCATACCAGCCACGGGGAAAAGGCTCATTTTCGGCAATAAACTGGCGGGCGATATTGCGCGGTAAACCCGCTACCGCCGCCGTGGGTTGCAGCCGTTGCAGGCACTCGGTGTCACTGGCACGATTGAGCTGGGCGTGAATGCGGCGGCGCAGATGCTGCACTTTACGCAAGCGAATGATTTCGGGCGGCATGACATCCACCGCCGCGACACCGCCTTGTAGGCGCTGGCAAATGTCATCCACTACTAGCAAATTCTCGCGCAGATTTTTTTCATCCTGCATCAACCAATCAGCCAGCACGCGGGCTTGCTGATGGTCATCATCATTAGAGGTCGTGCCCGCTAAAGCTTCTGTTTCCAAGTGCCGTTTCTGGCGCAAATAGAGACGCTCAGGGCTGGAGCCTAAAAAGGCCCGCAAGGCATCAAAGCGCAGCATAAAGTGGAAACAGTGGTGGTTGACCTGACGGCTGGCCGCCATAAAGGCGCTACAAGACAAGGGTTTATCGAGTGTTAAGCGGGTCGAACGCGCCAGAACCACCTTTTCCATGGTCTGCTGTTCAATGTTGCCCAGTGCCTGCTGAATCAGATGGCACCATTGCGGATATTCCGGCATATGGCTGGCATTTTGGACCTGAACATCAAGAACAGGGAGTGGCTTGGCGGCGACCAGTTGGTCAATAAAGGCGATAGCCAGCAACGCATCTTGCTGTAGGGAGAAATCACTCGCCAGATTGAGGGTCACGTAGGTTTGATGACCACGGCGCAAAATCTCAATGCGGGGGAGAAACAGAAAACTGGTCTGCGTCTGTTGCACGGCGCAAGCGTCGGTGTCAGCGGAGGGGACAACCAAGCTCACCGGCTCGAAGGCATTTAGCCCCCAAATCCGTAGCCCACTGGCATCACTATTTTGCTTTATCAGCTCATGCTGCTGGATAAAGGCATCCGCCGATTGCACATCGTTAAATTGGCGGGTTTGACCACAGACGGCGGCCTCTTCATGGCCTTCACGGTGATGCCAATAAAATTGAGGAAAATGGCATTGTGCAGCCAGCCACTCCAGCAATTGACTCCCCACCTGACCCGATGCGGGCAAGATAATTTGCCGAATACCTGCCTGGTCAGGGAAACCGGCACGTAACTTTTGCCGTAATTCGCCCAACAAACCAGAAAGTTGTTTCACGACCACCTCGGCAAATCAACATAAAGAGTGGGATTATACGGGCCGTGAATAATAATAAAAGTCTGATTCAATAGTTATTGTTCGTTATCACACTAATATTTGATATTGATGTTTTTATATACTCAACAAGGGGTATCTGGCGACCACGAATAGTGGGCGATTTATGCTCAGGGCATGATGAACCACCCGATAAAGCTCCGGTGCTGCGGAAATGGCGGTATCACCGACACCTTGTGTCACTAGCAGCCAGAAATACCACGAAGATTTAGATCGTCTCCGTGATATTTATCATATTAGTCATATATCAACATTATGCTGGAACAATACTCCATTGTTGCGTTTCGGTCAGTGTTGCCACCAGTGAATAGACGTTCCCTGTGTATTTTAACTCACTGGCATTGGTCACTGTTTGGGCTAATACCTGCCCCATTTGAACCCCCTGCCCGGCGGCAATGTAATAAAGGGGTTCAGGGGTATAAAGCTGAGTGGTATTGGTTAAGACTTGCTGCACAAAAGTCCCCTGCCCTGACATCCCAATCCCCGTGGAATAGACATTATTTGGCATGTGGCTACCCTCCATAATCGTCAACTTGCCCGCTTGCCCACCACTCGACAAATTACTAAACGCCGGTGTGTTATTTGCCGTGTCAAATGTCACCTGATTATTTCCTGCGGGATCAGCATCTAATACCGCGCCAGCCTCAAAGACCACCCCATCCGTTAGCGCCCCCGTTCTGCCCCATATAAATGAGTAGTCAATTGACCACTTGAAAGTGAAAAAGCTATTGGGTGCAACTTTAAAGGGGGATGCCTGCCAGGCGAGAGAAAATACGTCTGAGGGCTGGTTAGGCATTTTTTGATATAAATAAACAATCCATGCCGAGGGTGACTGATTAATAAACTTGACTTGATAGGGCGTACCATTCGATGAATAGTTAGAGAGATCGAGTGTATTACTCATGATAGACTCCTCATTATGTTCATATTAACTATATTGAAACACATTTAATTAAGACAGCAGGGTACCGATTCATTTATCATTCGATAATGAACCTCTATTTTCCGAGTGAAAGTAGTTACTGAGTAAAAACAGTATTATATCGTCACAGCAGAGACATTCCATTAAGCACTAAATTAGCTAAGTTATTGAAAACAAAAATTAGCTGACGTGATACAAATAAGAGCACTTATGATTACTGCTGTCTAAATATGATAGAACATAAAGAATTAAGTATTGTTTATGAGGGGCAATATTATTAGATGCGTGATTTGCATCACGAAATTTAATTATCTATTACATTTGTTTCATTTAAACAAAACAATAATATATACATTAATTAAAAACAATTAATTATAATATGATTTTCACTATTATATTAAATTAAACGCTCATCGTATTATTAATATAACAACGGCCCACTTAAGGGCCGATATTTTTTGATATATAAAAAACAGGAGAAAGGGCAAGGATAACCCTGCCCTCAGTAGATTTAGCGTACTTGAAGTAGAGTTCGCGTACTGAACTTGAGTTAGAACTCCCAACGCAGACCCGCATTCACTTGCCATTGGGTATTAATGTCGCCGCCAGAAGATTTTTCGACATCAAGGTAGAACCGAGAGTTGTTCTCCTCGGTTAACTGGATATTGGCCCCGACACCGTAAGTTATCCAGCTATCTTTCCCCTCTTGCTGAGAGACCAGCATGGCATCCTTCCCTTGGAGAGTGATATGACGATCCCCAGCAAACTCATGCAGTAAATCGGCTTTCAGATAAATATCATTATTGCTATTTTCCTCGAACCGATGGCCAACACGTACCCCGGCACGACCAATCACACTGTTGATATTATCCTGCAGGACCTGTAGCCCACTGCTGGTTGTGTAGCCGGCCTGATCAATATGTGTGTAAACCAACTGGCCCTGTGGTTCGATGAAATTATTGTTTCCGATAGAGAACTCACGACCATATTCTGCACTGGCGCTCCAAGCCCCATTACTCACGCCCCCATGACCCACAGTGCCCAGCCTATTTTGGTAATCGAAATTGCTCTTCAGATGGCTATATTTCAATACCAAATCTACATAGTCCTGCTTCTCTGGTCGATTCCATGAACCATAAAGGCTTGCGCCATAGCTTTTATTATCACCGGAGCCACTATCAAAGGTTGATTTCCCCTTCAGATAATGAGCAGCGAAACCTGTAGTCCAGATGCCATTCTCATATTCATCTTTGTGGTCATAACCTAGCTGATAGAAATTGTAGCGGTTTTTAAAGTAGCTCCCCTCGTCACTTTTCATCTCACCGCCTTTATAGCGCAACCACAGTCCATTCTCCTGTTGGTCACTCCGCAATTCACCCAAGCGCTTGTTGAGGCTATCAATTTCAAGGCGCGCAGTGGCCGTCGCATAATTAAGGCTGGCATTCGCCATTGCGGTATCCCCCCCGGCACTGAGCTGAGTTTCGACGCCAGTGATATACCAGTTAGTGCCATATTGGCTGGCCGGGTCCCCCTCTTTAATATCAGAGCGGAGAATAGGGGTGTAGTCATACACATATTCATTGTTAGCATCTATCTGATCGTAAGCTTTAAAGCTGACATTATTGGCAGCATCGGCCACCCAAATATCGTCACTCAGACCCGCCAGCTTATTAACGTTCAATGCCTCAATATAGTGAGTCCCGCCGGTACTGCTGCTGACCACCTCAATAAAGTCACTGCCATTTTTGTGTTGGTCATCGGTTTTACTGGTATTGACATCAATCAAGAAAATGCCTTCACTCCCTTTTAAGTCATAAATTTTGACACTTTCATTCTGACTTTTCTGGGTATGAAGATTCAGACCATGTAAATTGACGACACCCTCTTTTTGCAGGTTCAATGCACTGATCTCGGCATTAACCGCATCGGGTATCCACTGGGCTTTATTCATTAACGTCACATCCAGATTACCCGCCCAGAGATTATTGGCGGCATCATAAGTATTGACTTCCGTACCATGCCAATAGGAGTTTGCGCCGTTTAATAGCGCGGTAATGCTACCGCGATTAACAAAATCATCACCGAGGTCCAGATTACCCAGCAAGTTAACCTGATAATTACCGGTTTGGTTAATGGTGACCTGACCCCCATGTTTACCGCTAACGGCATCACTTTTCGAACTGCCACTGGGGTAAGTGCCATTTTGAGTCAATACTTCGAAAAAGTTTTTGCCGTAGGTATTAATATAGACATCACCACTATTCGCGGTAATCGTCGAGCCAGCCCCCGTGGCATACAGACCATTATTTGCCGCTGTTGCGCTACTTGCCCCACTGGTCTCCATTTCGACAAGTGAATTAATATAAACTTTGCCGTTGATGGTCACCTTAGAGCCGTTAGAGGCAATCAGCGCCGTGCTATTATGGTGATGAGCATCACCCACCATCAGGTTATTATTAAAACTGAAGCTATTTAATGAAACAGTGTTATTTCTATCGGCAGCCAAACCAAAGAATGCCGTGTATGGACTAGCCGCTGTATTATTCTGCCCTTGAATATTAACGGAGTAGTCCCCGACATCATAGGTTTTGTTGTTAGTTTCTGTTTGGCCGATATACACCTCAAGTGAACCATTGGGGTTATCGACATTAACAGTGGCGTTATAATTACCATCTCCTTTGATAGCATCAGACAATGCAATTGATGATGGGTCAGTAATGGTAGATGAATAAGTCAGCTTACGATCTTCTGCAACACTAAACCCAGACCAGAATAGATTACTGATGATGGTGGATAAAAGTAATGGACGGAATAATGTAGATGCACATTGCCAATGATGCATATATATAAACTCCCACTATATAAATATCACACAAATACCTCTATTAGCATTTTATTAAAAATGAGTTATCCTAAATGTAATAAATGAAACAAATAAAAAACAACAATTAAGTGGAATAAAGAAATAAATCAAGATTAATAAATTGCGGGGTTAAATTATGTACAAAAAAAACTCCATGTCAACTTTACCAGAGCATTGCATGAGGAAATTTACACTTCTTAATTAGTTCTTAACAATAAAAAACGGCCCAATTAAGGGCCGATGATAATATTTAAATAATTTCACTTAAATAGTCAATAATAGTTATTATTGAACGAACATAGTTTAGCGCCGCGCCAGTAATAATCCGACCACCAACCCGACAGTCGCGCCGATTCCCACACTACACCAAGGTTTTTCGCGGACATAATCATCAGTACAGCACGCCAATGCCTTGGCCCGTTTGATATAGCATTCACTGCGGCCACTCAAACGGTTCTGTACCTCCTTTAATGCTTTCTCCGCTCGGTCTTTGATTTCCTGATAGCTTTCATCGGTCATCTTGCCGGCGAAGCGCAATACCTCCTCCAGAGTATCCGTCAGCATCGTCAGATCATCTTCCAGCGAGGTTTGCTGTTCTTTATCTCGATTCATATACGTTCTCCATGAGTGAAAAAAGAGCATCTCATAAGGATAGTCGAAAATAGCTGGAATAAGCGGGGATGGGTTTTTTCAGGATTAATCTGTAGGGCAAAAGACGAGTTCATCGCCCTCTGCCACACATTTATTACAAAAAAAATGTATCACTAAAAACGAATGCAGCATGCTCCCTGCTCCGCCCCAGTCAATTGTTCACGTAGTGCGCCAAACAGCTCACGGCCGCATCCTACATGGAATGCCGAGATATCCGGCAATGTTGGCTGGCGTGCTGCCAACTCCGCTTCATCCACCAGCAGCAAAAGCTCACCACTGACACCATCAACTCGCACCCGATCACCATTGCGAATTTTTGCCAATAGGCCGCCGCAATAGGCTTCGGGGGTCACATGGATAGCCGAGGGCACCTTACCTGACGCGCCGGACAGGCGGCCATCAGTGACCAGCGCCACCTTAAAGCCGCGATCCAATAATACCCCCAGTGGTGGCATCAATTTATGTAACTCCGGCATACCAATGGCCCGTGGCCCTTGATAGCGCACCACCACCACACAGTCGCGGTTTAGCTCGCCAGAGTCAAAGGCAGCCCCGACGTCATGCTGGCTTTCAAACACCACCGCTGGCCCCTCAATAATTTGATGATCACGAGGAACGGCCGAGGTTTTCATCACTGCCCGCCCCAGATTACCACTCAAGACTTTGGTGCCGCCGTGAGGCGAGAAAGGCTGGGCGATACTGGCAATAACCGCGTCATCCAGTGAGTGCTGTGGGCCACGCCGCCATTGCAGTTGCCCCTCCTCCAAATACGGCTCTTGTGTATAACGATGCAGACCAAATCCTGCCACAGTGTGGACATCTTCATGCACTAAACCGCCTTCCAGCAGCTCTTTTATTAGCAAGGCGACCCCGCCTGCCGCCTGAAAATAGTTGATATCCGCAGGGCCATTGGGGTAGATGCGACATAACTGCGGCACCACCTCTGACAACTCGGAAAAATCATCCCAATCGATCATAATGCCCGCTGAACGCGCCATCGCCACCAGATGCATGGTGTGATTCGTCGAGCCACCCGTTGCCAGTAGCGCCACAATGCCGTTGACCACCACTTTTTCATCCACCAACTGACCAATAGGCAGATAGTGCCCGCTGTTCTCCGTCAGACGAGTGACCTGACGCGCAGCAGCGGCGGTGAGTGCATCCCGCAATGGGGTATTGGGTTGGATAAAGGAGGAGCCGGGCAAGTGCAGCCCCATCACCTCCATCACCATCTGATTGGAGTTGGCAGTGCCGTAAAAAGTGCAGGTGCCCGCGCTGTGATAAGAGGCAGACTCCGCCTCCAACAGGGCATTTCGGTCAACTTTGCCCTCCGCAAACAGTTGGCGAACTCGCACTTTCTCTTTATTGGAGAGGCCGGTTGCCATTGGCCCTGCGGGGACAAAAACCGCCGGTAAGTGGCCGAATGAGAGGGCAGCCATCAACAATCCCGGCACAATTTTGTCGCATACCCCAAGATAGAGTGCGCCATCAAACATATTGTGTGACAGGCCGATCGCCGCTGACATGGCAATCACATCGCGGCTCATCAGCGACAACTCCATCCCATCCTGCCCTTGTGTCACGCCATCACACATGGCAGGAACGCCCCCTGCCACCTGCCCGACAGCACCGACTTCATGCAGTGCTGCTTTCAGTTGTTGCGGGTAAGATTCATAAGGCTGATGAGCGGATAGCATGTCGTTATAGGACGTTATGATAGCGATATCACTGCGCACCATATTCTTTAGCGAGGCTTTATCCTCCGGCTGACACGCGGCGAAACCGTGCGCCAAATTGCCGCAGGCCAGTTGTGAGCGGTGAACGGTATTTTCTTTCGCCGCACTGATACGTTGCAGGTAGGCCGTGCGGGTCGCCGCAGATCGCGCCGTAATACGCTGCGTGACGCGGGTGAGAGTCGGGTTCATCGCCATTCCTTATTCGCTCAGGGGAGCCAAAAGCTCAATGCTGCCCACAGGTAGGCCGATGAAGTCCGCCAGTACCTGTAACAGCAAATTATGATCATCCAGATGTGGCGCACCGGAAACATTAACGCTGCCAATAATCCCCGTATGTTTAATCTGGAGTGGGAAGCCACCACCCAATGCGGCGTAGTCGCGCAGACTCACTCCATAGCGCGCTTCCAGAGAGGTTTGGCGCTGTTGTAGCATCAATCCCGCAGCATAAGAGCTGGTATTCAATAGCTCCACCACATTACGTTTACGCCGCAACCAATCCTGATTTTCGGCACTGGTGCCGGGCATGGCATAACTGAATACGCTTTGGCGATTGACAGTAATATCGATAGCCAATGCCGCCCCTTGTTGTTCAGCTTGCCGCTTAATTTTTTCACCTAACTGCCAGGCGATGTCGTGATCAAAGTGCATCAGTTGCAAAAGTTGTTGGTGCTGTTGGCAGTAAGTGAGTTGCTGCTGTAAATTCATGACATTCTCCGGTGATAAACAGCAGGGGGTGTCACTGTTTCCAGCCGCTACCCCCTACCGGATTTAAGCGCGTTTAACCTTGATCACACCTTTGCCTACGGCACCTTTCGCCTGCGTGTTGACTTCAACATCGCACTCTTTCGGTAGGGTCAGTGTAATCAACCCGGCGATAATCAATGAGCCAGCTAACATGCAGACTGCCGCACTTTGGCCGTAGAAGAAGATCATCACGCCGACCAGATACGGCCCGCAGAATCCGCCCAGATTCCCTAAACCATTGATGACACCACGTGCGCCCCCCGCCACTTCCGGCACGGCAATGCGGCCCGGAATTGACCAGAATGGACTGGTGGCGGCTTTGAGGAAGAATCCGCACACCACCAGGGCCAGATAGGAGATCAACACGTCGTGGCGGAAAATCACCGAGGTCACCAGCCCGGCGGCGAAGCAGAACAGTGAAATCATAATCAACAGACGGCGTTTGCCGGTTCTATCCGACAGGGTAGAGATGGCATAAATACCGGCGGTGGTGGCGATAAACGGCAGGATTGCCAGAATGCCGACCGAGGCCATATTACCGCCGGTCAGATTTTTCAAAATGGTGGGTAGCCATAGGGTGTAGCCATAATCCCCGGTTTGATAAAAGAAGTTCAGCGCCACCAGTTTCATCAGCCCTTTATTCAGGAACACGGCTTTCAATGGGGCATTGGTCACAGGCGCATCGAGCATCCGCTCAGCCCGTTCCCGTGACAGTTCAGTGACCAGATAGTCGCGCTCTTTTACCGATAGCCATTTAGCCTCTTCAGGGCGGTCACTGATAACAAACCACCACATAATCAGCACCACGGCGGAGAGAGAACCTTCGAGGAAGAAGAGCCAGCGCCAGTCGAGCGCATTGATAATAAAGCCAGACAGAGGTGCGGTGAACATGCCGCCAATGGGCGCGAACATCATGACAAAAGCATTGGCGCGGCCGATTTCGCGTTCCGGGAACCAGTTGCTCACCATGGTCAAAACCACCGGTAGCATACCGCCCTCAGACACCCCCAGCACAAAGCGCAAGAATAAAAGTTGATAATGATTGGTGACAAAACCGGTCAGAATTGAGACGACGGCCCAAACCGCCAGTGAATAAGCAATGAATTTTCTGCCGCTGCCATGTACCGCAATACGGCCACCAGGGACTTGTAAAAAGAGATAACCAATAAAGAAGATACCGCCCGCTAAACCGGCCATTTGGCTGGTAATCGCCAGATCACTCTCCATACCGCCCGGTAGCGCAAAACTAATATTGACCCGGTCCATAAAAGAAATAATACAAGCAATCATTATTGGCACAATAACGCGGAACCAACGGGCATTAGGGATCTTACTGTCCATATATATACGCCTCATGATAATAGCCAAGTATTACCCTGCATCATGCATAAAGATGCAGGGAATACCGAAAGCAAATAGGGAATATTTGCAGTTTTTAATTAAATTAAAAGAAATGTTTTTTGCATCATTTATATACCAAATAAATTTCAAGATGTAGGAAGGCGGCAAGCGAGATAATCCCGATGAGCTTACATCAGTAAGTAATTCGGGTTATTGAACGCAGCTAACACACCTACAAATTGAAAGATGACGGGTATTAATAATGAATGGCCGTTGGTGCTTCCTCTCCGGAGAAATGGGCGAGGATATTAGCAAAAACAATATCGCTCATTTGAATACGGGTCTCTTGGGTGGCGCTGGCAATATGCGGCAGCAGTACCACATTTTCCATTTCGATTAATGCTTGTGGCACATTAGGCTCATCAGCAAAGACATCCAGACCCGCACCGCCAATATCTTGCTGTTGCAGCGCATGAATTAAATCATCCTGATTAACCATGCTGCCACGGGCAATATTGATCAGAATCGCATGATTGGGCAGCGCGGCAAAAACGGTTTTATCAATCAGGCCCGCACTGTCTTTCCCACCAGAGATAGCCACCACCAGAATATCGCTCTGTTGCGCGAGGCTGATTAAATCAGGCACATATTGGTATGGCAGGCTTTCGATATGCACTGTATCAGTGTAGGCAATTTGCATATCGAAACCCGCAGCACGGCGGGCAATGGCTTGACCAATGCGGCCCATCCCAAATACGCCCAGACGTTTTCCAGTCACTTTGGACGATAGAGGTAAGCTGCTATGCGGCCACTGACCGGCACGCAGGAATTTATCGGCCTGACATAAGCGGCGAGAGGTGGCAATAATGAGCCCCAGCGCGGTATCAGCCACATCGTCTGTCAGCACACCCGGCGTGGTAGTCACAATGATCTTACGCTCACGGGTATAATCCAGATCGACAGCATCCGTCCCAACGCCGAAGATTGAGATAATCTCTACTTCAGGTAATAACGCCAACACTTCGTTGGTCACGCCAATATCACCACGAGTCACAATACCTTTAATATTCTTGCCCTGCTCAGCCAGAAACTCCGCGTGATCCGCTATCTGGAAGAGTTTGTGAACAGTAAAGTTTTGTTCCAATTTCTCCGTCAAATAGTCCATTACCGGGGCGATAATTAATACAGATTGCGTACTGTTTTTCATTATGAGTACCTGACCATGTCAATAAATCAAAGAAACCAGAATGGCGACAGGGAATCATCGGATGATGTAGCCATTCAGCGAATGTCGTTATGAGACCTGTTTTCAATGTTTTATTTTGTGATGTGGGTCACTGTAAATCATGTTAAGAAAACATGTTACCGGTAACGTGACCCAGCTATCATTGCCAAGGCTGAATTGTTTCAGCTAATCAGGTACGCGTTAAAAATTCATGTAAGGCATTAATTGAAATGTTATCGATAGCGGTCATTTGTTATGGCGGGAATAAAACATAAGCAAGGGAGACAGAGGAAAGTGAGTGGCTGCCATTGCACAGCACAATGGCAGAAAATAAGAGACGAGCATCCCTACAGAAATGGCTGGAACCTTAAATCGTCCCACCGAGTGAAATCCGATAATGTAGGTCAACCTGCTCAATTGTCGGGATTTTTTTGATTTTTTTAATCAAAATCTCAGCGGCAACTTTACCCATTTCAAAACGTGGCGTGGTAACACTGGCCAGCACCGGCGTGGTTGCCTGACCAATATCCAGCCCATGAAAACCGGAAATAGCCATTTCAGCGGGTATCGCCATGCCCAGCTTCAAGCACTCTTGTAACACCCCCACGGCCATATCATCATTGGTACAGAAAATAGCATCAACCTGCGGATACATTTGTCGTGCCAATGCCAACATCCCGGCACCAATAGAAACGGAAGAGACTTTATTCGGCGTAATATGTAATGGCGTGAAATTAGCATCACTCATTGCCTGACTATAACCTTGATAACGTTTGCGATCCCGCACATCAGACATGGAACCGAAATAGACAATATTCTGTTTTCCACTGGCGAGTAGGGTTGCCGTCATGTCATAGGCGGCCTGATAATTATTGAATCCGACCGTGATACGATTAAATTGCGGCTCCAGATCCATCACTTGGGCGATTGGAATTTCGGAGGCATTCAGATATTTATCAGCACGTAAGGTATGTTCGGAGTCTGTGAGTATCAACCCGGAGATCTGGCAGGAGAGCAGATTAATGATCTGCTCCTCTTCGCGCTCTTTACTGTAGTTATAATTGACTACCAGCGTTTGGTATCCACTGGCGGCAGTCACTGACTCAATACCCGCCAATAGATCGGAGAAAATCTGGTTATTAAAAGAGGGCACCAAGATTCCTATACGCGGACTTTTTTGATTAAGCCCCGTTTCCCCTTCAGAATCAGCACTATAATTAACTTCAGCCATCACCTGAGCAATGCGCTCACCGGTTTCTGGTGCCACTTTTTCCGGCGTGCGCAAATAGCGGCTGACGGTCATTTTGGTCACGCCGGCAAGTAACGCGATATCCTGTAACGTAACACGCTGGTTTTTCATGGCAAATACCTGGAACAAGAGTGCGAGAGGGGTAAACTGATTATGCACTGTTAACTTGTGTAATGAAAAGCATGTTACGGGTTAAATATGCTATAACAGCCATGCTGATCATTATTAAGTTATTTTATTATCAATAGGTTAATCTGCAATCTGTTAATGAAATGGGCAAAGCCCCTGCTAACCAGACTCTTTTTCTATCCTCAAGGCGACACCGCTCACGTAAGCGGTAACAGCTTGTCGTAACATGATTTAAAGTGATCTGCATCACAGTTTGATAAGGCAGAAAACGGTCTGATAGAGACATGTTTTCAGACGGCCCAGTTTAATGGAAATACCGCTACCGTGAATCGGATTTCCATCTGTTTTAAAGCAATATTGGGAAATAATAAAGACTTTATTATTCGTGATTTTATTGCCTAAATTTAAACGATGACTGTATTAATTCGACAGTGTTCACTCATAACATCTATTTTATATGTCGCTCGATTGCGCCATTAGGAATTCACAATGAAGAATCTATTTTCGCTAGAAAAACGCAAAGTATTAATTACGGGTTCCGCACAAGGTATCGGATTCCTATTAGCAAAAGGTTTGGCTGAATTTGGTGCGGAGATCATTATTAATGATATTACCGCCGAGCGGGCAGAAAAAGCCGTTGCTGAATTGCGCGCCAACGGGTTTGTTGCTCATGCCGCAGCCTTTAATGTGACCGACCATGATGCGGTCAATGAGGCTATCGAACAAATAGAGAGCAGCATTGGTGCGATTGATATCTTAATTAATAATGCCGGTATTCAACGTCGCCATGCTTTTACCGAATTCCCAGAAAAAGATTGGGACGATGTTATCGCCGTCAACCAGAAATCCGTATTCTTAGTTTCACAAGCCGTCTCCCGTTATATGGTTAAACGCCAACGCGGGAAAATTATCAATATTTGTTCCATGCAGAGTGAATTAGGTCGCGACACTATTACACCTTATGCCGCCTCTAAAGGTGCGGTCAAAATGTTGACGCGCGGCATGTGTGTCGAGCTGGCCCGTTACAACATTCAGGTCAATGGTATCGCCCCTGGTTATTTCAAAACCGATATGACAAAAGCGCTGGTTGACGATAAAGCCTTCACCGATTGGTTGTGTAAACGCACGCCCGCCGCCCGCTGGGGAGACCCGGAAGAGCTGATTGGGGCTGCGGTTTATCTGTCGTCCAAAGCCTCTGATTTCGTCAATGGTCATCTGCTGTTTGTTGATGGCGGCATGTTGGTCGCAGTCTGATAAATACAGAGGAATGATATGTCTGGTAAATGCATTATTGTCATGGGTGTTTCCGGCACGGGCAAGTCTTGTGTCGGTCAAGTACTGGCGCAGGCACTTAACGCCAAATTTATTGATGGTGACGATCTACACCCTCGCGCCAATATTCAAAAAATGGCATCAGGTCAGCCACTGAATGATCAAGACCGCGCCCCTTGGCTTGAGCGGCTCAGTGATGTGGCCTATAGCCTGCAACAGAAGAATGAAGTGGGTTTTTTAGTCTGCTCGGCACTGAAAAAGCAGTACCGCGACCGTCTGCGTGAGGGGAACCACGGTATCCGTTTTTTGTGGTTGACCGGTGATTACGATTTAGTGCTGCACAGAATGCAGCAACGCGCTGGGCATTTTATGCCTGAGAGCCTATTAAAGAGCCAGTTCGCAACATTAGAGGCCCCCGGAGCCAGCGAGCCGGACGTCATTAAAATCGATATTTCGCCTGATGTGGCCGGTGTTGTTGAACTCTGTATTGCCGCACTGGAATCTGAAAATAGCGTGAGTCATTGCGCATAAGCGCGGGCCACACGAGCATATAGGAATAGTTATGATACTTGATGAACTTAAAAGCGCGGTGAATAACCCGTGGTATCCCGAGGTGATCCGCCGGACGCTGGCGACCATTAGCCAAATGGATTTAGTCAATTTGCCCGCCGGTGAGCAAGAGATTGAAGGGCGTGAAATTTACCTGAATCATATTATTGCCGCCACCAAACCTTTATATGAGCAAGCTCCGGAATTACACCGTTACTATATTGATATCCATATTCTGCTGGAAGGCAGTGAGGTGATTGGGGCTTCGCCCTCCGCGCAGGGCCAGCGCCCGACCATGGATTTTGATACTGAGCGGGATTATGGGTTGTTTGAGGGCATCACCAGCGAAACGTTATTGACACTGGCACCGGGTGATATCGCCCTGCTGTTCCCCGGTGAGTTGCATCGCCCGATGGGGACACTTGGGGAAGTGGCTCCATTACGTAAGATTGTGGTTAAGGTGGCGAATCACCTTTTGTGATTCTTCATTCCGGTTCAGATGGATTTGTTGATAGGTTCAGTTGTGGCTGGGGGAGCAGGTTTCGGTTGATAGATTTCGGATCAGCATCCATCCCTACCGAAGGTTCCAAGGGATGCTCCCCCTGGCGGCTCTGCCTCGCCGCCAACCACAACCCACTGTTTTTCATCGCATAACCGAACACTACGCCAACCAGCAGCGAGGCGATCACTAACTTCCAGTCGCCATTGCCAGCAAAGGTTGCGCAGGCGCCAATAAAAGTACCGGGGACAAAGGATAACCACTGCTGACAGGCCTGAATGCACATCAAAAACGCCACAATACCCGTCAAGACATAACCCAAGATGGCCCACTCCGGCTGCAAGGCGCTACCCTGAATAATCATCATCGCCCAAAATACCCCGCTCAGGCAGGTTAGCAGGGTAATTAGCAACCCTTTCACCCCACCTTGGGGGCAGGCAAAGTAGGCGGTACACCCCAGAAAACCCGCCCAACTGATCAGCCCTAAGCTGACGGCAACCCAGCCCCAGACACCTGAGAGAATACCAGTGGTGATGGCAATCATCAGAATAATGTTCATCAAGATTTACCTGCGCGAAAGTGTTAAACGAAACGTGCATTGAGTGAAAGTCGCGCAGTTTACCTGAATTGAGGATAATTTCATGTGTTCACGTCACATAAATAAATATTATCTTGCCGCTGTTACATTAATTATGTGATTTAAATCACTTTATTACCATGTTATTTCTACTCGATATGCACTGCCCCACGCTTATTTGACTCAATGGTTAACGGCTGAAAAGGCTCCAGAGCCGCTAGACTAGGAACGTCAAGGTCAAACTGCTGACAGAAATACTGGTGATAATCCATACTGCACAATAAAATGTCATTCTCAGTAAGATTTTTATTAATACTCAATAAATGACTCTCAATATCTTTATAAAACTGGCTGCTCTTGATATGATAAGTTTCATCTGTCGCTAAATATTTTTTTTCTATACGTATAGATTCTTTCTTCTCTCCATTAGGCTGAAGGAAAGATCCTGATTTTATTATGGCCTCCATATGGTTAAAGTATTTTTCACTGATAACAGGATGAAGTAATACTTTAGATATAATCCTATAGGCGCTCGCTTCTATACTAAGCGGTCTCTTACAATCATCTAAAAGTGTATGATAATTCTCATTATGAGGATTACTGCTAATGAGGACGGTATTAATTATTTCATCTTTTACTTTATCAATAATTTCAGCACTTGGTAATTCTTCTTTGTTACTATAGCATCTATAATAAGCATCAACAATTTTGCGCGTTACTATTGCATCCGGATTCTCACCATCAATATTTTTCTTAATAAAATCATGTGCCTTGTTCGTAATGCTGGATACAACATTAGAAATAGGATCTTGACCCAGGCGATTTTTGGCACCATTTTTTTTATCGGCAGTTAATCCTAAGACATGACAAACTATCGAAAGAATACTTTCCTGTTTTTCATGCTCTTTTTTTGCCCACTCCTTCGACGGAGAACTTTTCCCATTAACAATAGATTGTATATTTTCTTGCACGCCTTTAACTATCAATTTTCTGATAGCCTGCTGGCAAAGGGCATCACTCCTTAAATCATCCAATACGCGGCTTTGGGATGGGAATTCGATATTAGTATGCTCAACCAACCACCCTTGTTCCACCAAAAAACAGCATAGCGCATCGCTGCGTTTACCTTTATTGGCTTGAGCTTCCATTAGTACATAATTGCGATGATCGTCACTTTTATTTATTTCGTCCCAGATCTGCATATAAATAGGGAATGTCTTATCATAGCCATAATTGTAATCAAAGTCCTTCTCCAATTCAGAAATAAGGTTACTTAACTTACATTCTTCAAAACAGTTGAAATCTGTTTTCTGTATTTGATTGTTTTTGATTGTTTTTTTCTCATGAGAAAAATGTGACGATTTCGTAAAATTACTCATTAAGTTTTTAAAAAAATGGCCGTTAGTTTTCATAGTACCTTCGCTTATAATTAATCTACTGTTGAGTAAAATATTGACTGGGCTATTTTTATTTTGAACAATATTTTATTCATTCGATAAAGATTGGGGGAATTGTTTTATAAATTCGTCAAGCTCCCTAAGTTCTTCAATTTTTACCTCTGGATGCATGCGAATTTCACTCGCCATTCTTTCCACTTTTCGTTTAATACTCGCCGCAATATCGTCTGGGAATGTCACCTTATTTCCTTCAGGTAAAAAGAGATATTGAGTAATCTCTTCAATACATGCTGCAATAAATCCATCCAAAGAGAATATTTCATCCATCACATGGGGCACTTTAGTACAAAGAAATCGAATAGCTCGATCTGAAACGATGGCGTTAATATCAGGTTGTTCATGCTTATCTTTAATACAAGCAAGCATTGCACTGGTTAACGGGTTTTCATTAGCCCATTGACCACTATTGATGTCTGATGATGCTACGGCAGTAAACTCTTTTGCAATTAATTCGGTGAGGATTAAATTACCTTTTATTTGATAATCACTTTTATGCATTACTGTATTTTCTTTCAAGTCACTATATTCTTTATTTATTCTTTCTTGTAACTCTGGTGCGTATATCAAAGCCGTGATATTAGCTTTATCCTTCTGATTGATGATCGGACTGCTTGTGTAAGAGTAATTTCTATTTTTAATATAATAGGCATTTTCAATCATATGCATATTGAACTCTTCATCTTCTTTACTTTTATCGAGAGAAGAATTGGTGGTTATTTTATCGCCAAAAAAAACACTATCAGAGAATATCGGAACCTCACCAGATATCAATTGACCGGAACTCAGAAGAGCTGTTTTTTTATGCACATCGCCAGCACTCCGTGCCGGCGAGGAAAGACCAAAACATGACATATATACCCTTAAATATTGACCCAATGAATAAGTAATCAATATATCCAGATAAAACATATTTTACATTCAGGTCTTTACCCCACATCAAATCAAGCAACATTAAATAGCCCATAAAACAAAACCCCCTGTCAGCCGAAGCTCACAGGGGGTTGGAATCACCGCGTTAACGATGAATTACATCAGTGGTTGTGCCAACTGAACCAGCGAAATCAACGGCTGTGGGTAGACACCCAAGAACAGCACCAGAATCGCAGAAATCAGTACCACCACACCACCGGCAGTTAGTGCCCAGTTGTTTGGTGTATCACGCACCAAGGTTTCCGGCGCACTGAGGAACAGGCTCACCGTCACACGTAGATAGTAATAGAGGCCAATCGCACTGCCCAAGACGACGGCACCGGTCAGCCACCACAGGTTGGCGCTGACACCCATTGCCACCACGAAGAACTTGCCGATAAAGCCCAGTGTCATTGGGATACCCGCCAATGACAGCATCATCACTGTCATCACCGCAGACAGAATCGGCTTATGCCAGAACAGCCCGCGATAAGAGAACAGGGACTCTGCATCTGGGCCTTTGTACGGGCTGGACATCAGGCTGACGACACCGAAAGCGCCCAAGCTGCTGAACAGGTAACCCGCCAGATAGACGCCGACGGTTTCCAGTGCCAACTGGTGAGTTTGCACCGCCACCAACGCAATCAGCAAGTAGCCAAGGTGCGCGATAGAGGAGTAACCCAGCAGACGCTTGATGTTGGTCTGGCTGATCGCCATCAAGTTACCGAACAGAATCGAGGCCACGGCAATCAGGGAGAGCACTAATCGCACGGCTTCACTGTCGGCGGCTGGCGCGTACAGGAACAGACGCATCACCACGGCAAAGATGGCAATCTTGCTGGCGGTAGCCAAGAAGGTGGATACCGGAGCAGGTGCGCCCTGATACACATCTGGCGTCCAGAGTTGGAATGGCACCAGCGACAGCTTAAAGCCCAAGCCGACAATCATCATCCCCAAACCCGCCAAAATCAGCGGCTGGTGAATCACGGAGTCGCTCAGGCTCTTGCCCAAACCCGCGAAAGACAAGCTACCGGACTCGGCATACAGCAGCGCCATCCCAAACAGCAGGAATGACGACGCCGCCGCTGACAGCAGCATGTATTTGATACTGGCTTCCAGTGAGCGCTTCTGGCGATAGGCATAGCCAATCAGGCCGAACAGCGGCAGAGAGATAAGCTCAATACCCAAGAACAGCGACGCCAGATGATTGGCACTCGCCAGCAAAATGCCACCCATGGTGGCAATCAGCACCAGCAGATAGAACTCTTCGCGGTTATCGGGATAGCCATTGAGCCAAGGATAAGCAAAGGTGCTGGTTGCCAGACTGGCAACAATCACCAGCCCAGTGTAGAACATGGCATAGCCGTCAACCCGCATCAGCGGAGTGACATCCATTGGCCCGACTTGCCCAACGAAATAGAGGGAAAGCAGCGCCAGGTTAAGCCCGATAACCGTCAGAGTGGCGTTGATAAAATGATCGCGTCGCCACGCAATGGACAGCATCACAACCACCACCGTCAATCCGACGATCAACAGCGGTAGCATTGCGATCAGTTGTTGAGGAGTTATTGTCATGGCGAATTACGGCCTTGTTGTTGGAATAGATGAAGCATTGAACCACTGCTGTACATTACTCATCGCCGCATGGGAGGTGTCGAGAATTGGCTGCGGGTAAACCCCGAGCAACACCAACAGCACCACTAACAGCAGGATGATAGACAGTTCCCTTGCACTCATGCCCGGTAGCGCCTCTTCTGATTTTGGCGCACCGTAATAGGCACGTTGCATCATAATCAGCGAGTAAACCGAAGCAAAAACCAGCCCAAACGTCGAGATCACGGTAATCACCGGAACGACTTGGAAGCTGCCGAACAGGATCATAAATTCGCCGACGAAGTTACCGGTCCCCGGCATCCCCAATGTCGCTACCGCGAAGAACAGCGACAGCGCAGGCAAGTATTTAATTCGCCCCCACAGGCCGCCCATCTGGCGCATATCACGAGTATGCAGGCGTTCATACAACTGGCCACAGATGATGAACATACCGGCGGCTGACAAGCCGTGGGCAATCATCTGGATAACCGCACCTTGGTAGGCCAGTTGGCTGCCGGTGTAGATGGCAATCAGCACGAAGCCCATGTGTGACACACTGGTGTAAGCAATCAGGCGCTTAATATCAGTCTGGCAGAAGGCCATCCATGCACCGTAGAAGATGCCGACGACACCTAGCCACATGGCAATAGGCGCGAACTCATGGGAGGCGTTCGGGAACAGTGGCAGGCTGAAACGCAGCAGACCGTAGGCCGCCGTTTTCAGCAAAATCCCAGCTAAGTCAACCGAACCCGCTGTTGGTGCCTGACTGTGTGCATCGGGCAACCAGCCGTGCAAAGGCACCACTGGCATTTTTACCGCGAAGGCGATAAAGAAGCCCAGCATCAGCAGATATTCCACATTGTGGGACATCGGCGTTTTCAGCAGATTTTCGTAGTTGAATGTCCAGACGCCGGTGGCTTTGTAGTGCACAAACACCAGCCCCAGAATGGCAATCAACATAATCAGGCCGCTGGCCTGGGTATAGATGAAGAACTTGGTTGCCGCCGCGATGCGCGTTTTACCGTCTGATGCTTTGTGGCCCCATAAGGCAATCAGGAAGTACATCGGCACCAACATCATTTCCCAGAAGAAGAAGAACAGGAACATGTCGATGGCGAGGAACACGCCGATAACCCCACCCAGAATCCACAACAGATTCAGGTAGAAGAAGCCCTGATTGCGCTGAATTTCACGCCACGAACAGAGGATAGCCAGCACACCCAGCAGGCCAGTCAGCACCACCATCAGCAGTGATAAGCCATCCAGTGCCAGATGGAATTCAATGCCGAACCGTGGTATCCACGGCAAGGTGAATTCTGACTGCCATTGCGGAATCCCCGCCGGATTCATCAGTGAGTAGTTGCCCTGCCCCCAGAGAATCAGGGAGAGCACCAGTGTCAGCCCCATCGCGAATAGCGCTATCCAACGCGGTACTTTTGTACCGAAGCGATCACACTGCCAAGACAGTAAGCCGCCGATAAAGGGGATAAGAATTAGCCAAGGTAATAGCATGGCGTTTTGTGTCCCTAATTAAACGAAAAGCAACAGAGCCAGTACGACGACTGCACCCAAACCCATAGACGCGACATACCAACGCACCTGTCCATTTTCACTGACGGTCAGACCGCGATTACTCCAGCGCGAAAGTATCGCCGGGGTATTCATCAGTGAGTTCAGCGGATCACGCTGTATCAGTTTTGCAATCCACAGATAGGGGCGGACAAACACCTTATGGTAGAGCCAGTCGAAGCCCCACGCATGGAACCACCAGACCGTAAAGAAGCGGCCCGGCGCACTTTGCGCAATGCTGTTGACCAGTTGACGTTTGCCCAGATACAGGAATGCGGCCAGCGCAATACCGATTACCACCAACACGCCGGAGAAGATTTCCAGCGGCATTTTGCCCTCTTCACCAAAGTGAAGCTCTGGCAATACGCCCGCCAGTGGAGGGGTTATCAGTGCGCCAACAAAGGTCGACAGCACCAGCAACACAATCAGTGGCAGGCTGTGGGTGATCCCTTTGACCGGATGCGCTTTGGTTTTTGGCTCGCCGTGGAACACAATGAAAATCATACGGAAGGTGTAGAGCGCGGTGAGGAATGCCCCAACCAGCCCGGCGACCATCAGATTGATATGGCCACTGGCCAATGCGCCCCACAGAATTTCGTCTTTACTGTAGAAGCCTGCGGTGACCACTGGCAGTGCTGCCAACGCCGCACCGCCCACCAAGAAGCAGATATAGACCAATGGAATGGTTTTACGCAAACCGCCCATTTTGAAAATATTTTGCTCGTGGTGACAGGCCAGAATCACTGAACCGGAGGAGAGGAACAGTAACGCTTTAAAGAAGGCATGAGTCATCAGGTGGAAGATAGCCGCATCCCACGCCTGAACGCCCAGCGCCAAGAACATGTAGCCAATTTGGCTCATGGTGGAGTAGGCCAACACCCGTTTGATATCGGTTTGCACCAGTGCCGCAAAACCCGCCAGCACCAAGGTGACTGCGCCGATAATCCCCACCAGATGCAGCACTTCAGGTGCCATCAAGAACAGACCGTGAGTACGGGCAATCAGATAGACACCCGCCGTCACCATGGTCGCCGCATGGATCAGCGCGGAAACCGGTGTCGGGCCAGCCATCGCATCAGCCAACCACGTCTGTAGTGGTAACTGTGCCGATTTACCGACCGCACCACCGAGAAGCATCAGCGTCGCCCAAGTTATGGCGGTTGAACCCATCTCCAGTTGCTGCGGTGCCAACACCATCAGCTCACGGATGTTCAGTGTGCCCAGCTCTTGGTAGAGGATGAACAGTGCGATTGCCAAGAACACGTCACCCACGCGGGTCACGATAAAGGCTTTCATCGCCGCTGCGCCGTTAGCCGGATTGGTGTAGTAGAAACCAATCAGCAGGTAACTGCACAAGCCCACGCCTTCCCAGCCGAGATACATCAGCATCAGGTTATCCGCCAGCACCAGAACCACCATGCTCGCGATAAACAGGTTGGTGTAGGCGAAGAAGCGGGAGTAGCCCTCTTCCCCACGCATATACCATGAGGCATACATGTGGATCAGGAAGCCCACGCCAGTCACCACTGACAGCATGGTCAGCGACAAGCCATCCAGTGTCAGGGTCAACGGAATGTTGAAGGTGCCAACAGACATCCAGTTCCACAGTGTTTGGTTAAACACCTGAACCCCGGTCGCCTTTTGACTGAGGAAGTCCACTGCGACATAGAGTGTCACCAGCGCAGTCAGACCAATCGATCCCACCCCGACAGTGGCGGCGGTATTTTCAGACCAGCGCCCACGGGAGAATGCCAACAGCAAGAAGCCCAGCAGTGGCAGCAGAATTGTTAAATATAATAGATTCATCCGCGCATCTCACTGACTGTATCGATATTCAGAGTATGGCGGCGACGATAGAGCTGTAACAGCAGTGCCAGACCAATACTGGCCTCCGCTGCCGCCAGCGTGATCGCCAGGATATACATCACCTGACCGTCAGCCTGACCCCAATAACTGCCCGCCACTACAAAAGCGAGCGCCGCTGCGTTGATCATCACCTCAAGGCTTATCAGCATAAACAGCAGATTGCGACGAATCAGCAACCCCGTCAGCCCTAGCACAAACAGGATGGCCGCCAGAATCAGGCCATGTTGTAGAGGGATCATGCTTGTTCCTCCGTTTTTCTTTTCGCTGAATCGCTCGCGCCCAGCACGTCGCCCGGCTTATGCTCGCGCCCGATATGGAAGGCAACCACCAGACCGGCCAACAGCAGCATTGACGCCAGTTCAACCGCCAGCACATAAGGGCCAAACAGGCTAATACCGACCGCTTTGGCATCGACCATTTCGCCGCTGATCCCGGAATCCGTTACCGAGCTAATGGCGTAAATCAGTACCGACAGCAGCACCAGCGCCAGTAAGCCGGGGCCGATCCACAGGGTCGGTTTCAGCCAATCGCGCTCTTGTTGCTCGACATTGCCCAAGTTCAGCATCATCACCACAAACACGAACAGCACCATAATGGCCCCCGCGTAAACGATGATCTCCAGCGCACCGGCAAAGTAAGCCCCCAGCGAGAAGAACACCGCAGAGATAGCTAACAACGAAATAATCAGGTACAGCAGCGCATGTACCGGGTTGGTGTGGGTGATAACGCGAATAGTCGCCACCACTGCCACCAATGCTGCAATATAAAATGCAAATTCCATGGAAGCTGGCTCCTAAGGCATCAGACCTTTAACGTCAATCGGTTTGGCTTCATTTTCGGCTTCGCCTTTCGGCTTGCCGTCAACCGCCATACCGGACATCCGGTAGAAGTTATATTCCGGATATTTACCCGGACCCGAGATCAACAGATCTTCTTTCTCATACACCAGATCTTGACGCTTAAACTCACCCATTTCGAAATCCGGCGTTAGCTGGATAGCGGTTGTCGGGCAAGCCTCTTCACACAAACCACAGAAAATGCAGCGGGAGAAGTTGATGCGGAAGAACTCCGGATACCAGCGGCCATCTTTCTGCTCTGCTTTTTGCAGAGAGATACAGCCCACAGGGCAAGCGACGGCACACAAGTTACAGGCCACGCAGCGCTCTTCACCGTCCGGATCGCGCGTCAGCACAATACGGCCACGGTAGCGCGGCGGCAGGTAAACCGGCTCTTCCGGATACATTTGGGTTTCGCGCTTGTGGAAGGCATGAAGGCCAATCATCCACAGGCTGCGCACTTGGGTGCCGAAACCAACCACTAACTCTTTCAACGTCATGGTTCATTCACCCCTTATTGAGCGTTGTACAAAATGACCGCGGCAGTCGCCAGCAGATTCAGCAGGGTCAACGGCAGGCAAACTTTCCAGCCGAATGACATCACTTGGTCATAACGTGGGCGCGGCAAGGACGCACGGATCAGAATGAACATCACCATGAAGAAAGCCGTTTTCAGCGCAAACCAGATAAATGGCGGCAGGAACGGACCTTGCCAACCCCCGAAGAACAAGGTGACGATCAGAGCAGAGACGGTCACGATACCAATGTATTCACCGACGAAGAACAGACCGAATTTCATGCCGGAATATTCAATGTGGTAACCATCGGCCAACTCTTGTTCAGCTTCTGGCTGGTCAAAGGGATGACGGTGACAAACTGCAACGCCTGCAATAGCAAAGGTTAAGAAACCAAAGAATTGCGGGATCACATTCCAGACGTGCTCCTGAGAGTTAACAATATCCTGCATGTTAAATGAACCCGCCTGTGCTACCACGCCCATCAAAGATAGGCCGAGGAACACTTCGTAGCTCAGGGTTTGCGCTGAAGCACGCATCGCCCCTAACAGAGAGTATTTGTTATTACTGGACCAACCGGCGAACAGCACGGCGTAAACCGCCAGCCCCGCCATCATCAGGAAGAATAAGATGCCGATATTGAGATCCGCAACCGCCCAGGTCGGGCTGACCGGGACAATGGCGAAAGAGAGCAGCAGCGAGGTAAAGGCAATAACCGGGGCCAGCGTAAAGATAGCCCGGTCAGAGAACTTCGGTACCCAGTCCTCTTTGAAGAACATTTTGATCATGTCAGCGACCAGCTGCAATGACCCGCCCCAACCCACGCGGTTTGGTCCATAACGGTTCTGGAACAGGCCCAGCAGGCGACGTTCACCGAAGCTCATAAATGCGCCACAGGTGACAACCACCAACAGAATCACCACCGCTTTCAGGACTGAGATTAAAATCTCAATCAATTCAGGGGTAAACCAGCTCATAGTCCTGCCTCCCGCAGATTCTCAACGCGCGCACCCACCAGAATCGGTGGAATCCCCGGTAAGCCAAGCGGCAAGCCGACCTGACCTTGAGCCAAGGTTTCACTCAAGCGCACTGGCAAACGTAAAGTTTGACCCGCACAGTTGAACTCCACCAGCGTACCGAGGTTAACCCCTAACTGCGCTGCATCGGCTGGGTTGACCATCACATAAGGCTCTGGCATCCGTTGTTGGATCACATCAGCGCGTTGGGACATCTCTTCGCTACCAAACAGATGGTAGTAAGGGGCAATCTGCCAGCTTTCAGCGGTCGCGCTAAAGGCGGCGGGAACAGAATCAAAGTAACCGAGCGTTCCCTCCCCTGCTTCAATCAGACGCACACCCGGATCACCAAAGCGCAGGTTCCCCCCCACTTCGGCTTGGAATTTGTTCCAAGCTTGCGGTGAGTTCCAGCCCGGCGCCCAAGCAAATGGAATCTGCTGACGATCGGCCAGTGGGCTGTTGTTCCCTTCCATCGAGAAGGCAAACGGCGTGTCGATATCTTGCGGCTGACGCGGTTCGTGCACACTGATATCAGCGCGCATCGCGGTACGACCACTGTAGCGGATAGGCGAACGTGCCAGTTTCTGCCCACGAATGCGGAAAGTGGCATCCGGTGCCGCTTCAACAATACCTTCCAGCTGTGGCAAAGCCGCGACACAAGCTTGAATCACGTGATCTAACTGGGTCCAGTCCACATGGCGACTGGTGTAAGTTGAGTGCAGGGAGTGCAACCAACGCCAGCTCTCCAGCATGATGCTGTGGTTTTCCGGCTTTTTCGGGTCGTCGTAATAGGTTGGGTCATAGACTTGGAAGAAGCGCTGAGCGCGGCCCTCCTGATTGACCAGTGTACCGTCACTTTCAGCAAAGCTGGCAGCCGACAGGATCAAGCTGGCTTTATCCATAATCGCGGTGCGTTGATGATCCACCACAATCAGGTTAGCGGCTCTCTCCAGCGCGGTATCAACCTTATCTTTCGTCGCATGGCGATAGAGGTCATTCTCCATCACGATAGCAGTATCTGCTTCACCGCTGGACAACTGCGCCAGCGCTTGATCCAGTGAACCGCCGCCAATCATGGTCAAGCCCATGCTATTGGCTGCACTGGCAACAAAGGTGATGCCGACGTCTGCGCCACGGCCTTTTAGGGCTTTCGCCACGTTGGCTGCGGCTTCAATGATGGCATCGCTGCCCGCACTGCTGCCGGTAATGATCAGTGGTTTTCTCGCACCAGCCAACGCCTGCACGATGATATCCACTTTGCCTTTCAGCTCTTTCGCCAAATCATCAACCGCTGGTGCAGATTCATCCAGCGCGTGGGCGATGGCGAAGCCTAAACGGGCTTGATCATCCACTGGCGCACGGTAGTTCCACGCCGCGATATCATCCATGCGGGTATTATCCACATTGGTGATAAACAGCGGATGTTTCGCGTGCTGACCAATGTTCATGATGGCGGCAATCTGCCAATCAGCCACTTTTTGTGCTGCGGCCATTTCGCGGGCTTTGCCTTTCACCGCCTGACGAACCGAGAGCGCAATACGCGCGCCAGTCTGGGTCAAGTCCTCACCCAGAATCAGCACCGCATCGTAGCTCTCAATTTCGCGCAGCGACGGCGTATAAACTCCGCCTTCGCGCAGCACTTTCAGCATCAGTTGCAGGCGTTGTTGCTCACCTGCCGCAATACCGGTGTAGAAGTTTTCCGCACCGACCAATTCACGCAGCGCAAAGTTGCTTTCCAAACTGGCGCGCGGTGAGCCGATACCGATGGTTTTCTTCGCCTGACGCAAAACATCCGCCGCACCTTGCATCGCCTGTTCGGCGTTAAGGTGAATCCAGTCGTTGCCACGCAGTTGCTGCGGCTGACGTGGGCGGTCTTTGCGGTTGACGTAGCCATAACCAAAGCGACCACGGTCACACATAAAGTAGTGGTTCACGGTGCCGTTATAGCGGTTTTCAATCCGACGCAATTCACCATAGCGCTCGCCTGGGCTAGTGTTACACCCCACACTGCACTGCTGGCAGATACTCGGTGCGAACTGCATATCCCATTTACGGTTATAGCGCTCGGAATGGGTTTTATCGGTGAATACGCCGGTCGGGCACACTTCGACCAAGTTACCGGAGAACTCGCTTTCCAGCGTGCCGCTCTCAGTACGACCAAAGTAGACGTTATCGTGCGCACCGTAGACACCTAAATCAGTGCCATCAGCATAATCTTTGTAGTAGCGCACGCAGCGATAACAGGCGATACAGCGGTTCATTTCATGGGAGATGAACGGGCCGAGATCCTGATTCTGGTGAGTACGTTTACTGAAGCGATAGCGGCGGAAACTGTGTCCGGTCATCACTGTCATATCTTGCAGATGACAATTCCCCCCCTCTTCACAGACCGGGCAATCGTGTGGGTGGTTTGTCATCAACCATTCAACCACACTCGCACGGAAATCTTTGGCTTCACCGTCATCAATGGAAATAAAGGTTCCATCAGTGGCCGGGGTCATACAGGACATGACCAAACGCCCACGGGTGTCATCGGCGTTTTGGTATTGCTTTACCGCACATTGGCGGCAAGCGCCGACGCTTCCCAGCGCCGGATGCCAGCAAAAGTAAGGAATATCGAGTCCCAGGGAGAGACAAGCCTGTAACAGGTTGTCGGCCCCGTTTACGTCGTATTCTTTGCCGTCTACATGTATCGTAGCCATATCAGCATGCTTCCAAGTGGCTTGTAATTGAACACGTTTATTGGCTGTTACGGCGACCTTGAAACGGTTCGTTTTACAAGCGTTAATCAAAAATTCTGGCTCTTACTGAAAACAGTAAGAGCATTAATGCTGCTACCAGCGCGCTTTTAACAGGTTTGGTTGAATACCAGCTATGGTTCGGGTGTTACCATAGTCTTTAGCGGCGATCCCGGCTTCGAACTCTTCCCGGAAATATTTGATCGCACTTTGTAGGGGTTCAACCGCGCCCGGCGCGTGAGCACAGAAGGTTTTGCCCGGCCCTAAGAAACGGCACAGTTGCTCCAGCGTCTCAATGTCGCCCGGCTGACCTTCGCCGCGCTCCAGTGCACGTAGGATCTTCACGCTCCAAGGCAAACCATCGCGGCAAGGCGTACACCAGCCACAGGATTCACGGGCAAAGAACTCTTCCAGATTGCGCACCAGCGGCACCATGCCAATTTCGTGGTCTACCGCCATCGCCAGTGCAGTCCCTAAACGGCTGCCTGCTTTGGCGATATTCTCGAAGTCCATCGGCAGATCCAGATGGTCGGCGGTCAGGAAGTCAGTCCCTGCACCGCCCGGCTGCCACGCTTTGAATTTCAAGCCATCGCGCATGCCACCGGCGTAATCTTCCAGAATTTCACGGGCAGTGATGCCAAACGGCAGCTCCCACAAACCCGGATTTTTCACCCGGCCAGAGAAGCCCATCAGTTTGGTCCCGGCGTCGTTACTCTTACCGGCCGTAATCCCCTGATACCACTCCACGCCATGCTCAAGAATGGCAGGCACGTTGCACAGAGTTTCCACGTTATTCACGCAGGTCGGCTTACCCCAAACACCCGAAGAGGCGGGGAAAGGCGGCTTGGAACGTGGGTTGGCGCGGCGGCCTTCCAGCGAGTTAATCAGTGCGGTCTCTTCACCACAGATGTAACGACCCGCACCGGTATGGACAATCAGCTCAAAATCAAAGCCGCTGCCCATGATATTTTTGCCCAGCAGGCCCGCTTCGGTGGCCTCGGCAATCGCACGGCGCAAGTTAACCGCCGCTTCAATATATTCGCCACGCAGGAAGATGTAGCCACGGTAAGCTTTCAGCGCAAAGGCACTGATCAGCATCCCTTCCACCAGCAGATGCGGCAATTGCTCCATCAACAGGCGGTCTTTGTAGGTGCCCGGTTCCATCTCATCGGCGTTACACAGCAGATAGCGGATGTTCATGCTTTCGTCTTTCGGCATCAGGCTCCACTTCAACCCAGTGGAGAAACCTGCACCGCCACGGCCTTTCAGGCCCGCGTCTTTGACTAAGCTAACAACATCAGGGGGTGCCATGCCTTTTAAGGCTTTTTCAGCGCCCAGATAACCGGTTTTACTGCGATATTCATCCAGCCACACGGGCTGTTTGTCATCGCGCAAGCGCCAAGTCAGCGGGTGCATTTCCGGGGTACGGATAACCTCTTTGGTAAAACCTGAGTTAGTTGTCATGGATATTGCTCCAGTAACTTCTCGATATCTTCAGGTTTCAGGTAGCTGTGGGTATCGTCGTCGATCATCATGGTCGGGCCACGATCACAATTCCCTAAGCAGCAAGTCGGCAGCAGGGTAAAGCGGCCATCAAAGGTGGTTTGGCCCGGCTGAATACTGAGTTTCTTCGAAATTGCGGCCTGAATCCCCTGATAACCGGTGATATGGCACACCACGCTGTCACAGTAGCGGATCACATGACGCCCTACCGGTTGGCGGAAGATCTGGCTGTAGAATGTGGCTACCCCTTCAACATCACTGGCCGGGATACCCAGCACGTCAGCAATGGCGTGAATTGCCCCATCCGGCACCCAGCCACGTTGCTTCTGCACGATTTTCAGTGCTTCGATTGACGCGGCGCGGGCATCTTCGTAATGGTGCTTTTCATGCTCGATAGCATCACGTTCTTCAGCACTCAACTCGAAAACGTCAGTTGTGGTCGCCGATTCAGCCGCATTGACTGCCAGGTCCACCACACGTTGGCTCTCTTTATGATCCTGAGTCTCTTTTTGATCACTCATAATTAGCGGTCCACATCAGACATTACAAAATCGATACTGCCCAGATAGACAATCAGGTCAGATACCAGGCTGCCACGGATAACCGATGGGATCTGCTGTAAATGGGCATAGCTTGGGGTACGTATCCGAGTGCGATAGCTCATGGTGCTGGCGTCACTGGTCAGATAGTAACTGTTGATCCCTTTGGTCGCTTCAACCATCTGGAATGATTCGTTAGCTGGCATCACCGGACCCCATGACACTTGCAGGAAGTGGGTGATCAGCGTTTCGATATGTTGAAGCGTGCGTTCTTTCGGCGGCGGTGTGGTCAGTGGGTGGTCTGCCTTGAATGGCCCTTCTGGCATGTTTTTATAACATTGCTCCAGAATGCGCAGGCTTTGACGCAACTCTTCCACTTTCAGCATCACGCGGTCATAACAGTCGCCGTTGTTACCGATAGGCACTTCAAAATCAAAGTTTTCATAACCGGAATAGGGACGCCATTTCCGCACGTCAAACTCAACTCCCGTCGCACGCAAGCCAGCACCAGTGACACCCCACTCCAATGCTTCTTTGGAATTATAGGCAGCCACCCCAACAGAACGCCCTTTGAGGATGCTGTTCTGCAATGCCGCTTTGACGTAGGAATCCAGACGTTTTGGCATCCAGTCGAGGAAGTCACGCAGCAGACGATCCCAGCCACGCGGCAGGTCGTGGGCAACGCCACCAATACGGAACCAAGCCGGGTGCATACGGAAACCGGTGATCGCTTCAACCAGATCGTAGACTTTCTGACGGTCGGTAAAGGCGAAGAACACCGGCGTCATTGCGCCAACGTCTTGGATAAAGGTACTGATGTAGAGCAAGTGGCTGTTGATGCGGAAGAGTTCGGACAACATGACGCGGATGGTATCGACTCGCGCAGGCACTTTGATACCGGCCAGTTTTTCAACCGCTAACACGTAAGGCATTTCGTTGACGCAACCGCCGAGGTACTCGATACGGTCGGTGTAAGGAATGTAGCTGTGCCAAGATTGGCGCTCGCCCATCTTTTCCGCACCACGGTGGTGATAGCCCACATCCGGCACGCAATCGACAATCTCTTCACCATCAAGCTGCAACACGATACGGAATGCACCGTGTGAAGAGGGATGGTTCGGGCCGAGGTTAAGGAACATAAAGTCCTCGTTTTCGGTCCCACGCTTCATGCCCCAATCTTCAGGTTTGAAGGTCAGCGATTCCATCTCCAGATCCTCTTTCTGCTTGGTCAGCACAAAGGGATCGAACTCTGTGGCTCGCGCTGGATAGTCTTTCCGCAGCGGGTGGCCTTCCCAACTCTGCGGCATCATGATGCGCGTCAGATGGGGGTGACCATCAAAGGTGATACCGAACATCTCCCACGTTTCCCGCTCATACCAGTTGGCATTCGGGAAAATTTTGGTCGCTGTGGGCACATGTAAGTCTTTTTCAGACAGTGCCACTTTCAGCATGATATCGCGGTTGCGTTCGATGGAGAGCAGATGATAGAAAACAGAAAAATCCGCTTCAGGAAGCCCCTGGCGGTGAGTACGAAGGCGCTCATCCACACCATGCAAATCAAAAAGCATGACGTAAGGTTTAGGCTGTTTTCTTAAGAACGACATTATTTCTAGCAATTGTTCACGCTTCACCCATACCACGGGCATCCCGGTACGGGTCGCTTGAACAACAAAGGCCTCAGGCCCAAAACGGTTCGACAGTTCACCAATCACCGGATCATCGAGATGATCACGGGTCTGCCATGCAGGCTGGGTGCTGTCGGACGTCGTTAAATCGGTCATTATTTATTCACCACACTGTTTTTTCACCACACTGAATGTGTCATTTTGTGGTCATTTGCCGCACACATGTTCTGGATAAAAACAATTCCATCCAAAAACAAATCACTTACGCACAAAAATCCAACGCCGAAAGTCGGGTTAGATCTCGTCAGGTGTCCGCAAGTTAGTTACTGCAATTCGTTCAGCATGCTTACGTTCTCTTTCTGGCTGCATATTGGCGCGGTAAACACCTTGATCACCCACAACCCAAGAGAGAGGACGGCGCTCTTTACCGATAGATTCCTGTAGCAGCAACAGTGCTTGCATATAAGCTTCCGGGCGCGGTGGACAGCCAGGAATATACACGTCTACGGGAAGGAATTTATCCACGCCTTGCACCACGGAATAGATATCGTACATGCCGCCTGAGTTGGCACAGGCGCCCATGGAGATAACCCATTTAGGTTCGAGCATTTGTTCATACAGACGCTGAATCACCGGGGCCATTTTGGTGAAGCAAGTACCGGCCACGACCATGAAATCGGCCTGACGCGGAGAAGCACGCAGTACTTCTGCACCAAAACGCGCGACGTCATGTACGGCAGTGAACGAAGTCACCATCTCTACATAACAACAAGAAAGGCCGAAGTTATACGGCCAAAGGGAGTTCTTACGCCCCCAGTTCACCATGTCGTGCATGGCGTTCTCAAGTTTACCCATGTAAACACTACGATGGACATGTTGCTCGAGAGGATCGCCGCTGACGGTTTCCTGAGTTTGCAGGGGGTAACGGTCGTTCTCACCGTTAGGGTCTATGCGGGTGAGCGTATAGTCCATGTTAATGCCTCGCTGTATTTATTGGCGGTTATCTTGCGCTTGCGGATGACTGCTGGCGTATTTAACTATGCTCGGTTTGCTCACGCGGCGATTAGAACGCACAGGAGTCCAATCCAGAGCGCCGATGCGCACCAGATAAACCAAACCAGCCAAAAGCACCAAAATGAAAATGGTTGCTTCGATAAAGCCTACCCAGCCACTCTCACGAATAGAGATTGACCACGCATAGAGGTACAGGGCTTCAACATCGAAAATAACGAAAAACATAGCGACCAGGTAAAACTTGGCGGATAAGCGCATACGCGCCGAACCTACCGAGTCAATACCAGACTCATAGGGGACGTTTTTGGCACGGGCCCGAGCTCTCCCACCCAGGAAGAACGCACCTAAGAGCATCAAACCGCATAGTCCGATTGCGCCGATCAGGAATACAGCGAACGCCCAATGATGAGCGATAACTTCAGTGGTTGTTGACATACGCATTGCTTACTCATCAAAAGTGGTGTCGAACATCCTGCTCTTGTATTGGCAGTTAGTGCACCACATCGATTCAAAGGGAAGGATAAAAACCACACAAAACACACTGTCTTTACAACTGTTTAGCCAGTGTTTTACTGTGGGCTTTTTACTCCTTTCAGTAACCTTTTGTCAACTTAGACAAAAGTAACTAAAGATTAATTTACAAGTGCACGATCTTACTTAACATTTGGTGCGGACGCGTAAGCTAAATCGAGTCAGTAATTTGTTAAGTCAGAACATACACATATAAACCAACCAGTATAGTTCGTATTAACTATACCATTGTCTCAGGAATAACCGGTTCTTCCACTCACTAGCTAGGGGTATTTTTTTGATCCAGAACACGTTTTGGGTGTTATTTAATAAATATTCGGTATGAAAAGTTGCACTTAATTATTTATTAAAAATGAAACGGCGTTTTGATAAAGCCATTTCATTATTAAATGAGAATGAATATTAATTACATTTCTATTTGGCTAACATAATTTTCCGAATGCCGATAAATAGATGTAAATAAAATAAAATGACGTTTTGAGCATAAGATTAATTTGAAATAGAAATAAATCGAATTTTTGTCGAAAAAATAAAACAAAAAGCCCCTGAAATTAGGGGCTTATGATATGTTATTTGCGTTGAATTCTTAATTTACATCATCTATTAGGTAATCAGAATCCAGAACCAGACCTGAGTCAGATTGCAAACCATGTTGATGACCCGCCTGCATGGTGTCGAAAATGGCTAGCGCCAATTCATTGTCACACTGGCTACTTTTACAGAGTGAATAGTGCGTTTCAGGCAGGCGAGGTAGCCCTTCTGTTTCACCCAGCACCCGTAAATCAGGACTCATCATCTCAATCGGTCTGGCAGTCACACCCAGCCCTGCCCTCACTGCCGCTCGAATGGCAGAAAGTGAAGAGGCCACATAGGCGATACGCCATGCAATACCGGCTTTGGTGAGATGCTCTATCGCCATATTACGGAATGGACTTGGCTCATCCATCACCACTAACGGAACGGCCTCGCCGGGCAGGAACTGATAGTCGGCAGAACAGTACCAAAGTGTGGGTGATGTTCTTAAAATCACATGAGGATGAGCGTCAACTTTGGCTGTGGTAATAGCCAGATTCACCTCACTACTGCTCAGCATATCGGTGATAAGTGGGCTACGTTTTACCCGCACATCTATCGCCAGCCGAGGATATAGTGTCGCCACCCGGTTCAGCAAGAAAGGCAGCAACGTATCGGCAGTATCATCAGATGCACCAATAACGAGCGACCCTTCTATATTGCTGTACATGAGTGACGTACAGGCTTCATCGTTAAAACGTAAAATTTTTCTGGCATAGCCAAGTAACTGGAGACCATGTTCAGTGAGTAATTTGTTACGCCCATGACGGGCGAACAACTCCTTACCCACTAACTGTTCTAACCGTTGCATTTGTTGGCTAACCGCTGACTGTGTTCGACAAACCGCTGCGGCAGCGGAGGCAAAAGTATTCAAGTCAGCAACAGCTACAAAGGTTCTAAGCAGATCGAGGTCGAGATTAATTATCGGACGATTTGCATTTGTCATAGTGTATTCTTCACTTTTTTGAATTCTAATTACAAACTACCCTGGTGTTTATGTATTAGCGCCATCAATAAGGGACAACGCTAAGTATGACAGTACCCCACTCATTAGAGTAGGGCAAAAAATTTACTTATATTTCGTTACCGCTATCTCTTTTTATAAAATTCTATTGGCTGAACGATAGTGTTATTTGTGAATACGGTCATACAAAACGGCTAAATCTTCGATTAATGAAGATTTTTAGACTTCTGTTATCTCACTTTTCGTGACTGATTATAAGAGTTGGAAGCCCATTTTAATTAAAAAACCCAGGCTCTTGAACGGAAGTAATATCAAAAAACATCAATGTATTACTCTGAGATTTTTTTATCTTACTGTGATAATTCAATCAGTAACGCTTAGTAATCATTAAGAATCCGAGAGTTAACATTAATTATTCTTAATAGTTTTCCTATTTACAAATTCATACTGTCCCACACGTCCATAATATGTATGATGATATAAGCTGTTTCATTCAGATCCTCACCCTTAAAATGCAATCTCATTGAGAATGATCTCATAGCCATCACGGCAAATCTTCGCCGTGTAGGAAATTTACCTCACCTTATGGTGATCTATTTTTTTGCTCATGATTGTGTATATCAAAATTTTTCCGAATAAAACTTCAGACAAATTCATCAATCACACATATCTGATAAGGGCTTAACCGCAAAACAGCCTTAATGTCACTCCCCACTTTCAGCCGATGGGTATTTGAATTAAAAACCGGCATCCACACTAAAGATGTGTATAGAACTTCAAAAAGCAGCGGCGTCGGAGTACATTGGATGCCTTGCAGTGTTCCACGCTGAGGACACGCTTTTACCAGCAAAAGGCTCAATTTTTTATGTCCCCCATTGAGAAATCCAGCAAACTGGACAACGTTTGTTACGACATTCGTGGCCCAGTGCTAAAAGAAGCTAAGCGTCTTGAAGAAGAAGGTAACAAGGTTCTGAAACTGAACATCGGCAACCCTGCCCCGTTTGGTTTCGATGCACCGGATGAAATTCTGGTGGATGTGATCCGTAATTTGCCAACGGCACAAGGCTATTGCGACTCCAAAGGCCTGTTTTCGGCGCGCAAAGCCATTATGCAGCACTATCAGGCCCGCGATATGCGCGACCTGACAGTCGAGGATATCTACATTGGGAACGGTGTTTCTGAGCTAATTGTGCAATCCATGCAGGCATTGCTGAACATCGGCGATGAAATGCTAGTGCCAGCACCAGATTATCCGTTATGGACGGCGGCAGTTTCGCTTTCAAGCGGTAAAGCCGTGCACTATATGTGTGATGAAGAATCAGGCTGGTTCCCTGATTTGGATGATATCCGCAGCAAGATCACCCCGCGTACCCGTGGGATTGTGATTATCAACCCAAATAACCCGACGGGCGCGGTCTACAGCAAAGAGCTGCTACTGGAGATTGTCGAAATTGCCCGCCAGAATGACCTGATTATTTTCGCCGATGAGATCTACGATAAGATTTTATATGACGAAGCCCAGCATCACTCTATTGCCGCTCTGGCCCCCGATTTACTGACTGTCACCTTTAATGGTTTGTCCAAGACCTACCGTGTTGCCGGTTTCCGTCAGGGATGGATGGTGCTGAACGGGCCGAAAAAGCATGCCAAAGGTTATATCGAAGGCTTGGAGATGCTGGCCTCAATGCGGTTGTGTGCCAACGTACCGATGCAACATGCGATTCAAACAGCGCTGGGCGGCTATCAGAGCATCAGTGAGTTTATCCAACCGGGAGGACGTTTGTATGAACAACGTGACCGCGCTTGGGAATTAATCAACCAAATCCCCGGTGTTTCCTGCGTGAAACCTCAGGGCGCGCTGTATATGTTCCCGCGTATCGATCAGAAGCGTTTTAACCTGAAAGATGACCAGAAACTGGTGTTGGATCTGCTGTTGCAGGAAAAAGTGTTGCTGGTACAAGGTAGCGCCTTTAACTGGCCATATCCGGATCACGTGCGGATCGTGACGTTGCCGCGCGTGGATGAGTTGGAGATGGCAGTGAGGAAGCTGGGGCGGTTTTTGGAGACCTACCATCAGTAAATGCAAACAGGCCGGATCTGGTTTCGGTTGATGGTGATCGGGTTCGGTTGTCATAGCTTCACGACTCACCTAGCCTCCGATGAACCAACCGGCAAAGGGGGCAGCGGCCCCCTTGTGCAATCCCGCGCTTGCGCACGAATCGCTTGCCCACTTCGTGGGTCCCCTCCCTCATCGTTCCGGCTGACGGACCGCCGTGATTCGCTCCTGCTCAAGCACGGCTCGCTCGGCATCCATGCCTCGCGTCCTACCTTCTCTCTTCGCTCGGCAGCTCAAATGTGCTTTTAACTTCAAGGTCAAAACCCTAGTTTTGCCTTTCTCTTTTGACCTTGAGCGCAATTGGGAATATTACCGACAAAGATTGCAGGCCGAATGAGCCGCATGGACAAATCTGCCGGGAGCAGATTTGAACGCTGCTTGCAGCGGCCCCAAAGGGGTGAGTCCCATGGATGGGACGAATATCCCGCGAAAGGGGCTGTCGAGCTGGGAGCGAGTCAGCCCCGGTTCGATTAGCCGGCAAGCTGCCGGAGGGCACTGCGACAGCAGTCATATTTCGCGCAAGCCGCAGGTGCAGGAGGGCCGGCCTGCCCTCCTGCTCGGTTGAGGCCACGGGGTTCAGGTGAACATTGAACCAATATCAACCGAAACCTGATCCGATCCGATTAAATCAAACATCAACCAAAACCCAATCTGATATGCTATCCCCAGTGCTACTTTAAAAAGTAAAAAAGAGAGAAAATTATGAGTCACTTCTTCGCCCACCTATCCCGCCTGAAACTCATCAACCGCTGGCCGCTGATGCGCAATGTCCGCACTGAAAATGTTTCTGAGCACAGTTTGCAGGTGGCATTCGTCGCTCATGCATTAGCCATCATTAAAAATCGTAAATTTAATGGCAATCTCAATGCCGATCGTATCGCGCTGTTGGCGATGTACCACGATGCCAGCGAAGTCATTACTGGGGATTTACCCACGCCTATCAAGTATTACAATCCGCAAATTGCCCATGAATACAAAAAAATAGAAAAAGTGGCGCAGCAGAAACTGATCGAAATGCTGCCAAAAGAGTTGCAGCACGATTTTCGCTGCCTGCTAGATGAGAATTATTACAGCGAGGAGGAGAAAGCACTGGTTAAACAAGCCGATGCCCTGTGCGCTTACCTCAAATGTCTGGAGGAGTTATCCGCAGGAAATAACGAATTCATCCAAGCCAAAGCGCGGTTAGAGAAAACACTCGCCCTGCGCCAAAGCCCAGAGATGGATTACTTTATGGAAGTCTTTGTCCCCAGCTTCAGCCTCTCACTCGACGAAATCAGCCTCGACTCACTAGACTAATTTTGCATTTACTTTTGCTGTTGAAGTTGAAGTTGAAGTTGAAGTTGAAGTTGAAGTTGAAGTTGAAGTTGAAGTTGATTTTCAAAGCACATTTGAGCTGCCGAGTGAAGAATGAAGCCAGGGAAATCCGGCAGAACCCAATATTAGCCAAAGTCATTGGGGTTACAGGTAGGCAGCCAGTGAGCACATCCCGATGAGCTGACCCTCGTCAGTGATTCGGGTGCGCGAGCGCAGCTAACAACCCTGTAGCGCCAAGGACGAAGGATAATTAAAACGGAAACAGCACTGGCACCACCATCACACTCACAATCATCACCAGCACAGTAAATGGCACCCCCATGCGGACAAAATCACCAAATTTATAGCCGCCGGGACCTAAAACCAGTGTATTGACCGGCGAAGATACAGGCGTCATAAATGCCGCCGACGCGGCAATACCAATAATCATCGCGAATGGATACGGGGAAAGGGACATCTCTCGGGCCGCCGCAATGGCAATCGGAGCCATCAGAACCGCCGTTGCCGTATTAGAGATAAACAGCCCAATCGTGGCGCAGAGCACAAACAAGCACAGCAGCATCACGCGCGGCCCCATCCCGCCAGCCACATCCATTAGCCCCTGCACAATCAAATCTACCCCGCCGGTTTTCTGTAATGCCTGCGCAAAAGGCATCATCCCGATAATCAAAATTAAACTCGGCCAATGGATCGAGCGGTAAGCACTTTCCATATCAATGCAACGGAACTGCCCCATCAGCAAACAGGCCACCAGCGCCGCAATCACATTGGGCACTTCATCCGTCAGCATCATCGCCACCATCAATGCCAGACAGAACAGAGCATGGGGCGCTTGTGAGATGGCGGGTGCCACTTCATCCACTTCAGCGGGCAGATTCAGCACGATAAAATCGCGCGTTTTTTGCTGCAACTGGCGGATCAGTTTCCAGTCGCCAATGACCAGTAAGATATCGCCAAACTGTAACTTTTCATCAACCAGTTTGCCTTCCAGCGTCTTACCGTTGCGGCGGATACCGACCACATTCAGGCCATAGCGGGTACGGAAAGTGACCTCACGTAAGCTCTTGCCCAATAAGGCAGAGTCAGGGATCAGTGAAACCTCAGCCATCCCGACATTGCGCGCTTGTTCGGAGAAGTATTCACCGCGCAGCACCAGCGGCTCTAGCATTTGATCAGTACAAAACTCGCGTAAATCGATGTCGCAATCGGACATGTCAATCAGCAGCACGTCGTTTTCATGCAGCTCAGATGAACTGGTCGCGCTGACCATCACACGACGGAAACGCTTCCAACGCTCAATCCCAACCACATTTGCACCATAGCGAGCACGCAGATGCAGCTCATCAAGCGAGCGACCAATCAGTGGGGAGTTGTGACGGATAGCCAAGCGGCGAGCGCGGCCAGTGAGCTTGTAATCGCGGATAAGATCACGGAAGGTGCGGCGCTTCCACTGATCTTTTTCTGAATGCTCTTGCTTGCCCCCCAGCCAGCGGCGGGCCACTAACATATAAGCGACACCCATCAACAAAATGATGATGCCAATCGGGGTGACGCCAAAGAATCCAAACCCTTTAATGCCTTCACGCAGCAATTCGCTGTTCACCACCATGTTTGGCGGTGTCGCAACCAGTGTCATCATGCCGCTGATCAGGCCAGCAAAGCTCAGTGGCATCATTAACCGCCCCGGAGAAATTTTCATCCGGCTGGCAACACTCAGTACTACCGGGATAAATATCGCCACCACACCCGTCGAGCTCATAAAAGCGCCCAATCCGGCGACGGTCACCATCAATAACGCCAACATTTTGGTTTCACTGTGACCCGCCACTTTGACCAGCCAATCCCCGACCTGGTAGGCGACACCGGTTCTGACTAGCCCATCACCAATGACAAACAACGCCGCGATCAATATTACGTTCGGGTCGCTAAATCCGCTGGTGGCCTCAGCAAGAGACAAAGTGCCACTCATCACAAAGGCAATAATCACCAACAATGCCACGACATCCATTCGCAACTTATTGGTGGTAAACAGCACAATAGCTATCAGAAGTAGCGTCAACACCCACAATAGTTCGCTGTTCAAAATGGCCTCGTTGGCAAAAAGTGAAAGGAAATATCCAGCTTTGGCAGTAAAGCATTAAATTCAGCAATAGCCGCTGTCCGAGATCAATAATGACTGCTAATTTATGCGCTTACCATCCCAGAACGATATTAATAGCAAGATATTCTGCAAAGAAAGCTTTCAGCTTCGGCTAACAAAATAAATTGTTCCTTTAACAACATAAAAAAGGTGCCATCAAGGCACCTTTTTGCGAATAATTCCCGTGGCCCGAAGCGCTCCGGTAGAGTGAGCGGCGCTATTTCATCCGGACCACAGCACCATTGGCGGTGGCGTCTACTGTGATTTGCTCAAGTGAATTTAGCACCAAATCAACCTGATCGAGCTTTGGCGTGTCAGCGGGGGCATTCACCGCAATCACTTTGCAGCCCGCCGCTAGCCCTGACAAAATACCCGCCGGAGCATCTTCTACCACGATGCAATCTTCCGGTGCCAGCCCTAAACTTTCTGCTCCCAGCAGATAGGCATCAGGCATGGGTTTCCCGTGCTTCACTTGTTCGGCCGTCACAAACACTTTGGGTTCTGGCAAATGGCCCGCAGCACGGCGCGCTGAGGCCACTGGCACCGAGCCTGATGTCACAATCGCCCACGGAATCGACAGGCTGTTCAGCCGATTCAAGAGTGCGACTGCGCCCGGCAATGCGGTCACACCATCAGTGTCGTTGGCTTCAATGCGCTCTAATGCCAAAAACTCCGCCTGAAGTTCAGCATCACTGGCACCCGGCATAAAATGGCGAAGAGAGGTAATGGCTTGTTTGCCGTGGATAAAATCGAGCACTTCCGCTGGATTGATACCGCGACTTTGCGCCCAACCAATCCAAGCTCGTTCAACAGCAGGTAATGAATCGACCAGAGTCCCGTCCAAATCAAAAAGAAAACCTTTACACTCCACAAGCACATCCTCGTCTGTAAACCACTTTTTATGAATCAGCTTTATAAATCAATCGCCTCAGTCAGCCCAATCAGGCATTAATAATTTGCGAAATCTCAACGGCACTCAAATGATATTGGCGCGGGCATGATTGCCAAATAGCCAACATGCGCTGATATTTGTCCCACATTGGGGTTTGGGAGTTAAAACCGTGGGTGCCGGAGTCAAAGTGGGTATAGCGCCCTTCAGTGTTGACCATAAAGCGCACATAACTCAGGTAGCGAGATTCGGTGGCAGCATCAAAACCGAGGAAGGCGATACGGCGCTCATCCAAATCCTGTTTGTCTTTCAGGTTACCGCAAGAGACTTGCAGCGCGTGGTGCATCTCCATGATATTAATGATGGTACGGCAAGTCTCTTCGCTCATTTCACCAAAATCGCGGTCCAGTTCACGCATCTGCAAACCAAAGCCACGTTCGACTATTGTTTGCTGGCGGCGATAGCGCTCAGCGTTTTCTGGGTCCAGCATGGTCATCATCTTGTACTGATTCGACAGAATCAATCGTTGGGCGTTGGTCATATCCATCACTAAACTCCTAAGACATAAATAATGAGGAAATCATCGCACACAGGCTTAGCCCATACTTTGATTTGACAGGGGATTTTGCGCAGCTAATCCTTTGAGGTTAGAGATCATCGAGAAACGTTTTATCCAGTTGCTTGAATGCGCGCTTCAGGACATCGGCCAGCGACTGATAGGTTGGCGTTTGCTCAACGGGCGAGACGGCCTGTCCTGCTTCAGCCAGCTTATTACGCACCTCGTGGAACCACTGTAATAGCGTGGGCGGCAGCGGCGTAATCGCACGTTTACCTAACCACCATAACCCTTGCAGTGGCAGACCGCAGGCGAACAGCGCCGTGGCGATGGCCGGGCCTAGTTGGCCGCCGAGCGCTATCTGCCATGTCAGGGTAAAAATGGCCAGTGGCGGCATAAAGCGAATGCCAAAACGTGTCGCGGTGACCACACGGTTCTCCGGGAACATCGGCGCAAGGCGTTTGTCAGCAGGCCAAGTCTTCATATAGTGCTGACCGCGCTGGAGTACCTGAAACCAACCTAGGGTATCAGAGGGTTTTGTTGTCATGGCTCACCTCAACTTCACAAGCAAAAATTAAAATTATTTTTGTAATCCACAAACTAAAAATTAGTCTGTTAAATATATTTTGTTTTTAGGCGACGCTATCGGTATCCTAGCTCGGCCTTTTGGCCGCTAGAAGATGACGGAAAATATGTCAACTTTTTGCAGCATTTAAATCATTTTTGTTAAATCGCACCAGTATTGACCACCAGGCGTTAACGTTTCCACTTAACGTTTAATACGCGATTTTTCCATCATCATGCCTTTTTTGCTATCGCATGATGTTAATCATTAATGTCGACACCAATTTGCGCTACGCTTTTGGACAGATTGACGTTTTATTAACCACGTGTTTTTCGCTGTTTTTTTAAAAACAGATGTCGAACACGTCTATAAATAGGTACTTCCATGTCGAGTAAGCTAGTACTGGTTCTTAACTGCGGTAGCTCTTCCCTAAAATTTGCTATCATCGACGCGACCAATGGTGAAGAACACCTCTCTGGTTTAGCCGAATGCTTCCATCTGCCGGAAGCCCGCATCAAATGGAAAATTGATGGTGGCAAACAGGAAGCAGCATTGGGTGCTGGTGCAGCACACAGCGAAGCACTGAATTTCATTGTTAATACTATTCTGGCACAAAAACCAGAGCTTTCTGCTCAACTGACCGCTATCGGTCACCGCATTGTTCATGGCGGCGAGAAATTCACCGCATCAGCTATCGTTACCGACGAAGTTATTCAGGGTATCAAAGATTCTATCCCGTTTGCACCACTGCATAACCCAGCTCACCTGATCGGTATCGCTGAGGCATTGAAATCCTTCCCAAATCTGACGAATAAAAATGTCGCTGTCTTTGACACCGCTTTCCATCAGACCATGCCGGAAGAGTCTTACCTCTACGCCCTGCCGTACAGCTTATACAAAGATCACGGCATCCGTCGCTATGGCGCACACGGCACCAGCCACTTCTATGTGAGCCAGGAAGCCGCTAAAACCCTGAACAAACCACTGGAAGAACTGAACGTTATTACCTGCCATTTGGGTAACGGCGGTTCAGTAACAGCAGTACGTAACGGTAAATGTGTTGATACTTCTATGGGCCTGACGCCACTGGAAGGTCTGGTTATGGGTACCCGTAGCGGTGATATCGACCCGGCAATCATTTTCCACCTGCATGACTCAATGGGGATGAGTGTTGATCAAATCAACAAGCTGCTGACCAAAGAGTCTGGCCTGTTGGGTCTGACTGAAGTCACCAGTGACTGCCGTTATGTTGAAGACAACTATGAAACCAAAGCCGATGCACGCCGCGCAATGGATGTGTTCTGCCACCGTCTGGCAAAATACATCGGTGCTTATACCGCGCTGATGGATGGCCGTCTGGATGCGGTTATCTTCACTGGTGGTATCGGTGAGAATGCAGCCATGGTCCGTGAACTGACGCTGGACAAACTGGGCCTGCTGGGCTTTGAAATTGACCACGAACGTAATCTGGCAGCACGCTTTGGTAAATCAGGCACCATCACCAAAGATGGCAGCCGTCTGGCTCTGGTTATCCCAACCAACGAAGAGTTGGTTATCGCACAAGACGCAGCCCGTCTGACCGCGTAAGAATTTTTGACATATACCCAAAGTCATTGGAGTTGCAGGTAGGCGGCAAGCGAATAAATCCCGATGAGCTGACTCAGGTCAGTGATTCGAATGCATGAGTGTAGCCAACAACCCTGCGGCTTCAAGGACGAAGGGCATAACCGAAGAGGTTTAGCCGTGTCCCGTACAATAATGTTGATCCCTACCGGCACCAGCGTTGGTTTAACCAGCGTCAGCTTGGGTGTCATCCGCTCCATGGAGCAAAAAGGTGTACGCCTGAGCGTATTCAAGCCCATCGCGCAGCCACGTGCTGGCGGCGATGCACCTGACCAAACCACCACCATCATTCGCGCAAACTCCAGTATCACTGCTGCTGAGCCGCTGAACATGGGTTATGTGGAAACCTTGCTGAGCTCTAACCAGCAAGACGTGTTGATGGAAGAGATTGTTGCCCGTTATCACGAAAACACCAAAGATGCCGAAGTGGTGCTGGTTGAAGGTTTAGTGCCAACGCGCAAACATCAGTTTGCCAATGCGCTGAACTATGAAATCGCCAAGACCCTGAATGCAGAAATCGTGTTTGTTATTGCGCTGGGTAATGATTCACCAGACCAATTGAAAGAGCGTATCGAACTGGCTCGCTCCAGCTTCGGTGGCAGCAAAAACAAAAATATCACCGGCGTTATCATTAACAAACTGAATGCCCCGGTAGATGAACAAGGCCGTACCCGCCCTGACCTGTCTGAAATCTTTGATGATTCCACTAAGGCCAGTGTTGCGAATATCGATCCAAAGCAGTTGTTTGCCAATAGCCCGCTCCCTGTTCTGGGTTGTGTGCCATGGAGCTTTGAGCTGATCGCCACTCGTGCTATCGATATGGCTAAGCATTTGAACGCACGCATCATTAACGAAGGTGATATCAACACTCGCCGCGTTAAGTCTGTGACGTTCTGCGCCCGCAGTATTCCGCACATGCTGGAGCACTTCCGTCCGGGTTCTCTGCTGGTGACCTCCGCAGACCGCCCAGACGTGCTGGTTTCGGCCTGTCTGGCTGCCATGAATGGTGTTGAAATCGGTGCCATCCTGCTGACCGGCGGTTATGACATTGATGATCGCATCAATAGCCTGTGTGCACGTGCCTTCCAGACTGGCTTGCCGGTATTTATGGTTGATACCAACACCTGGCAGACTTCTCTGAGCCTGCAAAGCTTCAATTTGGAAGTGCCTGCTGACGACCATGAGCGTGTTGAGAAGCTGCAAAACTACGTTGCCAGCCATATCAGCAGCGAGTGGATCGACTCTCTGAGCGCCACCTCTGAGCGCTCACGTCGCCTGTCTCCACCAGCATTCCGTTATGAGCTGACCGAGTTGGCGCGTAAAGCTGGCAAGCGTATCGTGCTGCCAGAAGGCGATGAGCCACGCACCGTTAAAGCCGCGTCTATCTGTGCTGAGCGCGGTATCGCGACTTGTGTACTGCTGGGTAACCCAGAAGAGATCCAACGTGTTGCTGCGGCTCAAGGTGTTGAGCTGGGTAAAGGCGTTGAAATCATCGATCCGGTTGCCGTGCGTGAGCAGTACGTTCCGCGTCTGGTGGAGCTGCGTAAGAGCAAAGGCATGACCGAAGTGGTCGCCCGCGAACAGTTGGAAGACAACGTGGTTCTCGGCACCCTGATGCTGGAGAAAGGCGAAGTTGACGGTCTGGTTTCCGGTGCCGTTCATACCACCGCAAACACCATCCGCCCACCGTTGCAGTTGATCAAAACCGCTCCGGGCAGCTCACTGGTCTCTTCCGTGTTCTTCATGCTGTTGCCTGACCAAGTTCTGGTTTACGGCGACTGCGCGATCAACCCAGACCCAACCGCTGAGCAACTCTCTGAGATTGCGATTCAGTCTGCTGATTCTGCGGCCGCATTCGGTATCGAACCGCGTGTGGCGATGATCTCTTACTCTACCGGTAATTCCGGTGCGGGTAGTGATGTCGAGAAAGTGCGCGAAGCGACCCGTTTGGCACAGGAAAAACGCCCTGATCTGATCATTGATGGCCCGTTGCAGTATGACGCGGCAATCATGGCGGATGTGGCTAAATCCAAAGCGCCAAACTCACCGGTTGCGGGTAAAGCCACCGTGTTCATCTTCCCAGATCTGAACACCGGTAACACCACCTATAAAGCGGTACAACGTTCTGCTGACCTGATCTCGATCGGGCCGATGCTGCAAGGCATGCGTAAGCCAGTTAACGACTTGTCCCGTGGTGCATTGGTTGACGATATCGTCTATACCGTGGCACTAACCGCGATCCAGTCTGCACAGGCTGACGCCGCCTCTTAATCTTACGATTGAGTGTGCCAGTGGTACAAAAAACGCCAGCTTCGTGCTGGCGTTTTTATTTGGCGTCGGGAGAGAAAAGCCTAGATTCAGGTGCTTTGCCGCAGTTCGAATTTATAGCTGAAACTCTGGCTAAGAGGTTCACCCTCTTCGCTATCTTCATCATTATCCAGCAGATCAATCAGCATCTTACCGGCTTCTTTGCCCATCTTTTTGTAGTCAATGCGCATTGAGGTTAGGGTCGGATGGGTTTGATCACAGCTGTCCGAGCCATCCAGACAGGCCACCGCGATGCCACTTGGGATTTTCAGTAGCCGCCGCTGACACTCAAAGAGCACGCCGAGCGCAATATCTTCGTGACTACATATCACTGCATCCAATTCAGGTTGGCGCAACAGCATTTCCGTCAAGGCATAGCGGCCAAACTGCAAGCTGGCCGCCTCAGGTGTGGTGACGGTTTGATCCGCATTCTTATAGTGCTCCAGCATCGCCTTGTGCCACCCATTGAGCTGCTGGCGCTGTAAGCGGTTATCCATATGCGCGCCGATATACCCAATATGGTGATAACCGCGCTCAAGCAAATGGCGGCTTAGCTCATAGGCGGACTCAAAAAAAGCCGCCTCAAGGGTAATTTTGGCCCCTTTGAAATAGGAGCCGACCACATTGACCGTTGGAATATTCGCCCGTTCGAGCAGTTGATAGGTTTTCTCGGCTAGCTGGGAGCCAAATATCACCACGGCCGCCGGATTACTTTGCAGCAGCGTCATCAATATTTCCGCTTCTTTGCGCTGGTTATATTCATGGCAGCCCAGCAGTAGCTGAAACTCATTTTTATTGAGAATTTGTTGCAGCGCCTGCATAAAACGAGAACTGGCTTTATCGGTTAATGACGGAATTAAAACCGCGACAGTGTCGCTGTGCCCTGATGCCAATGCGCCCGCAGCACGATTGGGAATATAACCAAGAGTTTCAACCGCTTGCTCTATTTTTTCACGTAACTTATCTGAAACCTGCTCCGGCGTTCGCAGCGCTCTGGAAACAGTCATCGACCCTACTCCGGCGTAGTTCGCCACTTCCTGTAGCGTGACTCGCCCGGTATTACGGCGCTTGCGCGTTTTTTCCATGCTGATTTCCTGCCTGATTAAAATGTCTTGTCGGATTAAAACAAGCCCTTCCTGACTGGCTTCGACAATACATTGCATTGTATATGGCTTATTCGGAGATAGCCAAAGGCCAAAAAGTAACAAATGATAGCGCTATCACAAATTTTGATAGCGCTATCAGGTAGCGCTATCAATTGCGAGATCCATCACATTAATGGCAGTGATAAAAATCTACTCTCACGTTAACAGTCATCGGGAGTCATCAATATCATGTTAAAAACACTGTTAACGCCAGACGTCATTCAGGTGGTCAGCCAAGCCAAAGATTGGCGTGATGCCATCGCGATTTCATGTCAGCCGCTGATTGATAATGGCTCAATTGAAGCACGTTATGTTGAGGCGATTTACCGCTCCCATGAAGCCATCGGCCCGTATTACGTGGTCGGGCCGGGGATTGCCATGCCACATGCCCGCCCGGAAGAGGGGGCGAATAAGCTCTCTCTGGCATTAACCGTCATTACCGAGGGGGTCACTTTCAATGCTGAAGGTAACGACCCGGTCAAACTGCTCATAGTGTTAGCCGCGACAGACAGTACTAGCCATATTGAGGCTATTTCTCAACTCGCTCAGTTGTTCGATAACGATAATGATGTACAAGCCTTACTTAATGCCAAAACGCAGCAGGATATTTTGTCCGTCATTGCGCGTTACTAATCTCAGCATTGGGTTCGGATACTTATTTTAAGGGGAAAGAAAATGAAAATTACAGTGGTTTGCGGTAACGGTTTAGGCACCAGCCTGATGATGGAAATCAGCATCAAAAGCATTCTGAAAGAGCTGGCCGTCAGCGCGGAAGTGGATCATGTCGATCTGGGTTCAGCCAAAGGGACGCCAAGTGATATCTTCATCGGCACCAAAGACATTGCCGAGCAATTAGTGGCACAAGCCGTGGGCGGCAAAATCGTTGCGCTCGATAACATGATCGATAAGAAAGCCATGAAAGAACGTTTGTCTGTGGCATTAACCGAATTAGGCGCGCTGTAACTGGAGGCTGGCATGGATTTCTTTCGTTTTTTAATGAGTGATGTTCTCTCCGAACCGGCCGTGCTGGTCGGTTTGATCGCGTTAATCGGGTTGATTGCCCAGAAAAAGCCGGTGACCGAGTGTATTAAAGGCACCGTGAAAACCATCATGGGTTTTGTGATTTTAGGCGCAGGTGCGGGTCTGGTGGTGTCATCTCTGGGTGATTTTGCCAATATCTTCCAGCACGCTTTCGGTATTCAGGGTGTCGTGCCCAATAACGAAGCCATTGTGTCTGTGGCGCAGAAGAGTTTCGGTAAAGAGATGGCGATGATTATGTTCTTCGCTATGGTGATCAATATCCTGATTGCTCGCTTTACGCCGTGGAAATTCATCTTCCTGACGGGTCACCACACCCTGTTTATGTCGATGATGGTGGCGGTTATTCTGGCAACCGCTGGGATTAGCGGTGTCACACTGATTGTGATCGGTTCGCTGGTGGTGGGGGTTGCGATGGTATTCTTCCCCGCCATTGCCCACCCTTACATGAAAAAGGTCACCGGTTCGGATGACGTGGCTATCGGCCACTTCTCTACCCTCTCCTATGTTTTAGCCGGTTTTATCGGCAGCAAATTCGGCAATAAAGAGCATTCAACCGAAGACATGAATGTACCGAAAAGCCTGCTGTTCCTGCGTGATACACCGGTCGCTATCTCCTTCACCATGTGTATCATTTTCGTCGTCACCTGCCTGTTCGCTGGGCCGGAAGTGGTGAAAAGCCTGAGCGGCGGCAAAAACTGGTTTATGTTCTCGCTGATGCAATCCATTACCTTTGCTGCGGGCGTGTACATCATCCTGCAAGGTGTGCGGATGGTGATTGCCGAGATTGTCCCAGCCTTTAAGGGGATCTCCGACAAATTAGTGCCTAATGCGAAACCTGCGCTGGATTGCCCAGTGGTCTTCCCCTACGCGCCCAATGCCGTACTGGTCGGTTTCCTGAGCAGCTTTGCCGCTGGCCTCATCGGGATGTTCGCGCTCTATTTGATGAATATGACCGTGATTATCCCCGGTGTAGTGCCTCACTTCTTCGTCGGCGCTGCCGCAGGGGTGTTTGGTAATGCCACTGGTGGACGCCGTGGTGCGATTTTAGGTGCCTTCGCTCAAGGTTTGTTAATTACCTTCCTGCCCGTGTTCCTGCTGCCAGTGCTGGGTGATATCGGTTTTGCCAATACCACCTTCAGCGATGCTGACTTCGGTGCTTTGGGTATTTTACTGGGTATTATTGTCAGATAATCAGTGAGATGCAGACTAAAAAACGGCCCCCCAATATTAGGTGACTATCCTCTATTGGGGGGCCGTTCTGTTTGTCGCCATTACTGTTGGGGCAGTTACTCTTTACGATTGAACGACACACTTTTTATCTGCGCATACACCCATTGACCCGGTTTCAGCCCCAGCTCGTCACGCGCCCAAGGGGTAATCCGCGCCCATAACCATTGATCACCCATCGCCAGTTTGACATCAATCTGCCCATCAACCTCCAGACATTCAGCGATTTTGACCGGCAAGATGTTACGGATACTGCTGTTTTGCGGCGGCTGCAACACCAACGAGACATCTGCGGCATTGATGCGAATCCGCATGGAGCTACCCTCTGGTGCATCCAGCTTGCCGACCCACAAGCGCTGATCCGCTAGCGCCAGTGCGGTCATGGCATAGCGCTCATGATGACCAATCACACTCACCCGCAATATGCTGCTCGGCTCTTCCCGCTGCAACCAAGGGCGCAATGCGCTGCTGGCCCACACTTCCTCCAGCCCGCCAACGGCGCGAACTTTACCGGCATCCATCACCACCACTTGATCCGCCAGCCGCAAGATTTCATCCATGCTATGGCTGACATACAAAATGGGGATATTCACATCTTGCGCCAACCGCTCCAGATAGGGCAGCAGCTCACGTTTGCGCGGCAGATCCAGCGAGGCCAATGGCTCATCCATCAGCAGCAATTCTGGGGCGGTGAGCAATGCGCGACCAATGGCGACCCGCTGCTTCTCACCACCGGACAGTGTCAACGGAAAACGGTCCAGCAATGGCTCGATGCCCAGCAGCGCGACAATGGTATCAAACTGCCCGCTCATCGAGGCGGCCATGCCGTACTGCAAGTTACCTCGCACCCGATAATGGGGAAACAGACGCGCATCCTGAAAAACATAGCCCACACGGCGCTTCTCTGGCGGCAGATAAATTTGCTGCGCCACATCCACCAGCACCCGGCCATTAAGCACCACTTTGCCTTGTTGCGGGCGCGTCAGGCCACCAATCACATTGATCAGCGAGGTTTTACCCGCACCGGACAAGCCAAAAATGGCGGTGATGCCCTGCGCCGGTAAATCCGTGGCAACCTGCAAATGCAACTCACCTAGTTGTTGACTGAAATCCAGCTCTAACATGGGACCCCCATGCGCTTTTTACCCCAACGGGCCAGCCACTCGGAGAGCAACAGTGAAACCAAGGACAAAATAATGGCGATCACACACAGCCGCGCCGCCGCCGCTTCCGCACCGGGGGTCTCAATCAGCGTGTACATCGCCAGCGGGATGGTGCGGGTTTCGCCGGGAATATTGGAAACGAAAGTGATAGTCGCGCCGAACTCGCCCAGAGAGCGGGCAAAAGAGAGCACAGTGCCAGCAATCACGCCCGGTAAAGAGAGCGGCAGTGTAATGGTGAAGAATACTCGCCACGGGTTCGCGCCTAAAGTTCGGGCTGCCAGTTCCAGACGAGTATCAACTGCCTCCAGCGCCAGCCGGATAGCCCTGACCATCAGCGGGAAAGCCACCACTGCCGAGGCCAATGCCGCGCCGCGCCAACTGAAGCTGAAATTAATGCCAAACCAGCTATAGAGCCATTCGCCAATAAAACCGCGCCGGCCCATGCTGATCAGCAGCAAATAACCAATCACCACTGGCGGCAACACCAGTGGCAAGTGAATAACGCTATCTAACAACGATTTACCGGGGAAACGGCAGCGCACTAAAATCCATGCCATTAAAATACCTAATGGCAAACTGCACACCACCGCCACTCCAGAAACCTTCAGGCTGAGAATAATTGCCTGCCATTCATACTCACTCAAAATCATTAGCGTGGGGTAAATCCATAATTTTTGAAAATAGCCGCAGCAGCAGGGCTTTTCAGGTAATCATAAAAAGCACTGACGGTCGGATTTTCATGGCCTTTAACAATCGCCATTGGGTATTCAACCGGCTTATGGCTTGCTTCCGGGAATATCCCCACAACTTTAACTTTTTTACTGGCTATCGCATCGGAGCCATAGACAATACCCAGCGGCGCTTCCGCCCGCTCGACCAGCGCCATCGCGCTACGCACGTTGTTTGCACGCGCCATTTCTGGGGCTAAAGTTGACCAGGCACCTAAATTCTCCAGTGACTCTTTGGCATAAATCCCGGCAGGAACATGATCAGGATCGCCTACCGCTAAACGGCCACCATCCAGCAATTTTTTCCAGTCGGTTTTTTTATCAATGACAACTTTATCAATTTTGCTCTCTTGTGGCGCGATTAATACCAGCTCATTACCTAATAAAGTGTAACGAGTATTAGCAACAATTTGCTGTTTATCAATCGCATAATCCATCCATTGCTGATCCGCAGAAATAAAGAGATCAGCCGGTGCGCCCTGTTCAATCTGGCGTGCCAAGGTGGATGATGAGGCAAAAGAGGCGACTACCTCCACCTGCTTCTCTTTTTTATACTGCGCGGCAATATCTTGCAGCGCATTGGTCAGCGAGGCGGCCGCAAAAACAGTGATGTTGTCTGCGGCAAAGGTGGTACTGGAAAACGCGGCCAGCAGTGCCGCGCTCGCGACCAATTTACTCACTTTACCATATTGATTTTTCATGTTGTTCTCCGCATTAATAAGCCCGTTATATAAATTGAAATATAACGTAACATCCTAAGCAGGTCATGCAATTTATCGGCAAGATGTGAGGTAACTTGAGTTGTGACCATCGGGAAGAGATGAAGCGAAGAGTAAAGACGAAAATGCCCAGCAGTTAAGCGCCGGGCATTTAAATTCAGAAATCAGATTAAGAGCGTTCTTTGGTGTGGCCAGTTTTGGAGATGATATTAAACACCTCGCCCAGCCCATAGATCATACCCAAAATCACTGCCATCACCACGGGCACCATGACCACGGCAAAGACCAGACTTTTCAATAGTTCTAACATGCCAGCCTCTCATTACTGCTTATTGAGCGATAACCTAGGTTACCACAAGAACCACCATCTATCATTTACTGTAAATCATATCAGCAATGAATGAATCCTGTTATTTTAACTAACCGTAAAAAATTGTAACCTGCCAAACGTGCGATCTGTCTATAAACAGTTAGTTAGAGCACGATACGCCTTTCCCGCTGGAGCAAAAAATATGCAGGCAGAAATCCTACTTACCTTAAAACTTCAGCAACGGCTGTTTGCTGATCCCCGCCGCATTGCATTGCTAAAGCAGATACAGCACACAGGCTCTATCAGTCAGGGAGCCAAACTCGCCGGTATTAGCTATAAAAGTGCTTGGGATGCCATCAATGAGATGAATACCTTGGCTGAAGAAATACTGGTGGAGCGGGCAACGGGCGGCAAAGGCGGCGGCGGTGCACATCTGACCCGTTATGGTGAGCGCTTAATCCAACTTTATGATTTATTGGCGAAAATTCAACAAAAAGCGTTCGATACGCTGAAAGAAGATTCGATGCCACTCGATAGTTTACTGGCCGCCATCTCCCGTTTCTCGCTGCAAACCAGCGCCCGTAACCAATTTTTCGGCACCGTGATTGAGCGCGACCACCAGCAGGTTCAACAACACGTCAATATCCTGCTGTCAGATGGCAAGACCCGGTTATCCGCAGCCGTCACCCAACAGAGTGCCGATCGGCTGCAACTGTCAGCGGGCAAAGAGGTGTTGGCGCTGATAAAAGCGCCGTGGGTAAAGCTGGTCACCGACCAGGCACTGGCCGGGGCAGCAGATAACTCGCTCGCAGGCACGGTTGCCAGTATCGAACCGGGTCATGATCATAGCGAAGTGATGGTGACTTTAACGGGCGGAGCCAGCCTCTGTTCGACGCAAAACAACAGCGAATTACACCAATTGAATTTACGCATGGGTAGCCCTGTTATTGCTCAGTTCAATGCTGATCGCGTCATTATCGCGACACTTTGCTGAATAATTTAGTTCAGTGATTAACTGTTAGCCTAGCATCGCTTATTGACATTACTGCCCTTTCCGCTTATCCCTAACACTCTTATTGTGTTGCAAAATGTGGGAAGGGTGATGTCTGAGTTGCATATATCGCAAGGTTGTTTTCGCCTGAGTGACACCCGGACACTCATCGTGCCAGAGTTATCTCTCTCTTTTACTGATGCAAGGTTGCCGGGAGACCCGCCGCAATCCGGTAATAGCTGGGCATTTGTCGGGGCCAATGGCAGCGGAAAATCAGCACTGGCTAAAGCATTATCCGGAGAACTGACCCTATTAAGCGGCAGCCGTCAGAGTGATTTTCAGCATACCGTACGCTTGTCATTCGAACAGCTCCAGCAGCTCGTCAGCGAAGAGTGGCAGCGCAATAACACCGACCTGCTCAGCGCGGATGAGGATGATACCGGGCGCACCACCGCTGAAATCATTCAGGAAGAGCACCGCGATCCGCAGCGCTGCCAGCAGTTAGCCGAGCAATTTGGTATTAGCCAACTACTCTCGCGCCGCTTTAAATACCTCTCGACCGGCGAAACCCGCAAAACGCTGTTGTGTCGCGCACTCATGTCACAACCGGATCTGCTGATTCTGGATGAACCCTTCGATGGGCTGGATGTTGCCGCCCGTGCACAGCTCGCGGGCAGGTTATCCACCCTTGCTGCGCAAGGTGTCACACTGGTTTTGGTCCTGAATCGCTTCGATGATATCCCTGATTTTGTGCAGTATGTCGGCGTGCTGGCGGACTGCCATCTGACCCATACCGGCCCACGCCAACAGATTTTGTCCGAAGCCCTGATTGCTCAACTGGCACACAGTGAAAATCTGGATGGCTTGTCACTCCCCGAAACAGAACATCCGCAGCAACAGATAACATTACCGAGAGATAAGCCGCTGATTATCTTGCGCAATGGGGTGGTGGAGTACAATGACCGCCCTATTCTGCACAACCTGAGTTGGCAGGTGAATCCCGGCGAGCACTGGCAAATTATCGGCCAGAACGGCGCGGGAAAATCCACCCTGCTCAGCCTGATCACCGGCGATCACCCGCAAGGCTACAGCAATGATTTGACACTGTTTGGCCGCCGCCGAGGCAGTGGCGAAACCATCTGGGATATCAAGCGCCATATTGGCTATGTCAGCAGCAGCCTGCACTTGGACTATCGAGTCAGCTCCAGCTTGCGTAATGTCATTTTGTCCGGCTTTTTCGATTCTATTGGTATTTATCAGGCCGTATCTGATCGCCAACAACAGTTAGCTGATGAATGGCTGGCCCTGTTGGGCTTCTCTGCCACCGCCGCCAATCAGCCCTTCCACAGTTTATCTTGGGGACAACAACGGCTGGCATTGATTGCGCGGGCGCTGGTTAAACATCCGGCGCTGCTGATTCTTGATGAGCCATTGCAGGGTTTAGATCCGCTTAACCGCCTGTTAGTCCGCCGTTTTATTGATGTGATGATCGGCGAGGGGGAGACACAACTCCTGTTCGTCTCTCACCACGCGGAGGATGCACCAGAGTGCATTACCCACCGTTTGACCTTTATTCCCGATGGCGATATTTATCACTATCGTCAGGAGATTTTACCCCGCTAAATCGCCTATGTTACCATTCCCACCTTCAGCCATTTCCCACCGTCAGCGATCATCCACGCTAACGGTGGAGAACGGACTATTTTTCGGTTGAACATCATTCAACTATAAAGGGATTATTTATGTGGGGTGTACTTGCGGCGTCGCTGCTTTTTCTATCCATTAACCGGGGGCTGGCCCTGTTTCTCTTGGCCACTTCACTGTCGATGGCCTTTTATCACGGTGTTCTGACACTGCCCTCAGCCGCCTTCTTGTTGGTGACCCTGATCGTTGCGCTGCTGCTGAATAAATATCGTTCGCATAAATGGTTGGCTATCGGGCTGGAAATTATGCTGGTATTGGCCTCCATCGCGCTGTTCCTGCATCTGGTGCCCGGTTTTAACAATCTGAAAGTGCTGGATAAAGTCACGGTAGGGCCGCTCAGCGCACCTTTCAGCATGTACTACAACCTCGATAAGGCGTTACTCCCCTTTATCTTGCTGGCTTGCCTACCCACCCTGTTTGTCGCCAAAAAACATCCCTCCATGGGCCGAATGGGCTGGGTTGTATTGATTGTCAGTATGCCCGCACTGCTGCTGCTCGCCACCGCCTTGGGTGGCCTGAAGATTGAGTTGCACACCCCGGCATGGATTGGCTCCTTTATCATCGCCAATGTCTTTTTTGTCTGTTTGGCTGAAGAAGCGCTGTTCCGTGGCTATTTGCAGCAGCGTTTGAGCCAGTGGTTGGGGAGCTATCCGGCACTGATTCTCACCGCCCTGCTCTTTGGTGCGGCACATTTTGCGGGTGGCCCACTCTTGATGGTATTCGCCACACTAGCAGGGCTGATTTACGGCTTGGCATGGCTGTGGAGCGGTCGTTTATGGGTGGCAGTGGCATTTCATTTCGCGTTTAATTTGCTGCATTTATTGTTCTTCACCTATCCACTTTATCTGCCGCACTAACCTCTATTGGCGGCGTTTCCCCTGACCCGATGCGAGCTTTCGCTGCCGCATCGGGTCACGACATCCGAGCAGGACATTCCTGCTGAATTGATGGATGGGAACGCTACCACTTCAGTTATCATTGTCACGACCGAGATTTTTGTGATTTTTTGCCTATCCTTGTTCATTCCGCTGTTTTTATGCTCCGACAGAGAATAAGCTTGGATAAAATTGAGTGTAAACGATTCCATTATTGAGCGCAGATCACCTTTTTGCCGATAATGGCGTGCTATCTTTCTTAGACCAAAGTCATTCGAGGAGTCTTTTATGTACGTTCTGGTAACAGGTGGTAGCGGTTACATTGGTAGCCATACCTGTGTGCAATTGATTGAAGCAGGCTATAAGCCAGTCATCCTCGACAACCTTTGTAACAGCAAATCCAGCGTATTAGCTCGGATAAACAGCCTGACCGGCTACACCCCTGAACTGTATCAGGGTGACGTCCGTGATCGCGCACTGCTCGACAAAATCTTTGCGGCTCATCCTATTCATGCCGTTATTCATTTTGCAGGCCTGAAAGCCGTGGGTGAGTCGGTCAGTAAGCCATTGGAATATTACGATAATAATGTCTATGGCACCTTAGTCTTGCTGGAGGCGATGCGCGAGGCGCAGGTCAAAAACTTTATCTTCAGCTCATCCGCCACTGTCTATGGCGACCAGCCGAAAATTCCTTACGTCGAAAGCTTCCCAACTGGCTCCCCCTCCAGCCCCTATGGCCAGAGTAAATTGATGGTTGAGCAGATCCTGCGAGATGTGCAACTGGCTGATCCACAATGGAATATGACGATTCTGCGCTATTTCAATCCGGTTGGTGCCCATCCGTCAGGGCTGATGGGTGAAGACCCACAAGGCATCCCGAATAACCTGATGCCATTTATTGCTCAGGTGGCCGTGGGCCGCCGTGAATCACTGGCGATATTTGGTAATGACTACCCCACCGCCGATGGCACCGGGGTGCGGGATTACATTCATGTGGTCGATTTAGCCGATGGCCATGTGGCGGCGATGAAAAAACTGCACAATCAGCCCGGCGTGCATATTTTCAATCTGGGTGCCGGTATCGGCAGCAGTGTTTTACAAGTGGTTGAGGCGTTCAGCAAAGCCTGTGGCAAACCGCTGGCCTACCATTTTGCTCCCCGTCGCGAGGGCGATTTACCCGCTTACTGGGCAGACTCGACCAAAGCAGCAGCAGAGTTGGGCTGGCGCACCAGCCGCTCACTGGACGAAATGGCAGCCGACACTTGGCGCTGGCAATCCAACAATCCGCAGGGCTATCCCGATTAAGGTATTGTTATGACTGATTTTAACCCTGTGGATCATCCACATCGCAGATATAACCCACTGAGTGATCAGTGGGTGTTGGTATCGCCCCACAGGGCCAAGCGCCCGTGGCAAGGCCAGCAAGAAGCCCCCGCGACTGAGAGCTTACCAGCGCACGATCCTGATTGCTTCTTATGCCCCGGCAACACGCGGGTGACGGGCGACGTCAATCCTGACTACCCCTCCACCTATGTGTTTACCAATGACTTTGCCGCACTGATGCCCGATACCCCCGATGCGCCGCAGAGCGAAGACCCGCTGATGCGCAGCCAAAGCGCCCGTGGCACCAGCCGGGTCATCTGCTTCTCACCGGATCACAGTAAAACACTGCCACAACTGACACTGCCCGCGCTGGAGGACGTGATTCAGACTTGGCAACAACAGAGTACCGAGTTGGGTAAAATTTACCCGTGGGTTCAAGTGTTTGAGAATAAAGGCGCGGCAATGGGCTGCTCGAATCCCCATCCCCACGGGCAGATTTGGGCCAATAGCTTCTTGCCGAATGAAGCCGCACGGGAAGACCGCCTACAGCGGGACTACTTTCAGCAGCATCAGTCGCCGATGCTACTCGACTATGCCGAGCGTGAGCGCCGTGACGGCAGCAGAACCGTGGTTGAAACCGAGCACTGGTTAGCCGTTGTGCCCTACTGGGCGGCATGGCCCTTTGAAACCTTGTTGCTGCCAAAAGCACAGATATTGCGCTTAGACGATATCTCGGCGGCACAGCGCACCGATCTGGCTATCGCGCTGAAAAAACTGACCAGCCGCTACGACAATCTATTCTCGTGCTCCTTCCCGTATTCAATGGGGTGGCATGGCGCGCCCTATGATGCAGAAAACAGTAATAGAGAAAACAGCGCGCATTGGCAGTTGCATGCTCACTTTTACCCACCATTACTGCGCTCGGCGTCGGTACGTAAATTTATGGTGGGTTATGAGATGCTGGCCGAAACCCAGCGCGACCTGACAGCAGAGCAGGCGGCTGAACTCCTGCGGGCAGTCAGTGATGTTCATTATCGTGAAGCCGGAGTCAAATAATGAGTTTAAAACAGCATACCCAGGCTATTTTCCGCCAACAGTTTAACCGCGACGCGGACATCACTATCAAAGCGCCGGGCCGCGTCAATCTCATTGGCGAACACACCGATTATAACGACGGTTTTGTGCTGCCCTGCGCCATTGATTATGAAACCGTGATCAGTTGCGGTAAGCGCGATGATCGTCAAATTCGGGTGATTGCGGCTGATTATGACAACCAGCAGGATATTTTCTCGCTGGATGCCCCCATCGTCCCACACCCTGAATACCGCTGGGCAGATTACGTGCGCGGCGTAGTGAAACATCTGCAACTACGCGATACCAATTTCGGTGGCGCAGATTTGGTTATCAGTGGCAATGTGCCACAGGGCGCGGGCCTCAGCTCATCGGCGTCATTGGAAGTGGCGGTCGGTCAGGCGCTGCAATCACTCTACCAGTTGCCGCTCAGTGGCGTAGAGCTGGCCCTGAATGGGCAAGAGGCAGAGAACCAGTTTGTCGGCTGTAACTGCGGCATTATGGATCAGTTGATCTCCGCACTGGGCCAGCAAGATCATGCGCTGTTGATCGATTGCCGCACTCTGGAAACCCGCGCGGTGTCGATGCCAGACAAGGTCGCGGTAGTGATTATCAACTCCAATGTGAAGCGGGGGTTGGTGGATAGCGAATACAACACGCGCCGCCAGCAGTGTGAAACCGCCGCCCGCTTCTTTGGGGTCAAAGCGCTACGTGACGTCGATCCTAACCTGTTCTTCTCCATTCAGGATGAGCTAGACCCGGTGGTGGCAAAACGCGCTCGCCATGTGATTACTGAAAATGAGCGCACACTAGCGGCTGCTGATGCGCTAGCCTGCGGCGATTTGAAGTTGATGGGGCAATTGATGCAGGAGTCTCACATTTCGATGCGTGATGATTTCGAGATCACAGTTCCGCCGATCGATAGCTTGGTGGATATTGTTAAATCAGTGATTGGGGAGCAAGGTGGTGTTCGTATGACTGGCGGTGGCTTTGGTGGCTGTATTGTCGCGCTGATGCCCACCTCGCTGGTCGAGCAAGTTCGAGCCACCGTCGCGCGGGAGTATCCGGCACATAGCGGCGGCAGGACAGAAACTTTCTACGTATGTCAGGCTTCACAAGGAGCGGGTTTATGCTGAAAAACGACGCTGCATCACCCAGCAGTGTTAACCAGTTAGCACCGGATGGTCAGCCCTTTGAATTGACCGAATTGCACAATAAATCAGGCATGAGTGTGACACTGATGGATTGGGGCGCGACTTGGCTTTCGGCAATACTGCCGCTGCAAGGGGGCGAAAAGCGTGAGTTGCTGCTGGGCTGCCAAACCCCCGCTGACTACCTGCATCAAGGGGCTTACCTTGGAGCCACGGTTGGCCGCTACGCGAATCGTATTGCTAACGCGCAAATTAAGGTGGAGGGTGAAACGATCCAATTGATACCCAATCAAGGCCCTCACCAGCTCCATGGAGGCCCAGAAGGGTTTCATGCCCGTCGCTGGCAAAAAGTTAAGCAGGATGAAAAGCGGGTAACCTACCAACTGTATTCGCCGGAGGGTGATCAGGGTTTTCCCGGCAATCTGACTGCTGAAGTGCAATATCTGTTAACCGAAGATAATCGGTTAGAGATTCACTATCAGGCGCAAGTGGATAAAACCTGCCCCGTGAATCTGACCAATCATGCTTACTTCAATCTGGATGGCGAAGGGCGTGATGTTCGGGCACATCGTTTACAGCTATTTGCGGACCGCTACTTGCCGGTCGATAGTGATGGCATCCCCACCAGCGGGCTGGCGAACGTTGAGAAAACCGGCATGGACTTCCGTCAGCCGAAGACACTGGCGCGCGACTTCCTGCAAGACCGCTGCCAACAGCGGGTAAAGGGTTATGACCATGCTTATTTGCTGCATCGGACCTGTGGTGCCACGGAAAGCCCAGCGGCACATTTGTGGTCATCCGACAATCGGGTACAAATGAGTGTCTATACCACAGCACCGGCCTTGCAGCTGTATAGCGGCAATTTCTTGGGTGGAACGCCATCGCGAAATGGCGGAACCTATGCCAGCTATACCGGTGTTGCACTGGAAAGTGAATTCCTGCCGGATAGCCCGAATCACCCCGAATGGCCACAACCTGATTGCTGGTTAAAACCGGGGAAAACCTATCGCGCCACCACCGTTTATCATTTTATCGCCTTGTAACTTTTTTTATAGGCGGCCGCCGACTACGCTTAATGGCATCTGTCTGGCGGCCGTACTGCGCTGCTGCCCGCCCTTTCAGACCTCCACATTTTTTATCAGCGCTTAAATAAAGGGAACTCATATGCGTCTAACTACCTTATGGTTGATCTCCGCAAGCTTATTGCTGAGTGCCAATGTGATGGCGGCAGATACGGCTAAAACGCCCTCACCCGCTCAAGCTGCGCAACAGCAAAAAATGACCGATTGTAATCAGCAGGCAGCGACGAAATCACTGAAAGGGGATGAGCGAAAGACGTTTATGAGCCAATGCCTGAAAGCGAAACCTGTGCCGGATAAAAAAGCACTGACGCCACAACAGCAGAAGATGAAAAGCTGTAATGCCGATGCCGCAACCAAGGCGTTAAAAGGCGATGAGCGCAAAACCTTTATGAGCGCTTGCCTGAAGAAAGCGGCCTAATCTCCCCCTCAGATAACACTTTCTAACCCCCTTCTTCCATCAGGCCGAAGGGGGGATAAATGCCCGCATAAATGAGTGGGTGATAGATTTCGCCGAATCGATTCAACTCATGGTCTTACGTTAACGTAAAAAATTGGTTATGGTTAAACACAAACGATTGCTGTTAGCGGCAATCCGGCAATATAATGATGATAATAGTTATCATTGAATCATTTGAGGAGTTCGAACTATGGCAGTAACAAAGCTGGTTCTGGTACGTCACGGCGAAAGTCAATGGAACAACGAAAACCGTTTCACCGGTTGGTATGACGTTGATTTGTCAGAGAAAGGCCGTACTGAAGCAAAAGCAGCGGGCAAGCTGTTAAAAGACGAAGGCTTCGCTTTTGATTTCGCTTACACCTCAGTGCTTAAACGCGCTATCCACACTTTGTGGAGCATTCTGGATGAGTTGGATCAAGCTTGGCTGCCAACAGAAAAAACCTGGAAGCTGAATGAGCGTCATTACGGCGCGCTGCAAGGTTTGGATAAATCAGAAACTGCGGCTAAATACGGCGATGACCAAGTTAAATTGTGGCGTCGCGGCTTTGCTATCACGCCTCCAGCACTGGACAAAAGTGATGAGCGCTTCCCTGGCCATGACCCACGTTATGCAAAATTAACCGATGCTGAGCTGCCAACCACTGAAAGTTTGGCACTGACCATCGACCGCGTTATCCCTTACTGGGAAGAGGTTATCAAACCACGTATTGCCAGCGGTGAGCGCGTTATCATCGCGGCCCACGGTAACTCTCTGCGTGCTTTGGTAAAATATCTGGATGATCTGAATGAAGAAGAGATTCTTGAGCTGAACATCCCAACAGGCGTGCCATTAGTGTATGAGTTTGATGAAAACTTCAAACCTATCAAACACTACTATCTGGGCAACGCTGAAGAGATCGCGGCTAAAGCCGCTGCGGTTGCCAATCAGGGTAAAGCCAAGTAATCCTCCCTGATTAGCACCATAAAAAACCCCCGTTCATCATGGATGCCGGGGGTTTTTATTTGCCTGCTGCTCATCATCTGCGCAGGCAATTTGTTTGGATGCAGTTGCGCTTACTGACGACGAGCCTTCACCGCGTTAGCCAACTGACGCAGTAAAACTTCCGTATCTTCCCAGCCAATACAGGCATCAGTGACACTTTTGCCGTAAGTCAGTGGTTCGCCACTCTCCAGATTCTGATTCCCTTCCACCAAATGGCTCTCAATCATCACGCCCATGATGGATTTTTCACCCTGAGCAATCTGACGGCAGACGTCAGTACCGACTTCCATCTGCTTTTTGAATTGTTTGCTGCTGTTAGCATGGCTGAAATCAATCATTATCTGTGGTTCGAGGCCCGCTTTGCTTAGCCCTTCTTTAACTTCGGCAACATGGGCGCTGCTGTAGTTTGGCTCTTTACCGCCACGCAAAATGATATGGCAATCGTCGTTACCGGCAGTATTCACAATGGCTGAGTGACCCCATTTGGTCACTGACAGGAAGCAGTGTGGCGCACTGGCGGCATTGATTGCATCAATGGCAACTTTAATCGTGCCATCCGTGCCATTCTTAAATCCAACCGGACAAGAGAGGCCAGAAGCCAGCTCACGGTGAACCTGAGATTCCGTGGTACGTGCGCCAATAGCTCCCCAGCTCATCAGGTCGGCCAAATACTGCGGGGTGATCATATCCAGAAACTCACCCGCTGCCGGTAAGCCGCTATCGTTAATATCCAGCAGCAACTTACGCGCGATACGCAAACCGTCATTAATGTCGTAGCTACCATCCATGTGCGGATCGTTAATCAGACCTTTCCAGCCCACCGTGGTACGCGGTTTTTCAAAATAGACCCGCATCACCACTTCCAGCTCGCCTTCCAGCTCTTCACGCAGCGCCAGCAAACGGGTCGCATACTCTTTTGCTGCCTGAGTATCATGAATCGAGCATGGGCCAATCACCACCAAGAGGCGGTCATCATTAGCACGCAAGATATTGTGAATCGCTGTGCGGGTCTTGGATACGGTTTCAGCTGCATTTTTGCTGGCAGGAAACTTCTCTAACAGGGCAACAGGGGGCAGGAGTTCCTTAATTTCATTAATCCGTAGGTCATCATTCAGGTAATTCATAGCTCTTCCATTAAGTCTTGTGACGATCATCGCACAACGTCTATCTGTACCAATATAGTTGGACCAATTTAGCTGCTGAATTGAACGCTGTAAATCTACTTTGTCGCTTTACATGTTGAACACAGATTAACCTTGCTTAAAGCCAGTTAACCAAACTCGCTCCTAAGACCTATACTCAACTGCAAATTTTATCAGTGCAGTTAATTCACGGCTTGAATCAAATCCTGCCGGAGTTAACATAAAAAGCTGTTCTGGCGCACATTTCATCATGATCAAAGGATAACCATGGCGGCATCTTCACTTTTCCCACAAGACAGCAATAGCAAACGGCTGCTGATCGCCTTCGTAGTGACCACCCTGTTTATGGTGCTAGAAGCCATTGGTGGCTGGCTATCCGGTTCGCTGGCGCTCTTGGCGGATGCGGGGCATATGCTGACTGACTCGGCCGCATTATTCATCGCGTTGATGGCAGTCCATTTTTCGCAGCGAAAACCGGACTCTCGCCACACTTTTGGCTATTTGCGGCTCACCACCTTGGCCGCGTTTGTGAACGCAGCCGCATTGGTCTTGATCGTCATATTGATTGTCTGGGAGGCGGTCCAACGCTTCGTCTCCCCCCATGAAGTCATGGGCGGGCCAATGTTAATCATCGCCATCGCCGGGCTATTGGCGAATATCTTCTGCTTCTGGATACTGCATCGGGGCGGGGAAGATAAAAATATCAATGTGCGAGCTGCGGCTTTACATGTGTTGGGCGATTTATTGGGTTCAGTCGGGGCTATCGTGGCTGCTATCGTCATTCTGACCACGGGCTGGACGCCAATTGATCCTATTTTGTCTGTATTGGTGTCGGCATTGGTCTTACGCAGCGCTTGGCGGCTGCTGGAGGAGAGCTTCCACGAATTGCTGGAAGGCGCACCGCAGGAGATTGATATCGCGAAACTGCGCAAAGATTTATGTGCTGATATCTATGAAGTGAGGGATGTCCATCACGTTCACCTATGGCAAGTGGGTGACCAGCGCCTTATGACACTCCATGTGCAGGTGATCCCCCCGAGGGATAATGATGAATTGCTGCAACGTATTCAGCACCATTTATTGCATCACTACAATATTGGTCATGCCACCATTCAAATGGAATATCAAGGCTGCGCAACACCCGATTGCTCGATTAATCAGGCCGCCCCAGTAGGAGAGCATCACCACCATCATCACTGACAAAAAATAGTCAGGCCGCAGGTTCCACACTGAGATACCGACGGCCTGATTTATGCTGCTAACTAACACTAGTGAACTGAAATATTACTCACCTTGGACTGACAGCGGACGTGAATGATTTCGCGCCGCACTCTTAATCCACAACCACGAACCATTCAGGGCAATCAGCGTCAGTATCACGTACTCCAGCGCCATGGCGTATACCCCTTGATAGGCGAATATCGCGACACTGATCACGTCAATCACGACCCAAATCAACCAGTTTTCAACGTACTTACGGGTCATCAGGATCATCGCTACAATGGACAAGACCATCATGGTAGAGTCCCAGAATGGGAAGGCATCAGGCTGCAACTCAGGCATTTGTACATTCGCGCCTAGACTCTGCATCACTGTCACCGCCACACGGGTCAACCAAGCAAATACACTGTCAATATGCAGTGTCATCAAGGCGATACCGACCACACAGACTAACGCCCAGCCTAACGCCTTGGGCAAAGATAACCAACGAATCTTCAACTCTGCCTGATTATCGGGCGTCTGCTTGCTCCAGGCGTACCAACCATAAATATTGGCGACGAAGAAAAACAGTTGTAAGAGTAAACTGGCATAGAGCTGAATCTGGAAGAAAATCACCGCGAACAGTGTCACGTTAATCAACCCAAACAGATAGTTGATGATTTTCTCTTTGCTGGCAAACCAGATACACAGCAGGCCAAACAGCGTCCCAATCGCCTCTATCCATGAAAGGTCATAACCGCCGGCACCCAGCGGAATGTGCACCAATATGTTGCCTGTACTGAAGAAGTCCATTTGGCATCCTTAGAATAAGTGTTAAGGCTATTAAATTGAATTCACAACTCAGGCATTGCCTTTGATCTGCAACTTCAACTGATTAGCAAAATCTAACATGCGATTTAGCGGTATCAGCGCCTGCTGACGCAACTCTTCATCAACATGTATCTCATGCATCACCCCGCCCTGCTCCAGCCCTTCAGCAATGGCTCTGAGGCCATTCATCGCCATCCACGGACAATGGGCACATGTTCTACATGTCGCGCCTTCACCTGCGGTCGGCGCTTCGAATAGCTCTTTATCCGGGCAAGCCTGCTGCATCTTGTAAAAAATACCGCGATCCGTCGCCACGATCAGTTTCTGCTGTGGCAAGGTTTTTGCCGCCTGAATCAGTTGGCTGGTTGAGCCAACAGCATCAGCCATATCGACGATCGCCTGAGGCGACTCTGGGTGGACCAGCACCGCCGCGTCAGGATGCAGTGCTTTCATGCGGGCCAGTGCCTGAGTTTTAAACTCGTCATGGACGATACAAGCCCCTTGCCAGCACAAGATATCTGCACCGCTCTTCTTCTGCACATAGTTGCCCAAATGGCGATCCGGTGCCCAGATGATCTTCTCACCCAAGCTATCGAGGTGCTCGATTAACTCAACAGCAATACTGGAGGTGACTACCCAGTCAGCTCGGGCTTTTACGGCCGCAGACGTATTAGCGTAGACCACCACAGTACGGTCTGGGTGGCTATCACAGAAGGCGGTAAACTCATCAATCGGGCAACCTAAATCCAGCGAGCACTCTGCATTCAGGGTTGGCATTAATACTTGCTTTTCTGGGTTGAGAATTTTGGCGGTCTCACCCATAAAGCGCACGCCCGCGACCAGTAAGGTCGAGGCCGGATGGGTATTACCAAATCGCGCCATTTCGAGGGAATCCGCGACACAACCACCGGTCTCTTCTGCCAGTGCTTGAATTTCGGGATCGGTATAATAGTGAGCGACTAACACCGCATCGCGTTGCTTCAGCAGTGTTTTGATTTTCTCACGGTAAAAGGCTTTTTCATCCGCATCCAGAGGGACTGGCCGTGGAGGGAAAGGGTAAATAGCCGCATTCACATCAAAAATTTCGCTCATCACTCACATCTCTGTTGCCAATCATCTCGACGCGACCAACCATTGTTAGCTGCCAGCAGAATTGGTTTGTTTTTTATCCTAAACAAAATAACCAATATTTAGCGAAAAGTCGCCCAATATTGTCTGATAATGGCAAAAATGTTTAATAGAGTTAAAAACGAGGAGGGAAATGGAATGTTTGAAGAGAGGGAAAAATATTATAGAGGTGATGTTTGGGTGTTGGTAGTAAGAATAGCGACTAGGGTTTGAGAAAATTATGATTAGGAGAAATATCGGGGGATATGAACATAATGGTGGGTCGTGCGGGATGACTCGTCCTGCGGACTCGCCCTTCGGGTCAACGCTAACGCGTTGCTGTCTCGCTTCGCTCGGCTCGAACCTGCGACCAATTGATTAAAAGCCAACTGCTTTACCAATTGAGCTAACAGCTCATTTTGAGTTTACTGCTTAATGATGATTTGGTGTTCTTCATGAGGGATTGCTGCAGTGGGACATAATGGTGGGTCGTGCGGGATTCGAACCTGCGACCAATTGATTAAAAGTCAACTGCTCTACCAACTGAGCTAACGACCCATTATGTATTTACTGCTTAATGACAATTCGGTGTTCGTCGTGCGGGATAACTGTGGTGCGACATAATGGTGGGTCGTGCGGGATTCGAACCTGCGACCAATTGATTAAAAGTCAACTGCTCTACCAACTGAGCTAACGACCCATTATGTATTTACTGCTTAATGGTAATTCGGTGTTCGTGGTGCGGAATAACTGTGGTGCGACATAATGGTGGGTCGTGCGGGATTCGAACCTGCGACCAATTGATTAAAAGTCAACTGCTCTACCAACTGAGCTAACGACCCATTATGTATTATTACTTGATGACAACGCGGAGTCTGTCGTGCGGAACTGCTCGTCTTGCAAAGGTAATGGTGGGTCGTGCGGGATTCGAACCTGCGACCAATTGATTAAAAGTCAACTGCTCTACCAACTGAGCTAACGACCCATTACCGGTACTACTGACGATAATTTCCTGCTGCTTTAACGTTTTACAAGTTGTCTTGGCAACGGCGGCATATATTACTAATTTATCTTCACAGTGCAACTTAAATTTCTGTTGAAGCGTTTAACTGCTTGTTCTTCGCTCGCCAAAGCCCAGGAATTAGTCAATATGACCAATTCCTGGACTCGAAAAAGGCTAAAGAGCAGATAAACGTTTCTGTGCCTGTTTAGCAGCATCAGTATTAGGATATTGCTTGATCACTTGCTGATAAACCGCCTTCGCTTTATCGCTTTGGCCTTTATCCTGCATGATCACCCCAACTTTAAACATCGCTTCTGAACTTTTTGGAGACTTTGGATAATTTTTTACTACAACAGCGTAATAATATGCAGCATCGTCTTTCTTACCTTTGTTGTAATACAACTGCCCTAGCCAATAGTTGGCATTAGGCTGGTAAGTCGACTTTGGGTACTGTTTCACAAAACCTTGGAAAGCAGTGATCGCTTGATCATACTGTTTTTTCTCAAGAGCCAAAGAAACAGCTGCATTGTAATCGCTGTTTTCATCACCAGTACTGGCCGCAGGAGCTGCTGTAGCCGCTGCGGTGGCAGTATCAGAGCTTCCAGCTGCTGCATTCGCTGACGCAGCTGCATCAGCCGCAGGAGCTGCTGTTGAAGCCCCCTGACCACCACTCAGACTATCCATCTGCTGGTAGATCTGTTTCTGCCGCTCAACAATTTGATTGAGCTGGTACTGATTTTCTTGGATCTGACCGCGTAAACTATCAACATCGCGTTGCGAATCAGACAGTTGTTGCTGAAGTTGAGTTAATAGTTGGCTGTGAGCGTTAGAAATACGCTCAAGTTGAGTGACCCGATCTTCTACCGAGCCGGAGCCGACATTACTGATTGGCGCTTGGGCAGTAGCGGCCCATGGGACCGCTACGCCAACCAGTAACGACAGACCCACCAAGTGACGTCTGAAGTTACTGTTCATGCGATTCTCTTAGTAAACCAGAACTGCACGACGGTTTTTAGCGAACGCTGCTTCGTCATGGCCCAGTACTGCTGGTTTCTCTTTACCGTAAGAAACGATAGAGATCTGGTCAGCAGAAACGCCTTTACCTTGCAGATACATCTTCACTGCATTAGCACGACGCTCGCCCAACGCGATGTTGTATTCTGGCGTACCGCGTTCATCCGCGTGGCCTTCAACAACAACTTTGTAAGATGGGTTGCTACGCAGGAATGCAGCGTGTGCATCCAGCATTTGAGCGAAGTCAGAACCGATATCGTATTTATCGAAACCGAAGTAAACGATATTGTTCTTTTGCAGTTCTTGCATCTGAAGACGCGCTTGCTCTTCGGAAGACAGGTTGCTGCCATTTTCTGTACCAGTGCCAGCGCCCATGCCAGATTGGTCATTATTTGCGCTTTTGTTAGAACTACACGCAGCTACAGCCAGAACTGGCAAAGCCAACATTAGCCCTTTTAGCACTTTGTTCAGTTGCATCTCTTTGATCCTTTTATAGTTTGCCATACATACGTATTTACACATGCATCACAGATACGGCGACCAGGCAGGAAATTTGACCTGTCCATCAGTTGCCGGAAGACGCGCTTTGAAACGCCCATCAGTCGAGACCAGCTGTAACACGGCTCCCAGCCCTTGTGTCGAGCTATAGATAACCATGGTGCCGTTAGGCGCGATACTAGGCGTTTCATCCAGGAACGTGTCCGTTAAGACTTGAACGGCTCCCGTTACTAGATCCTGTTTGGCGATGTGTTGCGCCCCACCATTGGAACTAACCAATACCAGGAACTTACCATCAGGACTCACATCTGCGTTCTGGTTCTGAGAACCTTCCCACGTGATTCGCTGTGGCGCACCGCCATTAATATTCACTTTATACACTTGTGGACGACCGCCCTGATCCGAGGTATAAGCCAGATTTTGGCTATCCGGGAACCAGCTTGGTTCAGTGTTATTGCTACGGCCATCAGTAACCTGACTGATTTGGCCAGAACCTAAGTCCATAACATACAAGTTCAGGCTACCGCTTTTAGATAAAGCGAAGGCCAACTTAGTCCCGTCCGGTGAGAAGGCTGGTGCACCGTTATGACGTGGGAATGAAGCCACTTGTCTAATTGCACCATTAGCCAGCGTCTGAATAACCAGTGCTGATTTGCCACTCTCGAATGTTACATAAGCAATTTTGCTACCATCTGGAGACCAGGCTGGTGACATCAAAGGTTGAGGAGAACGGTGAACCACAAACTGGTTGTAGCCATCGTAATCAGAAACCCGCAATTCGTGTGGGAACTTGCCGCCATTCGTTTGCACGACATAAGCAATACGGGTACGGAAAGCACCTTTAATCCCGGTCAGTTTTTCAAAGACTTCATCGCTGGCAGTATGCGCTGCATAACGTAACCATTGTTTGGTTACTTTATACTGATTTTGCGCCAAAACGCTACCTGCAGCACCAGAAGTATCGACTAACTGGTAAGAAACGACATAACTGCCATCGGCACTCGGTTGAACCTGACCAACAACAACAGCATCAATACCCAATGCAGTCCAAGCCGCAGGTGTGACTTCAGCCGCAGTAGAAGGCTGCTGTGGCATGCGAGCTGCGTCAATCGGGTTAAACTTGCCACTGTTACGTAAATCTGCGCCAACAATAGCGCCAATCTCTTCCGGTGGTGTGCCCGGCCCCATCCATTTGAATGGAACGACCCCAATTGGACGCGCAGAGTCTACCCCTTGGGTAATCTCAATTCGAACTTCTGCGTGTAATACCGACGCCCATAAAACTAAAAAGCCTAGCGCTACTCGAAATGCCTGCTTCATCTTGTCTCCCTTACCCGAGCGGGATGCCCGCGATAATTAGCAGAATTTTAACAAACCAATGCAAACAAAACTACATAATCCATGGTCGATTAACAAAGTTATACCCCAGTCAATCAAACCTTATTGAGGCTTAAATACAAGCGGAGCATTCTTAAACACCTCATAAACATCCGAACTTGGAGGTTTAGGTATTTTAGCCAGTTTTGCAGCAGCAATCGCAGCCTGACAGAGTGCTGGGTCGCCGCCTTCCTCTTTAACATCAATTAATAGACCATCTGGTGCTAATTTAATTCGCAGATTACAGGTACGGCCTTTGTAAAGATCCGCATCGTAAAATTTACTTTGGATGGCAGCAGTGACCTGGCCCAGATAGCCGCTGATATCACCCGCTGACGCCCCACTCTTCTTACCTCCGCCTTTACCCGCGGCGGCGGCACCTGCACCAGAACCACTTTTTGGTGCATTTTTGGAGTTAGCTAAACCGCCAAACAAATCATCTACGTCTGTTGCAGCAGCGGCAGCTTCTGCGGCGGCTTTTTTCTTAGCATCCGCAGCAGCCGCTTTTTTAGCATCAGCGGCGGCCTTTTTCTCAGCATCTGCGGCAGCTTTCTTTTCTGCCGCATCGGTTGCCGCTTTCTCAGCAGCTTCTGCGGCTTTCTTCGCATCCGCATCGGCTTGCTTCTTCGCCGCAGCCGCTACAGCAGCCTCTTTTTTGGCTTCAGCTTCCGCTTTTTTCTGCGCGTCAGCCTGCGCTTTCACGATTTTGTCCGCTTCTGCTTTGGCTTGAGCAGCGGCAGCCTCAGCTTGTTTCTGTTCTTCTTTCGCTTTTGCAGCAGCGGCGGCAGCAACTTTCTGTTGCTCGGCGGCCTGTTTTTGCTGTTCAGCTGCTTGTTTTTTCTGTTCTTCAGTCGCCTGTTTCGCATCTTCTTGCGCTTGCAGACGTTCTTTTTCCAATTCTTTCAGGCGCTGCTGCTCTGTAGCCTGTTTTTGTTGTAACTCTTCCGCTTGTTGCTCGGCTTTCTTCTGGCGTTGCTGCTCTGCGCGTTTAGCATCCGTCTGCTGCTGTTGCTGACGGTTATACTGTTCTGTTACCGCGCCCGGATCGACCATGACGGCGTCGATAACTTCGCCGCCAGCACCGCCGCCGCCCATTTCAGTCGTCTGCGTCAGAGAGCCCCAAATCAACAGGGCAATCAATACGATATGTAGAACCACCGAAACTATAATGGCGCGATTCAGCTTATCATTTTGCTCGGTTGCCTTACCCACGCTCGATTTCCACACTCGATGTCCGCGCTCTATTTCTAAAAAACGGAACTGCTAAAAACAGGGTATCTACTGACTGGATTCACTATCAATCCCGCCAATATCAACGCAAATTTATATCGGTTGAGTCATTAAGCCCACCGACGTAACGCCAGCCTGATGCAGCATATTCAGCGCCTTGATGATCTCATCATAGGGAACCTCTTTCGCGCCGCCAATCAGGAATACGGTTTTCGGATTCGATTTCAATCTTGCCTGAGCCTCTGCCACCACTTGTTCTGAGGGCAGTTGCTCCATCCGCTGGTGATCAATAACCAGCGAATATTGCCCTACACCTGACACTTCGACAATCACGGGTGGATTATCATCGCTAGAGACAGTTTTTGAATCCGTCGCATCAGGGAGGTCCACTTCAACGCTTTGCGTGATAATCGGCGCTGTCGCCATAAAAATCAGCAATAGCACCAGCAACACGTCAAGCAAGGGAACAATGTTAATTTCAGACTTAAGCTCGCGACGTTTACGACCACGTACTCGCGCCATACAACCCCCTACTTATTTGCTATCGGCGCTGGCAAAAGCCTGACGATGCAGAATAGCGATGAACTCTTCCATGAAGTTGTCATAGTTTTGTTCAAGTTTATTCACGCGCTGATTCAGACGGTTATATGCCATAACAGCAGGGATTGCCGCAAACAGACCGATCGCCGTAGCAATTAGTGCTTCAGCAATACCTGGTGCGACCATCTGCAATGTTGCCTGCTTTACTGCACCCAGAGAAATAAAGGCGTGCATAATCCCCCATACTGTACCAAACAGGCCGATATACGGGCTGATGGAACCGACAGTACCGAGGAAAGGAATATGGGTTTCCAGCGCTTCTAATTCGCGGTTCATTGAGATGCGCATCGCACGGGAAGCGCCGTCAATCACGGCCTCAGGTGCATGACTGTTTGCACGATGCAAACGGGCGAACTCTTTAAAACCAGAATGGAAGATCTGCTCGGAGCCGCCAAGTGTATCGCGGCGGGCCTGACTTTCCTGATACAGGCGAGACAACTCAATGCCGGACCAAAATTTATCTTCGAAAGCTTCTGCATCGCGGGTAGCAGCATTCAGAATACGCGTTCGTTGAATGATGATCGCCCATGAAGCAATAGAAAAGCCCATCAGAACCAGCATGATAAGCTTAACAAATAGGCTTGCCTGCAGGAATAAATCCAGAATGTTCATGTCAGCCACTACTTAAACTCCGCGACAATAGACTTAGGAAGCGCTCTTGGCTTCATTTGGTGTGGATCGATACATGCGATCAATACTTCTGCACTACTCAGAAGATTGCCATGTGAGTCGAGAATTCGTTGAGCAAACGTGAGAGAAGCCCCACGCATTGCGGTAATTTCACTCTGAACTTCCAGCATATCATCTAGACGTGCAGGAGCCAGATATTCTACCGTCATGCGGCGGACAGCGAAAGCGACATGCTCACTGAGCAATTGCTGCTGGTGGAAATTGCGTTGGCGCAACATTTCTGTGCGCGCCCTTTCGTAAAAGGCAACGTAGCGTGCATGGTAAACCACGCCACCAGCATCGGTGTCTTCAAAATAGACACGTACCGGCCATCGAAACAACGTATTACTCACTCTACTTCCCAGTAATGCAATTAACGGAGACACTATACTGAAGAGCGTTACGCTTTGGAATCACTTGCGAGAATAGAACGAAAATAATTATGGGCCGGGAGGCCCATAAGGAGAGATTTTGTGCAGATTAGGCGATATAGATTCAGATTAAGCGAAAAAGTAGAATAATCCCGCGCCCAAGATCACAATTGCTGGAAGTGGTGAGAAAAAAGCGCGTAACCACACCCGCTTAGGGCGAAAACCGACGCCATGAATCACACCAGTACACACTGCCCACACGATAAACACCTCTTGCCAGACTTCAAGTGAGCTGGTAGCCGCCGCGAAACGCGAAGGGTCCCAAAACACACAAAAAGCCACAGCAAATGCGAGCAGCAGTGAAAGAGCCCTGAGCGGGCCCTTATCCATTAACGCGTATAACTTATCGGACAACATCATCTTCGCCATTATTAGCAGCTTTTGCTGCTGCATTGGCTTCACTCTGCTCCAGCGCCAGAGCAGTAATGATACCAAAGGAGCAGGCCAGAAGTGTCCCTAGAATCCAGGCAAAATACCACATGCTTTATGCTCCTTAGTACAGTGAATGCTTGTTGTTTTCGATAAAGTCTTTATCAATGCGCCCGAACATTTTGTAGTAGCACCAACTGGTGTACAGCAAGATGAGCGGAACAAAGATGATCGCAACAATGGTCATCACTTTCAGCGTCAACAGGCTAGATGTCGCATCCCACATTGTCAGGCTGACATTAGGTACTGTGCTTGACGGCATAACGAACGGGAACATGGTGACCCCAGCAGTCAAAATCACACAGGCAATAGTCAGTGATGAGAACAGGAAGGCCCAAGCCCCTTTTTCAAAGCGCGACAGCAAGACAGTAAACAGTGGCAGAATTACCCCAAGAGCCGGCAGCGCCCACAGGCTTGGGTACTTGTTGAAGTTAATCAACCATGCCCCTGCCTGATGTGCAACTTCTTTGCGCATCGGGTTAGATTGAGCAGCTGTATCCAGCGCTGAGGTAATAACAAAACCATCAATGCCATTAACTAACCAGATCCCGGCCAACAGGAAGGCAATTGCCATCACCAAGGCTGAAATCTGCGCCGCAGCACGAGAGCGCAGATGCAACTCACCACGGGTACGCATTTGCAGGTAAGTTGCCCCTTGCGTGACCAGCATGGTTAAGCTGACAACACCAGCCAGTAGGCCAAACGGGTTCAGCAACTGGAAGAAGCTCCCAGTGTAGAACAGGCGCATGTAGCTATCCATGTGGAACGGCACGCCTTGTAGCAAGTTACCGAACGCCACACCGAACACCACAGCAGGCACGAAGCTGCCCACAAAAATGCCCCAATCCCACATGTTGCGCCAGCGGTTATCTTCCAGCTTGGAGCGGTAGTCGAAACCGACCGGACGGAAGAATAAGGCAGCCAACACCAGAATCATCGCGATATAGAAGCCGGAGAATGCGGCGGCATACACCATTGGCCAGGCCGCAAACAGCGCCCCACCCGCAGTGATCAACCAAACCTGATTACCGTCCCAGTGAGGGGCAATCGAGTTAATCATAATACGACGTTCTGTATCATTTTTACCGATGATACGCAGCAGGATACCGACACCCATATCGAAACCATCGGTAACTGCGAAACCAATCAGCAGCACACCGATCAGCAGCCACCAGATAAATCGTAATACTTCATAATCAAACATAAGTGGACTCCTGTTTACCGTGCTTCCTGCACTGGTGCAGTCGGCTGTTCAAAATGATAGCGGCCCGTTTTCAGGCTGCTAGGCCCAAGGCGCGCAAATTTGAACATCAGGTACATTTCTGCAACCAGGAACAGCGTGTACAGACCGCAAATCAGCCCCATTGAGAATAGGATATCCCCAGCAGTCACGGATGAGTTTGCAATCGCTGTTGGTAGCACTTCACCGATGGCCCATGGTTGACGGCCATACTCCGCCACAAACCAACCTGCTTCTACTGCAATCCACGGCAACGGAATACCGAATAATGCGGCACGCAGTAACCATTTTTTCTCACCAATCCGACCACGAACCACATTATAGAAGGACAGGCCGATGATAATTAACATCAGGAAGCCACAGGCAACCATGATGCGGAAGGCAAAGTAGAGCGGCAGAACGCGTGGAATGGAGTCTTGTGCTGCTAACTGAATTTGCTCTTCAGTCGCATCAGTCACATTTTCCGTATAGCGTTTTAGTAATAAACCGTAGCCCAGATCTTGCTTAGCTTTACTGAAGGCTTCACGCACAGCAGGATCCGTATTACCGGCACGTAATTTTTCTAACAGGCTATAAGCCTGAATGCCATTGCGGATACGCACTTCATGTTGAGACATCAAATCACGCAAGCCGATAACTGGGGTGTCCAGTGAACGGGTCGCGATAATGCCCAGCGCGAATGGAATCTGAACAGCAAAGCGGTTCTCCATCGTCTCCTGATTAGGGATCGCAAACAGCGTAAAAGCAGCTGGAGGCGGTTGGGTTTCCCATTCTGCTTCAATGGCAGCCAGTTTGGTTTTCTGCACGTCACCCATCTCATAACCGGATTCATCACCCAGCACGATAACAGACAGCACGGCAGCCATACCAAAGCTCGCAGCAATCGCGAAAGAGCGCTTGGCGAACGGAATATCACGGCCTTTCAACAGATAGTAGGAGCTGATACCCAGAACAAACATCGCACCGGTAACATAACCTGCCGCCACAGTGTGAACGAATTTCACCTGAGCAACAGGGTTCAGAACCAGTTCTGAGAAGCTCAGCATTTCCATACGCATGGTTTCAAAGTTGAAATCAGAGGCAATCGGGTTTTGCATCCAACCGTTGGCAACCAAGATCCACAGCGCAGAGAAGTTAGAACCTAATGCAACCAGCCAAGTTACGGCCAAATGTTGGTGTTTACTCAGACGATCCCAACCGAAGAAGAACAGACCGACGAAAGTAGATTCCAGGAAGAACGCCATTAAACCTTCGATTGCCAGTGGGGCACCGAAAATATCGCCGACGTAATGTGAGAAATATGACCAGTTAGTCCCGAACTGGAACTCCATAGTCAAACCAGTAGCAACCCCTAGCGCAAAGTTAATAGCAAATAACTTGCCCCAGAATTTGGTCATATCTTTATAGATTTGTTTACCGGACAGCACATAAACCGATTCCATAATTGCCAACAAAAACGCCATACCCAGCGTTAGTGGGACAAATAAGAAATGGTACATTGCCGTTAAGGCAAACTGTAACCGTGACAGTTCGACAATATCAAACATCTTGACTCCTTGCTCCTCGCAGGAAGACTCCGACTTGCGGCAACTCAACTTCCCTATAGGCCGGAAGTCTCATAAAACCCCGCAGTGAATGCCCAAAAAAACACAACAAAAATAACAATATCAACTACCCAGTATTACACCGTGGTAATAGTACGCTTCTAATCCCACACAATAAATAGGATTTTACGTGACCCAGCGTTGAGTTCTGGATACAGGTCAACAAATAGGCCATTTGCCCATTATGCCGTAGTTTGATCTAGAACAATTTAAGCGTATAAGAACATTATTGCCATATTCAAAAGTTGATTTAGCACAATTAATTATTTTTCATGTTAATTAAAAGTTCGATTGTTTTTATATAATCCCGAACTGTTAATAAAATGTAATTTTATGGTTTATTTAATGCGTTATTACTTCGTTATTATGCGATCTAGATTAACTTTTAAAATAGTTAGATTCAGAGTGAGTTAAATCACAATTTCGAGTTTTATATAAATATATTAGTCTATCCTGAGAGAAGCGTTCGCAAGTGTTGCTATTTTGTTGCATGATAAAATGCTATCACTCGATAAAATATTGAATCCTCTCAATGAAAAAAATAGCTATCACCACATTACTCTGTGTCAGTACCGCTTCCCTTGCCGCGCAACAAGTTAATGTCACTATCCTTGGCACCTCTGATCTTCATGGTACTTTTGTGCCTTGGGACTATGCCAGCGACAGTGAAAATTTAGCCGGTAGCCTGAGCCAAATAGCCACCCAAGTGCAGAAAATACGTGCCGAGCAGCCGAATATCATTTTGGTGGACGCCGGTGATACCCTTCAAGGCAACTTTGTTGAAACCTTTAAAAATGAGCCGATTAGCCCGATGATCCTCGGCTTTAATGCCTTGAAATATGATGCTTGGGTGATGGGTAATCACGAGTTTGATTTCGGTCTGAAAGCGCTGGGCACTTCATTAAAGCAATTTAACGGCACCGCACTGGCAGGCAATATTTTCTGGGACTCAGGTAAACCTTACCTGCCCTCTTATAAGATCATCGAGCGTCAGGGCGTTAAAATCGGCATTATTGGGATGGATACCCCCATGACGGCGGAATTCGCTCAGGGCACTGATCGTATTAACGGCATCCATTTCACTGATCCGGTGCAGGAAGTGAAAAAAGTCATTCAGCAAATCCAGCCGCAAGTTGACGCTATTGTACTGGTCGCACATATGGGGATCGATAATGAAAACCAGCGGCCTGGAACGGGCGTAGGGGATATCGCCAAGGCCAATCCAGAGTTGGCGGCTATCGTCGCCGGTCATATGCATGTGAAGATTGGTAAAGCGGTAGTTAACGGTGTCATTATCACTGAGCCGGATAAGTATGGCCGCGCCCTGTCCCGTATTGATCTGAAATTTGAACAGCGTGATGGTCAATATCACCTAATCGATAAAGACAGCTACACCTACACAATCAAAGAGGTCGCGTCAGATAAGAAGCTGGAAGCTATTTATCAGCCTTACCACGATATTTTGCGCGCCAATGCAAACCGGGTGATTGCTAAATTGAGCGGCGTGAATCTGGTGCCGGCAGATGAGATTAAGGGTATTCCTCAAGTTCATGTGCAAGACACCGGTATCAGCGCACTGTATCAAGAAGCCGCGCATTATTACGCGCCTCAGGCCCAAATCATCGCCCTACAGATTGATAATGACCGCCCGAAGTTAAATGTGGGTGATATCACCGCGAAAGACATTGCATTTAACTATCAATATGCCGGTGGCGAAATCACGGTTTACGCCCTGACGGGCAAAGAATTAAAACAGTATATGGAGTGGTCGGCTGACTACTTTAATCAAGTTAAGCCGGGCGATGTCACTTACAGTTTTAATCCGCAGCGCCGTGCCTCCAAATATTCAACCAATGACTTCTTTGATGGCGTGACCTACACCATTGATTTGCGTCAACCAGCGGGGTCGAGGATCACCGACTTACGCCTCAATGACGGCACACCAGTGATTGATATCACGCCAATTCATCTGGGCATGAACAGCTACCGCATGGGCCATCTCACACAAAAAGGGGGCGTACTCGAAGGGCAGACATTCCCGATATTGTCTGACAGTAAAGCCGAATTCGGTGAAGAGACAGGCACGATCCGTAATCTCACCATACGCTATTTAACTGACGTTAAGGCAGGGAAATATGAGGGTAAACCTCAGCAACGCTGGCAGCTGGTTGGATTGGAAGGTTATGAAAAAGAACGAGAAATCGTTAAACATCTGATTAACAATGGCACTATTTCAGTCCCGACGACGGCTGATGGTCGTTATACCAATATTGCGTCAATCAATATCAAAGATAAGTTATTTAAGGATAAAGCCAGTCGCGATGCCGCACTCGCCACCTTGCAGCAGCAGGTCGCCAGCGCTAGCAATGAGCAGGCTAAGCAACAGGCCCAAACAGATATTGTATTAATTACCGCGTTGAATAAGTTCTGATCGAGTATTAAAAAGGCCACCGAAAGGTGGCCTGAGGTTGTTGACAAAGTGCCAGTGGCGGAGAGAACAGGCGGATCGTAAAGACGCCGTAAAATCGTCCCTGATGGCTCGAGCCGCGCCATCCATGGCGCGGACGCTTTACTCTTCCGTCTGTCCTCACCGTTTCCGATCGAGTCATCGGGGTTTGTCATCAGTCTGAGGCCACCGGAAGGTGGCCTCAGACTACGGTTTTATTGATTACTGCGGCAATATCGCTTTAACCGCATTCCCAATTTCAGCCAGACTACGTACTGTTTTCACACCTGCGGCTTCCAGTGCGGCGAATTTGTCATCTGCCGTACCTTTACCGCCAGCAATGATGGCACCAGCATGGCCCATACGTTTGCCTTTTGGTGCAGTGACGCCCGCGATGTAACCGACAACAGGTTTAGTCACGTGATCTTTGATATAAGCCGCCGCTTCTTCTTCTGCGTTACCGCCGATTTCACCGATCATCACGATGACTTCAGTCTGTGGATCCTCTTGGAACAACTTCAGAATATCAATAAAGTTAGAACCTGGGATTGGGTCGCCGCCAATACCGACACAGGTCGATTGACCAAAACCAATATCAGTGGTCTGTTTTACCGCTTCATAGGTCAATGTGCCTGAACGAGAGACGATACCGACTTTACCCGGCAAATGGATATGGCCAGGCATGATACCAATCTTACATTCGCCAGGGGTGATCACACCTGGGCAGTTCGGGCCAATCATGCGCGCATCAGACTGTTCTAACCTGACTTTTACCACCAGCATATCCAGTGTTGGAATGCCTTCAGTAATACAGATAATCAGTTTGATACCGGCGTCGATGGCTTCCAGAATCGAGTCTTTGCAGAACGGCGCTGGCACATAGATAACGGATGCCGTCGCGCCAGTGGTTTCTACCGCTTCACGCACAGTATTAAAAACGGGCAGGCCCAAATGCTGAGTTCCGCCTTTACCCGGCGTAACACCGCCAACCATTTTTGTGCCATAGGCGATAGCTTGTTCAGAGTGGAAAGTCCCTTGGCTACCCGTAAAACCTTGGCAAATAACTTTGGTGTTTTTATTAATTAAAATAGACATTATTTAGCCCCCACTGCCGCTACAACTTGCTGAGCCGCATCTGTCAGGCTGGTCGCAGCAATGATATTCAAACCGCTGTCTGCCAGTTTTTTGGCACCCAGTTCGGCGTTATTCCCTTCCAAACGAACCACGACTGGCACACTGACGCCCACCTCTTCCACTGCGCCAATAATGCCGTCAGCGATCAGGTCACAACGCACAATGCCGCCGAAGATGTTGACGAAAACCGCTTTCACTTTATCGTCAGACAAAATGATTTTGAAAGCTTCAGTCACGCGCTCTTTGGTTGCACCACCGCCCACATCAAGGAAGTTAGCGGGCTCGCCACCGTGCAATTTCACGATGTCCATGGTGCCCATTGCCAGACCAGCACCGTTCACCATACAACCAATGTTGCCATCCAGCGCCACATAGTTCAGTTCCCACTGTGCAGCTTGCGCTTCGCGGGCATCTTCTTGCGACTGGTCGCGCATTTCGCGCAGTTCTGGTTGACGGAACAGCGCATTGCCGTCCGCGCCCAATTTGCCATCCAGGCAGACTAGATCGCCCTGTTTAGTGATCACCAGCGGGTTGATCTCAACCATTGCCAGATCACGCTCTAGGAACAGCGTTGCCAGACCCATAAAGATCTTGGTGAACTGAGCCACTTGCTTACCGCTCAAGCCCAGTTTGAAGGCCAATTCGCGCCCCTGATAAGGCTGCGGGCCAGTCAACGGGTCCAGTGCAATCTTATGAATCAGTTCTGGCGTCTCTTCGGCCACTTTCTCAATTTCAACGCCGCCTTCGGTGGATGCCATAAACACCACGCGACGGGAGCTACGATCAATAACCGCGCCCAGATACAGCTCTTTGTCGATATCAGTCGCTGCTTCAACCAGAATCTGGTGAACCGGCTGACCATTCGCATCTGTCTGGTAAGTCACCAGTTTTTTACCTAACCACTGTTCAGCGAAAGCACGAATATCTTCTTTGCTGTTAACCAGTTTCACGCCGCCCGCTTTACCGCGACCGCCCGCATGAACCTGACATTTTACCACCCACGGGCCAGTACCGATTTTAGATGCGGCTTCTTCTGCTTCACGCGGTGTGCTACAGGCATAGCCAGTTGGTGCTGGCATACCATACCGAGCAAACAGTTGTTTTGCCTGATATTCGTGTAAATTCATGATGTTCTATCCATATAAGGTCTGAGATGGGCCGAAGCCTTTTAAGCAACCTGATTGCGCGGAGGCAGGTAATCAACACCTTGCAATCAGGCTAACCTTGTCATTTATCTTTTTTATACGTCGAGCAGCAAGCGAGCTGGATCTTCCAGCATCTCCTTCACTGTCACCAGATAACCCACGGACTCGCGGCCATCGATTAAGCGGTGATCGTAGGAGAGTGCCAGATACATCATTGGCAGAATCACTACCTGACCATTGACCGCCATTGGGCGATCTTTGATGGCATGCATCCCAAGGATCGCGCTCTGTGGTGGGTTAATGATCGGCGTCGACATTAGTGAGCCAAAAACACCGCCATTAGTAATAGTGAAATTACCGCCAGTCAGCTCTTCAACTTTCAGTTTGCCGTCACGGCCTTTGACAGCCAATTCTTTGATTTTCTTCTCAATATCCGCCATGCCCATAGTATCGACATCACGCAAAACTGGGGTCACCAGACCGCGCGGGGTAGATACAGCAATGCTGATATCAAAGTAGTTGTGGTAAACCACGTCTTCGCCATCGAGGGAAGCATTCACTTCAGGATAGCGTTTCAGTGCTTCAACAACCGCTTTGATATAGAAGGACATAAAGCCCAAGCGGACACCGTGGCGTTTCTCGAAAGCATCACCGTACTGCTTACGCAGATCCATGATTGGCTTCATGTTGATTTCGTTAAACGTGGTCAACATCGCGGTGCTATTTTTAGCTTCCAACAGGCGCTCAGCAACACGTTTACGCAGGCGAGTCATTGGCACGCGTTTTTCACTGCGGCCCGCCAATGCGGCTGGCGCTGCGGCTTCAACTTTCGCTTCAACGGCGGCTGGCGCAGCTTTGCGATTTGCCAAATGGCTATCCACATCTTCACGTGTGATTCGACCACCCACACCGCTGCCTTTAATGGCGGTAGCATCAAGGTCATGTTCAGCAATCAGGCGACGAATCGCCGGGCTGAGGCTATCGTTGCTCTCTTCTTCCAAGCTAGCCGTCTGGCGCTGAGCAGGAGTGGACTCCGTGCTCTGGCTCTTTTCTTCTGTCGGCTTGCCTGAACTATCACTTGGACGAATGCGGCCCAAAACTTGACGTGAAGTGACTGTCGCGCCTTCATCTTCCAAAATGGCATCCAAAATACCGTCCTGACTGGCCGGCACTTCCAGAATCACTTTGTCTGTTTCAATCTCAACCAGTACTTCATCACGCTTAACGATGTCACCCGGTTTTTTGTGCCAGGTGGCAACAGAGCCATCGGCAACAGACTCAGGGAGGTCAGGAACATTAATATCTACGCTACTCATTCTCTATCCTTTATGTGTTAACCGATTCGCTATTCAACGGTCAGCGCGTCATTAACCAGAGCTTGTTGTTGTTTCTGGTGTACGGAAATGTATCCAACTGCCGGTGAAGCGGATGCCGGGCGGCCTGCATAACGCAAGGAAGCACCAAATGGAATCACTTCGCGGAAGTTGTGTTGGCTGCAATACCATGCACCCTGATTAAGTGGCTCTTCCTGACACCAGACGAAATCATGCACGTGAGCAAATTGCTCCAATACAGCTTGAACGGCGTGGTGCGGGAACGGATAAAGCTGCTCGATACGCACGATAGCGACATCGGTTTGCCCATTCTTGCGGCGCTGTTCCAACAGATCATAATAGACCTTGCCAGAACACATCACGACACGCTTAACGCCTTTCGGGTCCATTTCGTCAACTTCACCGATAGCAGGCAAGAAGCTGCCATTCGCCAATTCGTCCAGAGAGGATATGGCTAACGGATGGCGCAATAATGACTTCGGTGACATCACTACCAGCGGACGGCGCATACCACGTAGCGCCTGACGGCGAATCATGTGGTAAACCTGTGCTGGCGTTGATGGAATACACACTTGCATATTTTGCTCAGCACAAAGTTGCAAGTAGCGTTCCAACCGCGCAGAGGAGTGCTCTGGCCCTTGGCCTTCGTAGCCATGTGGCAGCAGCATCACCAGACCACACATCCGACCCCATTTCTGCTCACCGGAGCTGATGAACTGATCGATAACCACCTGAGCCCCGTTGGCAAAGTCACCAAACTGAGCTTCCCAGATAGTCAGGGTGCGGGGTTCTGCGGTGGCGTAGCCATATTCGAATGCCAAGACCGCCTCTTCCGACAGCACGGAGTCCCAAACTTGGAAATCGCCCTGCCCGCTGTGCACATTCGACAGTGGCACATAAACAGAACCATTTTTCTGATTATGGATCACCGCATGACGATGGAAGAAGGTTCCGCGCCCCGCATCTTCGCCCGACAGGCGAATCGGAATACCTTCATCGACCAGTGTGGCGTAGGCCAGTGTTTCAGCCCCACCCCAGTCGAATGGCTTCTCGCCGCTTGCCATCAAGGCGCGATCGCTATAAATCTTAGCGACACGGGATTGCATTTCAATGGCGTCTGGCGCATGGCTGATTCGACGCGCCAAATCTTGCAGGCGTTTCATTTCAACTTTGCTTGGATATTCTTCATCCCATTCATGGTTCAGATACGGCGACCATGTGAAGGATTGCAGATTCATCGGACGCCACTCTTCCACCACACATTCGCCGCCATCCAATGCATCACGGTACAGATTGACCATCTCCGTGGCATCTTCCAAGGTCGCGATCTGTTGCTCGGTCAGCTTGTCAGCATAGATTTTGCGTGGTGTCGGGTGTTTTTTGATCTTCTGATACATCACGGGCTGTGTTGCACTTGGCTCATCAGCTTCGTTATGCCCATGGCGGCGGTAACACACCAGATCAATCATCACGTCACGTTTAAAGGTGTTACGGAAATCCAACGCCAGACGAGTCACAAACGCCACAGCTTCAGGATCATCAGCATTCACGTGGAAAATCGGTGCCTGTACCATTTTGGCAATATCAGTACAGTACTGAGTAGAACGTGCATCCAGCGGATTCGAGGTGGTAAACCCAATCTGGTTGTTGATAACAATGCGCACAGTTCCGCCGACTTCATAGCCGCGAGCTTGTGACATGTTCAAGGTCTCTTGCACGACACCCTGACCGGTAATCGCCGCATCACCATGAATGGTGATTGGCAAGACCATGTTGCTACGGGCCTCATCCAAACGGTCACGACGTGCGCGCACAGATCCGATCACCACCGGGCTAACAATCTCCAGATGGGATGGGTTAAAGGCCAGCGCCAAGTGAACTAGGCCGCCTTCGGTCTCCACATCAGATGAGAAGCCCTGATGGTATTTAACGTCACCGGTGCCCAGATGCTCTTTATGCTTACCGGCAAACTCATCAAACAGATCTTCCGGTTTCTTACCCAACACGTTAATCAATACGTTCAGGCGGCCACGGTGAGCCATCCCCAGCACCACTTCACGTGTGCCATTCTTACCGGCATGGCGAATCATCTCTTTGAGCATGGTGACCAGCGAATCGCCGCCCTCCAACGAGAAGCGCTTAGCGCCGGGGAATTTGGCCCCGAGATAACGTTCCAGACCTTCAGCGGCAGTCAGTTCGCTCAGGAAGCGGCGCTTCTCTTCTTCGCTGAATGTCGGTTTCCCAACCACCGACTCAATCCGCTGTTGAATCCAGCGTTTCTCTTCAGTGTTAGTGATGTGCATGTATTCAGCGCCAATAGAGCCGCAGTAGGTCTGCTTCAGGGCTGCATACAGATCAGACAGCTTCATGGTCTCTTTGCCAATAGCAAAAGAGCCTACATTGAAGGTGTTCTGGAAATCGGCCTCAGTCAGGTTGTGGTAGGAAGGCTCGAGGTCTGGAACAGACTCCTGCTTCCACAAACCGAGTGGGTCAAGATTGGCATGTTGATGGCCACGGAAGCGGAAGGCGTTGATTAACTGCAACACCTTGACTTGCTTGGCATCATTTTCAGGATCGCTGATGGATGAGTTATAACGCGAGGGGTCCTTCGCCAAGCGACGGAAATACTCACGCGTTTGAGAGTGGAACTGATCAGGTTTTACACCCGTCATTGGTAGTTGTTGAAAAATTGAACGCCAACTATCATCAACGGAACCAGGATCAGTTAAAAAGTCTTCATAGAGCTGCTCTATGTAGGACTGGTTCGCGCCCGCCAGATAGGAGGAATCCAGCCAGGCCTTCATTGCGCCGTTCTGCATCATGATCCCTTAAGCTTTGAAGCTTCAGTTTTCGCCGTGGTTAACATATACACCGTAATATCAACGGTTTGCCGTAAAAACGGTTCACTCGACATGCTCAATGCACGTTCTGTTATGGACCTTAACGGTCCCGTTCAAGGAACCTCTAAAAATGGACAGCGCGCCCGCTTTTAGAGATTCCCTACCTTAAAGCGACCTGGGGAACCATTCCCCAGGTTAATAAACTCACATCATGCACTGCGTTGCAACTATCATTCTATTCGCAACGCTTTGACTATCATGCACTACGCTGCAACTATCATGCACTACGCTGCAATAACATAGATTTGATGTGACCAATCGCTTGGGTCGGGTTAAGGCCCTTAGGACAAACACTGACACAATTCATGATGCTATGGCAGCGGAAAACACTAAAAGCGTCGTCCAGATCATCCAAACGTGCTGTTGTTTCAGTGTCACGGCTATCTATCAGGAAGCGGTAGGCAGCCAGTAACCCTGCTGGACCGACAAACTTATCTGGATTCCACCAGAATGACGGGCAAGAGGTTGAGCAGCAAGCACACATGATGCACTCGTACAGACCATCCAGCTTCTCGCGCTGTTCTGGCGACTGCAAATGCTCACGTGCGGGTGGATTTTTGCCGTCATTTAATAGGTAAGGTTTAATTTTCTCGTACTGAGTATAAAACTGCCCCATATCGACGACTAAATCCCGCACCACCGGCAACCCCGGCAATGGGCGAATCACAATCTTCTTATTGCCCTTTTGCAAAGCTGAAATCGGCGTGATGCAAGCCAAGCCGTTTTTGCCATTCATATTCAGGCCATCAGAACCACAAACACCTTCACGGCATGAACGGCGAAACGACAGTGTCGGATCCTTTTCTTTCAACTGGATAAGTGCATCCAGCAACATCATGTCCCGACCCTCTTCCGCTTCCAGCGTATACTCTTGCATGTGCGGCGCGTCATCGACGTCCGGGTTGTAGCGATAAATTGAAAACTCAAGCTTCATGATCTATTCCTCCGCAACGGATTAGGGTTTAACCCTATCAACACAACACATGCATTAATAAGAACGCACTTTCGGCGGGAAAGCCGCGCGTAACTTAGGTTGCATGTTTACCTCACGGCGGGTCATGCTTTCAGTGTCTGGCAAATACAGCGAGTGACACAGCCAGTTCGCATCATCACGTTCTGGGAAGTCGAAGCGGCTATGTGCACCACGACTTTCAGTACGGAAGTTTGCTGACACGGCGGTGGAAAACGCAGTTTCCATCAAGTTATCCAACTCCAGACATTCAATACGTTGGGTATTGAACTCGCTAGAAGTGTCATCCAGACGGGCATTTTGCAGACGTTCGCGGATAGTTTTTAGTTCTTCCAAGCCGTTTGCCATGGCATCACCTTCACGGAAGACCGAGAAGTTATTCTGCATACAAGCTTGTAATGCTTTGCGGATCTCAACCGGGTCTTCACCTGAACGGGTATTGTTCCAACGATTCATGCGCTCCAGTGAGGCTTCAATATCCGAATCGCTGGCATCGCGGCTAGCCCCCTGCTCCATCAATGACTCTTGCAGATGCATACCGGCTGCGCGACCAAAGACCACCAAGTCCAGTAATGAGTTACCGCCCAGACGGTTTGCGCCATGGACAGAAACACAGGCAATTTCACCGACAGCAAACAGGCCTGGGATGACGACATCTTCGCCCTTTTCATTGACTGTGATCGCCTGACCCGTCACTTTGGTCGGAATTCCGCCCATCATGTAGTGGCAAGTTGGGATGACTGGGATAGGTTCTTTGATCGGATCGACGTGAGCAAAGGTACGTGATAACTCAAGAATACCCGGCAGACGGGACTCCAATACATCTTTACCCAAGTGATCCAGTTTCAGTTTGGCATGTGGCCCCCACGGACCCTCACAGCCACGGCCTTCACGGATTTCGATCATAATGGAACGCGCCACGACGTCACGACCCGCCAAATCTTTGGCATTCGGGGCATAACGTTCCATAAAGCGCTCGCCATGTTTGTTCAGCAGATAGCCGCCTTCACCACGGCAACCTTCTGTCACCAGCACCCCCGCTCCGGCGATACCCGTCGGGTGGAACTGCCACATTTCCATGTCCTGCACTGGGACTCCGGCGCGCAGAGCCATGCCAACGCCGTCACCGGTATTAATGTGCGCATTGGTGGTGGATTGATAAATACGCCCAGCCCCGCCAGTGGCTAATATCGTTGCCCGTGCTTTGAAATAGACCACTTCACCGGTTTCGATGCAGATAGCAGTACAACCAACAAAAGCGCCATCCTGATTCTTCACTAAATCCAACGCATACCATTCGGAGAAGATGGTGGTGTGGTTTTTCAGGTTTTGTTGATAAAGGGTGTGCAACAGCGCATGTCCAGTACGGTCAGCCGCCGCCGCTGTACGCGCCGCTTGCCCACCGCCGAAGTTCAGCGACTGCCCACCGAATGGCCGCTGATAAATGCTGCCATCTTCTAAACGGGAGAACGGTAAACCCATATGTTCCAGTTCCAGAACCGCTTCTGGACCGGTTTTGCACATATATTCGATGGCATCTTGGTCACCGATATAATCGGAGCCTTTTACCGTGTCATACATATGCCATTCCCAGTTGTCTTCGTGGGTATTACCCAGCGCGACGGTAATACCGCCCTGCGCAGACACAGTATGGGAACGAGTGGGGAAAACTTTTGATATCAGGGCGCAAGATAGCCCCATTTGTGAAATTTGCAGCGCGGCGCGCATACCTGCACCACCCGCACCGACAACAACAGCATCAAACTCTCTGACCGGCAGTTTCATTTAAGCACCCCACACCACAATAGTTCCATATAAGAGATAAACCAGCAGCGTAATCACGACGGCAAGCTGTAACACCAGTCGGATCGCTAGCGGCTTAATATAGTCCGTTAATACCTGCCACAGGCCAATCCAGGCGTGAACCAGAATCGACAGCAGAGTCAGCAGGGTAAACACTTTTGTGATGTGCGAGGCAAAGAAGCCACGCCAGATTTCATAGGTGATATCTGGGACGATAACCACGAAGCCCAGAATATAAAGAATATATAGAGTGATGACGATTGCAGAAGCACGCAGTAACAGCCAGTCGTGTACTCCATTACGCCCTAACGCAGAAGCATTGCTTACCATACGAGGACTCCAGCTAAAACTGACAGCACCAAGGTTAACACCATTGCAACTTGGGCGGAGCGGGTCCCCGCAGCCAAGCTCTCTTCGATATAGCCGAAATCCATCAGCAAGTGGCGAATGCCACCGCAAACGTGATAGGCCAGCGCAGTGAGTATTCCCCAGAAGATGAATTTAACAATAAAGCTATTCATGATCGCCGCAGCTTGCATGAATCCATCTTGCGAGGAAACTGACAAACCTAACAGCCAAAGGAGGATACCCACGGCAACGAAAGTCATTACGCCAGAGACGCGGTGTAAAATGGACGCTATCGCAGTAACAGGAAATCGGATCGTTTGCAGATCCAAATTGACAGGTCTTTGTTTTTTCACGTTTTTGCCCACACAGCTCTTATTAATTTCCATCCTCCGGGCCTTAGTGGGAATCAGACAGCGTTAAGGGTTTAAACCCTTCACATCACCCATTTAGACATCACATCCTGAATGCTTAAAAGGTGTGCTCTTTATAACGCTGGGTGCTCCTACTTCAGGGTAATCCGGAGACCTGGCGGCAGTATAGGGGGTTCACATTCTTATTACAATTCCCACACAATCTGATTGGGAACATTTCCCCTGAACAGTGATTACGATCACGATTTACATAATTTACATAAAATTAATTATCTGATTTGACAAAGAATAAACATTTAAATTACAACTAAAGTAGGAATAAGCCATATCATTCACCAAATGTCTGCGTATACACTTCCCCATAAGCGCGAGTTATGTAACAGTGTGATGAGTGAATATCCCCATACAAATCGTAGGCAATGAAATATAAAAGATAAGAACCTGACAAATCGTTAACAACTTTATAACACCCATGTTGATCCAGCGAGTCGGATCACGGGCCGCATTGGCAATATACTCTGTACCCTAAATCGCGTTCTATATCCCAAGAACTTGACGACGCAACAACATCAAGTCAGAAGGATAAACGATGAATAAAACAGAGCAGTGCTGCCTCACAGGCATGTAAGCTATTTTAGTTGTTAGAGGTTTTAAAATAAGCGCTAAGGAGACTGTAAATGGCTAACAAAAAGGCGACGCTGAATCTGGAAGGCGAAGCTGCGATCGAACTGGGCGTGCTATCCCCAACCCTCGGTACTGACGTTATTGACGTCCGTACCTTAGGTTCTAAAGGGTATTTTACCTTTGACCCCGGTTTTACCTCTACCGCATCCTGCGAATCAAAAATCACTTATATTGATGGTGATGAAGGTATTCTGCTGCACCGTGGCTTCCCGATTGCCCAACTGGCAAAAGAGTCTACCTATTTGGAAGTTTGCTACATTCTGCTGTATGGCGAAACGCCCACCGCAGAAGAGTATGAAACCTTCAGAACCACGGTCACCCGCCATACTATGATTCATGAGCAGATCACCCGTCTGTTCCACGGTTTCCGCCGCGATTCACACCCAATGGCCGTATTGTGTGGGGTCACGGGCGCACTGGCTGCTTTCTACCATGATGCGCTGGATGTAAATAATGAGCGCCATCGTGAAATCACCGCCTTCCGTCTGCTGTCCAAAATGCCGACCGTCGCCGCGATGTGCTACAAATACTCACTGGGCCAGCCTTTTGTTTATCCGCGCAATGACCTCTCTTACGCCGGTAACTTCCTGCACATGATGTTCTCCACGCCTTGTGAAAAGTATGAAGTTAACCCCGTGCTTGAGCGCGCTATGGATCGCATTTTCATCCTGCACGCCGACCATGAACAAAACGCCTCGACTTCGACGGTCCGTACCGCTGGCTCTTCTGGCGCTAACCCGTTTGCCTGTATCGCCGCAGGTATCGCCTCCCTGTGGGGGCCTGCTCACGGTGGCGCGAACGAAGCTTGCCTGAAGATGCTGGAAGAGATCAAAACCGTCGAGCACATTCCTGAATTTATCCGTCGTGCGAAAGATAAAAATGACTCATTCCGCCTGATGGGCTTTGGTCACCGTGTGTATAAAAACCACGACCCGCGCGCTACCGTGATGCGCGAAACCTGTCATGAAGTGCTCAAAGAACTGAATCTGAACGACAACCTGCTGGAAGTCGCGATGGAGTTGGAACGTATCGCACTGAACGACCCGTACTTCATTGAGAAAAAACTCTATCCGAACGTGGACTTCTATTCAGGTATCATCCTGAAAGCGATGGGAATTCCCTCTTCCATGTTTACGGTGATGTTCGCGATCGCTCGTACTATCGGCTGGATTGCTCACTGGAATGAGATGCACGATGACGGCATCAAAATCGCCCGTCCGCGTCAGCTTTATACCGGTTATGCCGAGCGTGATTTTAAAAGCCAGCTGAATAAATAAGCTGACTCACATTTCTGCTCAATAAAAAACGCCACAGGTTAACGTGGCGTTTTTTTTTATTCCTAACTCGCGGATGTGACAAGAAAAATCAGTGAATGGCCCCACCGGCAATATGCAAATCATGTTCAATCTGCAACGCGATCGAAATCGCTAACTCCAAGGCAATCAACACCGAGTGTGTCGACATACTCGGCGCTCCGGGGTGAGCCACCGCCTGCTCAGGCAGATAAGGGATATGGATAAATCCCCCTTTTACCTCAGTATTCAACTGATTTAACCGATGCAATAAGCCATACATCACATGGTTGCAGACATAGGTTCCTGCCGTTTGGGAAACCGAAGCCGGAATACCCGCCTCACGCATCCCCTGTACCATCGCCTTAATTGGCAAACGGGTAAAATAGGCCGCTGGCCCCCCCTCAACGATAGGTTGATCGACCGGTTGGTTGCCCAAATTATCGGGAATTCGCGCATCATCGACGTTAATCGCCACTCGTTCGAGGGAGATATCAGCACGCCCTCCCGCTTGCCCTACGGCTAACACCAATACTGGCTGAATATCATCTATTGCGGCATTCAGCGCAGTAAGTGCTTCACCAAAGGCACAAGGTAACTGACGGGCCACCACTCTAACCCCACTCAGCATGAGATCATTCAGCTGCTTAACCACTTCCCACGAGGGATTAATTCGCTCCCCGCCAAAGGGTTCAAATCCGGTAATGAGTACGCTTTTCATTGCCTCTCCTAGAGGAACATCAGGAAATAGAGTAAAAATACGTTAACTATCAACAGAGTCACGCCGGTTGGAATTTGTGCTTTGATCACCGCATTTTTGTCCGGCAGCTCCAATAAGGCTGCGGGAACAATGTTAAAGTTGGCTGCCATTGGTGTCATCAATGTACCGCAATAGCCGGAGAACATCCCAATCGCCGCCATCACCGCCGGATTGCCGCCGTGTTGCAACACCAAAATAGGGATACCGATACCGGCAGTGACAATGGGGAAGGCAGCAAAAGCATTACCCATAATCATGGTTAATACTGCCATACCAATCGCATAGACCGCCACAGCAACAAAGCGATGATCAACCGCCAGATACTCTTGAGTCAAATGGGCAATAGCGGTACCGACACCCGCGGTGGTAAACAGCAAGCCCAGTGTGGCCAAAATTTGCGGCAAGATAAATGCCCAGCCAATGGAGTCCAGCAGGCGACGCGCTTCCTGTACTGGCTGTGCTGCTGTTTCGTGGGTCATGACGACGGCAATAATCAAGCCGATCACACAGCCGACGGTCATCGAGAACAGAGTAACCAAGGTGGCATGATTACCGGTGCCAAACAGCCATTGATCCAGTGCTGGAATATTATTGAACAGTAACACGCCAATCACCGTCACCACCGGAATCGCCAGTGCGGGAATAAACAGTCGGTTACCCAATCGCTTAGCGCTTACTTCACGCTCTTGCGGTGTACGCTGATGATAACTGCCCAGCTTTACGCCACCAAAACCCGCAATGAGTGCCATCACGACCACCACCACACCGACCGTAATGTTCAGGATGCGCTTCTCATCCGGCCCGTCGCCTCCCAGCATACTTGCCAAACGGTAGGTCCAATCGCCCACCAGAAAAATTAGACCGTACAACCCCCAGAACAGGCCGGTCGTGATGCGGCGCGGGTTGGCTTTATCACGAAATGACATGAACGCGACAATCAGTAAAACGGCACCAGCCAGCCAGTACAAATATTGTTGTTGGAAAATCATTTGGCGTCTCCCTTGGCGGCCAACGCAGTCTGATTCAGTGCGGTTAATTCAGCGGCGAGTTGTTTATCTAGACGTTGCAGGCGGTAAGCATGGATCAAGAAAGCACAAATCGCGGTCGGAATCCCCCACAGCGCGATGTGTAGCGGCTCGGTCTGAATGCCGCCCGACTCCAACATAAAGTTGTGCATAAAGATAATGGCACCAAAGGCGACAAAAATATCTTCGCCAAAGAACAGGCCGACGTTATCTGTGGCGGCAGACATCGCGCGCAGACGGTAACGCACTTTCTCTGGCAACTCGCCGTAACGGGTCTCCGCTGCACCTTCCGCCATCGGTGCCAGTAATGGCCGCACCATTTGCGGGTGACCACCAAGGCTGGTTAAACCCAGTGCTGCCGTAGCTTCACGCACAAACAGGTAGACAATCAGTAGGCGGCCAGAAGTGGCACTTTTAATTTGCGAAATCCACGCCTGCGCGCGCTCTTTCAAGCCGTGACGCTCAAGCAAGCCGATAACGGCCAGTGGCAACAGCAAAATCAGCGGCAGGTTACGGGTATTGAGAAATCCTTCGCCCAGTTTTTCCAAAATGGTGGCGATAGGCATCAATGCCGCCACACCAGTGATGATCCCAGCGGTAATCACCACGAGCACTGCGTTGATACGCAGTAAAAAGCCGATGACGATCGCCGCGATACCTATCAGCGGCCAAAGATTTACAGTTTGTTCCAAGGTGATTCTCCTGTCCTGAAGTCAATTTAATGTGAAACGATTCCGTCAGGGCCAGACGGTTATGATTGTGACTGCCCAACGATGACGCGCTAATGACCTAACTATTGCGCTGTTACCACGATATTTTCCTGCTGAAAGCTATGGCGTAAACGGCGGGCAAACTCCAAGGCATGGGCACCATCGCCATGTACACAAACCGTGTCTGCCTGCACCGCAACCCAACTGCCATCACGGGCCTGAACCTGATGACGCTGTACCATGGCTAAGGTTTGTGACAGCGCCAGCTCATCACTTTCAATCAGGGCATCGGGCTGACTGCGCGGCACTAAGGTGCCATCGGGTTGGTAGCGGCGATCGGCAAATACCTCCTGCCGCGTCACTAAACCGACCCGTTGGCCCGCACGGATCAACTCACTGCCCGCCAGCCCGACGAGGTGCAAAGCCGGATCGACGGCGTTAACCGCCTGCGCAATGGCCTCCGCCAGCACCGGATCGACCGCAGCTTGGTTGTACAACATGCCGTGAGGTTTCACATGCTGCATCACGCCCCCTTCTGCTTTGACGATAGCCGCCAGCGCCCCCAACTGATAAATCACTTGGGCATAGACGGTTTCGGGGGGGAGTTGCATCGCGGTGCGACCGAAATTCTCGCGATCAGGGAAGCTCGGGTGCGCACCAATCGCCACACCATACTCAATGGCCCAACGCACCGACTGGCGCATGGTCTGCGCGTCACCGGCATGAAAACCACAGGCAATATTGGCTGAACTGACCAACTGCAAAAGCGCCTGATCATTGGCGCAGCCTTCACCTAAATCGGCATTTAAATCAATCTTCATTTGGCCTCCGTGGCGACGAAACCCTTCTGTAAGCCCCACTCAATCTGTTGCAGGAAGTGCTGCTGTTCTGATTTGGCGCGGAGCGCCTCTTCGACAGTACAGGGAACAAAATGTACCGGTTCACCGAGTCTAATTTGCGCCAAATGGTAGAGATCAGCTTCAATCACGCAGGCAATACGCGGGTAACCCCCGGTAGTCTGCGCATCCGCCATCAGCACAATCGGCTGGCCGTTATGCGGCACCTGCACCACACCGGGCAATAGGCCGTGGGATAACATTTCGCGCGAGGTGGTACGGGTTAACTCACGCCCCGTCAGACGATAGCCCATCCGATTACTTTGCGGGCTAAGCTGCCAAGCTTCGCGCCAGAAAGCCCCCTGCGCAATATCGTCAAATTCATGATATTCCGGCCCCGGCACTGCGCGAACCCGGTTACCGAACAGTAGCTGTTTGATGCCCACCGATTCACGCGGCAATCGAGTGGGTCTGCCCAGTGGCAGAGCATCGCCCTCTTTGATCAGCCGCCCCTGATAGCCACCAAAACCCGCTTTCAGATCAGTGCTGCGTGACCCCAACATCTCTGGCACATCAATACCACCAGAGATCGCCAGATAGCTGCGCATCCCACGGTGTGGCACACTGAGTTTAAGCTGCTGCCCCGGCTTGACCGGATAGCGCCAGCCGGTCCACAGCAGTTGATTATCCAGCTTGGCATCACACCCGGCACCAGTCACCGCGATCCAACCCGGCTGGGTAAATTCAGCGGTAAATTGGCCCAGCGTGATCTCCAGCCCGGCGGCATCGGCCTCATTACCCACCAACATATTGGCCATTTTTAATGCGGGCAAATCGAGCGCCCCGCCCTGACTGATGCCTAAACGGCGGAAACCGCCACGGCCGCTGTCCTGCACCGTGGTGTAAATACCTGAACGAATAATTTTCAGCATACGCCCTCCTTTAAAGGTAGAAAGCGCACATTGTCACCAGGCCGTAGCAAGGTAGGCGGCATCTCCAGCGGGTTAAACAGCGCCAGTGAGGTGCGGCCAATGAGCTGCCAGCCGCCGGGGGTAGCCAGCGGATAGATACCGGTTTGGCTGCCACCAATCCCAACCGAGCCGGGGGCGACCACCAAACGTGGCTCTGCGCGCCGTGGAGTGGCAAGCTGTTCCGGCATACCGCCCAGATAGGAGAAGCCCGGTTGGAAACCGAGGAAATAGACGATATAGCTCGCCCCCGCATGGCACTCGACCACCTGCCGCTCAGTCATGCCAGTATGACGCGCCACTTCAGCCAGATCAGGGCCAGATTCGCCGCCATAAATCACCGGAATAGTGATATCACGGGAATCAGGGACTAATGACTCACTCTCTTCCCACCAGCGCTGGAGCTTTTCAATGGCGTCCAGCGCGGTATTTTGCGGATCGACTAGCAATAAGGTGAGGTTATTCATGCCGGGGATCGCCTCAAGGACGTCGGGATGATGGATCAGGCGATCAGCCAAGCCCCAAATACGTTGCTGACTTGCTAATGTGACTGGCGGCTCCAGCTCCAGAACCACTGCACTCTCTCCCAGTAAATAGCATCGAGCTCGTTGCACTCACGTCCCCCTGATTACGTTTTAATTGGATAACTAACAGTTATAAGGACATATTTATGCGTTAGCACCTAGCCGCTGTCAATAGAACTGAATTAACTGATAGGGAAGAAGAATCACTAAATTCGGCGTAAAGACCAAAATGAATCACTGTAAACGGTATTATTTACGGTTTTTTGAGGTGAATAGACGGCTACAATCGATTTTTTTCTTATTTATAATCAGTGTTCAGCAAGGAAATATTCTTAAAAATTGTAGGCTTATCCTTCATCCATGACGAGATGACTGTTTCTGGCACTCTTAATCAGCATATAACCTTGATTTATGAAGGGTTAACTACTCTCAAAATGGGGATAAATGCTTGGATAGCAGCAATGCACTGATGAAAACCATCAGTGCCTACTGCATAAACTGTGCAAAACGGGGATCAAGCGGGGTTGGGGATATCAATAAAGATAACGTCAAACTGATGCTCTGAGGCTAACCATTCACCCAGCGCCTTGATGCCATAGCGTTCAGTGGCGTGGTGTCCTGCCGCATAAAAATTCACCCCCATCTCACGGGCAATGTGAATGGTTTGCTCAGAAACTTCGCCCGTGATAAAGGCATCTACACCAAAATCAGCGGCTTGCTGAATATAGCCCTGCCCGCCACCACTACACCAGGCAATGCGGCGGATCTCTGCCGGAGCCTGATCGCCACAATGCAGCACCTCGCGACCCAGCACTTTTTCCAGACGCTCACGTAAAATCACCGCATTTAGCGGCGTATCAAACTCACCATAAGGCAACAGAGAGTCAATTTCACCTAACACCCGAATGCCAAACAACTTCGCCAGTTGGGCGTTGTTACCCAATTCAGCGTGTGCATCCAGCGGCAAATGGTAGCCATACAGATTGATGTCGTGGGTAAGCAATGTTTTCAGTCGGTTACGTTTCATTCCGCGCACTACCACCGGCTCGTTCTTCCAGAAGTAGCCGTGGTGCACCAAAATAGCATCCGCCTGTTGCTCTACCGCCGCATCCAGCAATGCCTGACTGGCGGTGACGCCAGTCACAATGCGCTTTACCTCCGCTCTTCCTTCAACCTGCAAACCATTGGGCGCATAGTCTTGAAAAGCCGCAGTATTGAGTTGATTATTAAGTAAAGTTTCTAATTCTGTATTACGCATGGTGTCTGTCCCATCAATCAGTGTTGTTATCAAAATCAAATACGCAGCCTGATACCATCAGAATTTCTGGCTATCACCCTGATCCATCAGGATAAAATTCACCCCCATGTCATTACCTTGCTGTAACTCAGCCGCAATGGTTTTGCGCACATCCTGCCCCTGCTGGAGTGACGGTTTGATATGGCTAATCACCACTGGCAGACCTTTTAACGGCTGGCCTTCGCCACTCTGTTTTTCCAGATTTTTCAACTCTTTCAGCAGCCATTTTGGGGTCATATGGCCATTCAGCTTACCGTCACTGACCGCGTTCGGGTAGGAGACTTCAATAATCATCCCCTTTAACTGCTGCTGTTTGACCTTTTCAGCTAACTTGCGCCACACCGTATCGAGATTTTTTGACTTCTCTATCTCATCCGGGCCGGTATCGCCAAAATAAGCAAAAGCAGCATTATTACTGGTGATCAGCAGCATCGACGAAGGCAATTTATCATGGCTGAGTGGGAACATCTCGCCCGTTAGGCGCGTTAACCCGAGGCTCAACGGCTGGGCTGGCCGCACCATTTGCATCCGGTAAGTGCCCAGACGAGTGCCACTGCCACTGTCGGTAAAATTGGGCCAGACGCGCCAGTTAAAATAGTAGTTTCTCAGCACATCAATGGTCGAAGCCGACGCATAAATAGTTTTTTTGCTGTCTTCCGGTGAACCGATAATCAGGCCGGATACATGGTCAAGATGGGCGTGGCTGATGAAATAACTGTTAATGCGCTGGCGGAAGATATAACCCTGCCGAGTCAGCGGCGCGGCAATTTCATCGGTAATCTCGGGGAAACTGCCCTTTTCCAGCGCCTTGGTAATGCCCGGCAACACTGAACCGGCATCCAGCGCCAAATAGACCGGCTGGCTATCATCACGAATCAGATAAGAGGTCAGGTTGCCATCACTGACGCCGCCATCCACGCCAAGCGCCACCACTTCAAAACCCGCTGCGACCAGTGAGCTGTAGAGACTAAACGATAAAATCAGCCCCGCGTTCAGCGTTTTTCTCGCCAAATGACGAGTACGTAACACGGGGTTAGCCGAAGAGTATATCAAAAACATGAAGGCTCCTTATGATTAGGGGTCCTTGCTGCCATCCCGCTTAGCGGCGTCAAATGCCGCAAGTGTCGCCAATCTGGCCAGCTTGTGATCCACCAGGGGTGGCGGGTAATTCAGATGTTGCTGTTGCTGCTGCGCCCAACGCCAGGGCTGATGAATGTCACGGTCTGGCACGGCGGCCAGTTCCGGCAGCCAACGGCGAATAAAAGTCCCCTCTTTATCAAAACGCTCTCCCTGCGTAGTGGGATTGAAAATACGAAAATAGGGTGCCGCATCCGTGCCCGTCGAGGCCGCCCACTGCCAGCCGCCATTATTGGCCGCTAAATCACCATCCAGTAATTGGGACATAAAATAGCGCTCGCCCAACCGCCAATCGATCAGTAAGTCTTTCACCAAAAAGCTGGCGGTAATCATTCGCAGACGGTTATGCATCCAACCAGTTTCATTCAGTTGCCGCATCGCAGCATCGACAATAGGATACCCCGTCAGCCCCTGCTGCCAGGCGATTAATTGCGGTTCTGAGTGATTCCATCTTACCGCATCAGTCCAGCCCATAAAGGGATGATGCTGGCATAAACGGGGATAGGCCACTAATAAGTGACGATAAAACTCACGCCAGATCAACTCATTCAGCCAAGTAAAGGCCCCTGAATCACTGCTCTCCAACAGATCCGGACACTCTGCACGCAGGCGGTTAAAGCATTGACGGGGTGAAAGTATTCCCAACGCCAGATAGGGTGATAAGCCACTGGTCCCCGCGACGGCGGGCAGATCACGCTGTTGCAGGTAGTCCTGAACTTGCTCACGGCAGAAGCTGCGCAGGCGCTGCAATGCCGCCTCTTCACCTGCCGGAAATAACTGGCTGTCGACAGATTGTTGAGGATAATCAAAAGGTTCGAGTGGTGTTAATGTGATAGCGCCCGCATTTTGGCGCGCTTTGGGGGCAGGTACAGAGCGGCAATCACTCATCATCAAGCGCTGAATAAAGGCTCGGCGGAACGGGGTAAATATTTTGTACATCTCATTGTTGCCAGTCTGGACACTCCCCGGCGGCAATAACACACTGTCATGGAAGCTATGACAGGCAATTGATCGGCGATTAAGTTGAACGGTGAATGCTTCATCACGTCGCATCTCGTTCAGCTCATATTGCTGATTGTAAAACAGCGCATCAACTTGCTGTTGTTGGCAAAAATCCGCCAGCCAGAGAATGGAATCCTGAAAATCAGCACACTGATGATAGTGCAGGGGTATCCCGCGATCCGCGAGTGCCGCCTGTAAAAGGTGCAGATTTTGCCGCAAAAATGCCGCCTGTCGCGGGGCCATATCATGGGCCGCCCACTGCTTCGGCGTGGCAATAAACACCGCCATCACCTTAGCTTGCTCATCCTGACAGGCCGCATGCAGGGCCAGATTATCGGTGATGCGTAAATCATGGCGGAACCAAACTAAATGTGTAGCCATGCTCTATCCTTGCGGTGAGTAGAAGGTAAAGTAGTGCTGCCCAGAGAGATAATCATTCGGGAACTCAATCAAATAAGCCATTATCTGGGCGATAGGTGTACTCAGAGGCAATTCACCCAGCCGATATTGGTCAATCAACTGCGCCAGCGCCTGACGCTGGACTGAATTGAGGTAGGGCCGGAAATAGCCCTGCACATGCATCAATACATTGGTGTGATTTGCCGCCGTGGGCTGATGAGAGAGTAAATGCAGTAAACGCTGGCGATACTCAGCGGTGAAATCAATCAGCGAAGGCCATTTATCCATTTCAGCAATAAAAGGACCAATTTCGCGGTATTCCGGTTGTGAATGCGCCAGCAACACCAACTTGTAGCCGCTATGAAACGCCATCAATCCCCCCCGCGTGACCCCCGCTGCACACAATGCATCGAGTTCATCGCGGGCATGGCAATATTCACGACTGTGTATCACCTGATGACTTTGCGACATTTTCGTCTCCCTCTGCTTTGACTGTGTTGAACATCACATCACTTATTTCATCATAACAGGTGTAGCCGAAGAAGCAGGATATGGCGCGATCTCTTTATTTATCAGTTCCCTACTACAGGCAACAAAAAAGCCCGCAAGCGTTAACTCACGGGCCATCGGTTTTACAATCTGTTTATGTGCGTAAAACCAGAAGGTTCACTGATCAATAAAAATCTTGAGCCGCCATTTCAGACTGTGCCAACCAGACCGGTTTATCACTGGTTTTCGCCCAAACACGGTGCAGATAGCTGTAAAAGCGGGCGCGATCTTTACGGAAAAGCATCACTGGCAGTGCCAGTAAACCGACCAGAATCACTGCGCTGCGGCGCAAGAGAACCTGATGTAATGGGTATGCGTTGTACATGGACATAACGATCCTCCTATAAAAACGCCTTCGTGTCGTGGGTGGCCGCCCGAGTGTTCGGTAGGCCAATTTACCGCGTGGCGCTGAAAGTAAAATAAGATAATTGGAAACTGGACAAAATTTTACCGCATTGATTGAAACTTTACCACTCATCCGACCACTTATATTGCACAAATTACGACAGAAACTGTCGATTCTGTAATTTTGTTACATAGAAGTTAACTTAAAGCCACTCATTGGTTACATCACCGTTATGCGCTATCTAGCAATGAGAAAACTACAGGCATTCGCCCAGTAAATATCCGTTCAGCGGATTAGGTTTGCTATCGCGCATCGTAAGCTGAATAAGTTACACCCACTTTGTGTCGTTTTTTTGACCGTTTTTATACTTTTTTTACACTCTTTCACGCTTTTTTATCAGGAACTTTTCGTTCAACTTCCTAAGCTGCTGTTATCAAATCATCTGTTACCCAACACTGGGTTATCAAAAAACATACGCTGTGGAGGTGTATTGTGAGTTTCAGCATCTTGGGTGGTGCGCTGCTGGTTCTGCTGCTGTTGGGCTATCTGGTTTATGCCCTGTTTAACGCGGAGGACTTTTAAATGGCAGCGTCAGGATTTCTGCTTATCGCCAGTTTCATGCTGGTGCTGTTGGTGCTGTCCCGTCCGTTGGGGAGCTTCTTAGCGCGAATCATCGAAGGCGAGCCTTTTGCGCCATTACAAAAAATCGAGGCGGGTTTATGGCGCTGTAGTGGCGTCAAAAATGTAGAGATGAACGGCTGGCAATATGCGCTGGCGATCCTCAGCTTTAACCTGCTGGGTATTGTGCTGCTCTTTGCCCTGTTAATGGCGCAAGGCGCACTGCCGCTGAACCTTGAAAATATGCCGGGCATGTCATGGCATCTGGCACTGAACACAGCGGTCAGCTTCGTCACTAACACCAACTGGCAAGCCTATAGCGGAGAGAATACCCTCAGTTATTTAAGCCAAATGGCCGGGCTGACGGTACAAAACTTCCTCTCGGCGGCCACCGGTATTGCCGTGGCATTTGCACTGATCCGCGCCTTTGCTCGCCACTCTGCGGCCACACTCGGCAATGCTTGGGTCGATCTGGTGCGCATCACTTTATATGTCTTGCTGCCGATTGCGCTGCTTATCGCGCTGATTTTTGTCAGCCAGGGCGTGTTACAAAATCTGGATAGCTACCTGCACATCACCACTCTGGAAGGGGTCAAGCAGACCTTACCCATGGGGCCGGTGGCATCACAGGAGGCGATCAAGATGCTGGGCACCAACGGTGGCGGCTTCTTTGGTGCCAACTCAGCGCATCCGTTTGAGAATCCAACCGCCTTCAGCAACTTTGTGCAGATGCTGGCGATTTTCCTCATCCCCTGCGCACTCTGCTTCGCTTTCGGCCAAGTGGTCGGGGACAACCGCCAAGGCCATGCACTGATCTGGGCGATGTTACTGATTTTTGTCGTCTCGGTGGTGGTGGTGATGTTCGCCGAGTTGGCTGGGAACCCGCATTTAACCCAATTGGGTGCTGACAGCAATATCAATATGGAAGGCAAAGAGTCTCGCTTCGGCATTCTCGCCACCAGCATGTATGCCGTGGTCACCACCGCCGCCTCTTGCGGTGCGGTGAACGCTATGCACGACTCCTTTACTGCGCTCGGTGGCATGGTGCCGATGTGGCTGATGCAGATTGGCGAAGTGGTGTTCGGCGGCGTCGGTTCAGGTCTGTACGGCATGTTGCTATTCGTGCTGCTGACCGTATTTATTGCCGGATTGATGATTGGCCGCACCCCTGAATATCTCGGCAAGAAAATTGACGTTTTTGACATGAAAATGACTGCGCTGGCGATTCTGGTTACCCCAGCGGTGGTGCTGCTGGGCACCGCTCTGGCGCTCTGCACTGATGCGGGCCGAGCGGGGATTCTCAACCCCGGCGCGCACGGTTTTAGCGAGGTGCTCTACGCCCTCTCCTCGGCGGCCAATAACAACGGCAGTGCCTTTGCGGGCCTGAGTGTTAACACCCCGTTTTATAACCTGCTGTTGGCAGCGGCGATGTTCTTGGGGCGATTTGGGGTCATTCTGCCGGTATTGGCGATTGCCAGTTCATTGGTGGCGAAGAAGCGCCAGCCTGCGGGTAACGGCACCCTGCCCACCTCCGGCCCCCTGTTTATCGGCTTACTGGTCGGCACGGTGTTATTGGTCGGCGCATTGACCTTTATCCCCGCACTGGCCTTAGGCCCGGTCGCTGAGCACCTGCAAATTTGGTTAGCACGCTGAGTGTTTCACCCAACGTCATTGACGTCGCAGCTCATACCCCTGCGACGTCAAGAACAAAGAGTATTGCTAAGAGAGAATAATGATGACTCACAAACAACGCGCGATTTTTGAGCCAGCACTGGTTCGCACAGCGCTGCTTGATGCAATGAAGAAACTGGACCCGCGCGTCCAGTGGCGTAATCCGGTGATGTTCGTGGTCTATCTGGGCAGTGGGCTGACCACCCTGATCTGGCTGGCTATTTTAAGCGGGCAAACCGCCGGGAGTGCCACTTTTACCGGCAGTGTCGCCTTGTGGTTGTGGTTTACCGTGCTGTTTGCCAACTTTGCCGAAGCACTGGCTGAGGGGCGCAGTAAAGCGCAGGCCGAGAGTCTGCGCGGAGTGAAAAAAACCAGTTGGGCCAAGAAACTCTCCGCCGCCCGCGTTGATGCGCCGCAAGAGAGAGTCTCCGCCGACAGTCTGCGTAAAGGCGATTGGGTGCTGATTGAGGCGGGCGACACCGTGCCTTGCGATGGCGAAGTGCTGGAAGGGGGCGCATCCGTTGATGAGAGCGCCATTACCGGGGAATCCGCCCCGGTTATCCGTGAATCGGGCGGCGACTTCTCCTCGGTCACGGGCGGCACCCGCGTGCTCTCCGACTGGCTGGTGGTTGAGTGCAGTGCGAATCCGGGTGAAACCTTCCTCGATCGCATGATAGCCATGGTTGAAGGGGCGAAACGGCGCAAGACGCCAAACGAAGTGGCGCTGACCATCTTGTTGATCGCGCTGACCATCGTCTTTTTATTGGCGACGGCAACACTCTATCCGTTCTCCGTGTTCAGCGTCGAGGCGAACCAAGCGGGCAGTCCAGTCACAATCACCGTGCTGGTGGCGCTGTTGGTTTGCTTGATCCCTACCACCATCGGCGGCTTGTTATCCGCCATTGGTGTGGCGGGGATGAGCCGCATGTTGGGGGCCAATGTGATCGCCACCAGTGGGCGCGCAGTAGAAGCAGCGGGTGACGTAGATGTGTTGCTACTGGATAAAACCGGCACCATCACACTGGGGAATCGCCAAGCATCTGAGTTCTTGCCGGCTCCGGGGGTCACCGAGCAACAACTGGCGGATGCCGCGCAGCTCTCTTCGCTGGCTGACGAAACACCGGAAGGCCGCAGCATCGTGGTGCTGGCGAAACAGCGGTTTAACTTGCGTGAGCGGGATTTGCACAGCCTGAATGCCACCTTTGTGCCCTTCTCGGCGCAAACCCGCATGAGCGGCGTCAATGTGCAGGAGCGGATGATCCGCAAAGGCGCGGTCGATGCTATCCGCCGCCATGTGGAGTCCAATCAGGGTCACTTCCCGCGTGCCGTGGATGATGCGGTCGAGAGTGTTGCCCGCACGGGCGGCACACCGCTGGTGGTGGCGGATGGGCCGCGGGTGTTGGGTGTGGTGGCGCTGAAAGATATCGTGAAAGGCGGCATTAAAGAGCGTTTTGCTGAACTGCGCAAAATGGGCATTAAAACCGTGATGATCACCGGGGATAACCGCCTGACCGCTGCCGCCATTGCCGCTGAAGCGGGCGTGGATGATTTTCTGGCGGAAGCCACCCCTGAAGCTAAGCTGGCATTGATTCGCCAGTATCAGGCAGAGGGCCGCTTGGTGGCGATGACTGGCGACGGCACCAACGACGCGCCCGCACTGGCACAGGCGGATGTGGCGGTGGCGATGAACTCGGGAACTCAGGCCGCTAAAGAAGCGGGCAACATGGTGGATCTGGACTCCAACCCCACCAAGTTGATTGAAGTGGTGCATATCGGCAAACAGATGCTGATGACCCGTGGCTCACTGACCACCTTCAGTATCGCCAATGACGTCGCCAAGTATTTCGCCATCATTCCAGCGGCTTTTGCGGCGACCTACCCGCAGCTTAATGCCCTAAACGTGATGCAGTTGCACTCCCCCGCCTCGGCAATCCTGTCGGCGGTCATCTTTAACGCGCTGGTGATTGTGTTCCTGATCCCGCTGGCGCTAAAAGGGGTCAGTTATAAGGCGATGAGTGCCGCCGCCCTGCTGCGCCGCAATCTGTGGATCTACGGCTTAGGCGGCCTGCTGGTGCCCTTTGTCGGCATCAAACTGATCGACTTGGTACTTACGGCGTTAAATCTGGGCTAGCCGCATCAATCATCTGTCAGGGTCACGACAAACTTGCGCCGTGACCCATTTTAAGAGCCAAATTGAGGGAATAAAAATGTCATCGACTACCCCTATCTCCACCACCACTCGCCAGTCATACCTACGGCCCGCCTTGGTGCTACTGATATTACTGACGCTAATCACCGGAATCGCCTATCCCCTGCTCACCACTGGGCTAGCAAAATTACTGTTTTCCCAGCAAGCTAAAGGTTCGCTGGTCATGTTGGGTGATGAGGTGGTCGGCTCCCGTTTAATCGGCCAGAACTTTACCCAGCCGGGTTATTTTACGGGTCGTCCCTCCGTCACGGCAGATATGCCTTATAATCCGATGGCTTCAGGCGGCAGTAATTTGGCGATCAGCAATCCGGCACTGGATCAGGCGATCAGTGAGCGGGTTAAATTGCAGCGTCAGGCCAATCCGACGCAAACTGGCCCGGTTCCGGTGGATCTGGTGACCGCGTCCGGCAGTGGTCTGGACCCGAGTATTTCGCTGGAAGCCGCGTATTATCAAGCGCCTCGCATTGCCAGCGTGCGCCAAATGCCGCTGTCTGAGGTGAAACAATTGATTGATAACAACATAGAGAAAGCGATACCTAATTTCTTCGGTGAATCCGTCGTCAATGTGCTGAACCTGAATATGGCACTGGATGCCCAAAGTCACGTGACAGTACCCGCCAGCCCGGCAAAACCTTAAGGACATATGATGGTGGATGCAGAACCAACCCGCCCAGACCCCGACAGCCTACTTGCGGTCGCCAATGAAAAGCCCCGTGGTCGGCTGAAAGTCTTTTTTGGTGCCTGTGCGGGGGTGGGGAAAACTTACGCCATGCTGCAAGAAGCTCAGCGCCTGCGGGCGCAGGGCTTGGATGTGTTGGTGGGCGTGGTCGAGACCCACGGGAGGAGTGAAACCGCTGCCTTGCTCGAAGGGCTGACAATCCTGCCACAAAAGCGCATCTCTCACCGCAATCGCCAAGTGCGAGAGTTTGATCTGGATGCCGCACTGGCCCGCCATCCGGCGCTGATTCTGATAGATGAACTGGCGCACAGCAATGCCCACGGCTCGCGCCATCCTAAGCGCTGGCAAGATGTGGAAGAGCTGTTGGATGCCGGTATTGATGTGCTCACCACCATCAATGTGCAGCACTTGGAAAGCTTGAATGATGTGGTCGGTGGCGTGACGGGCATTCGAGTGCGGGAAACCGTGCCCGACCATATGTTTGATGAGGCCACGGAAGTGGTGTTGGTTGACCTCCCCCCGGACGACCTGCGCCAGCGCCTGAATGAGGGCAAAGTCTATATCTCTGGTCAAGCAGAGCGGGCCATCGAGCACTTCTTCCGCAAAGGCAATTTAATCGCCCTGCGCGAACTGGCCCTACGCCGCACTGCCGATCGGGTTGATGACCAGATGCGCGCCTTCCGTGATACTCAGGGGCGCGAACGCGTCTGGCATACTCGTGACGCTATTTTACTCTGTATCGGCCACAACAGCGGTAACGAAAAACTGGTGCGCACCGCCGCTCGACTGGCAGCCCGATTAGGCTGTATCTGGCACGCGGTCTATGTGGAGACCCCGCGCCTACATGGTCTGCCGGAAGCCCGGCGTCGGGCTATCTTGCGGGTGCTAAAACTGGCACAAGAGCTGGGGGCGGAGACGGCCACGCTGTCCGAACCCAGTGAAGAGAAAGCGGTACTGCGCTACGCCCGAGAACATAATCTGGGCAAAATCATTATTGGCCGTCGGGTAGAAAAACAGTGGAAACTGCGCGGCAGCTTTGCTGATCGCCTCGGTAAATTGGGGCCGGATCTGGATCTGGTGATTATCGCGCTGGAAGAGGATCGTGCCGCCAGTGTCGCAAAAGAGAGTGACGCGCGCACCTTCGCCGAGAAGTGGCGGATGCAATTGCGTGGCTGTCTCGCCGCCATCGGCTTATGTGCCCTGATCACAGTTTTATCACAGTGGCTAATCCCCGGTTTCGACCAAGCTAATCTGGTGATGGTTTACTTACTCGGTGTGGTCATTATTGCGCTGTTCTATGGTCGCTGGCCCTCGGTATTGGCGGCAGTGATTAATGTCGTCAGCTTCGATCTCTTTTTTGTCCAGCCACACGGGTCACTGGCGGTCACTGATGTGCAATATTTGGTGACTTTTGGCGTAATGCTGATAGTAGGGATCGTGGTGGGTAATCTGACCGCAGGCGTGCGCTATCAAGCCAGAATTGCCCGTTATCGAGAGCAACGCGCCCGCCATCTCTACGAAATGTCGCGTGGATTAAGCCGCGCCCTCACCCCTGCGGATATTGCCAAAACCAGCCGCCATTTCCTCTCCAGCAGTTTTCAGGCCAAAACAGATCTGTTACTGCCACAAGAAGATGGCCGTTTACAGCAAATCGCCACTGATGAGGGCGGATCTCTTTCCGTTGACGAAGCCATCGCCCGTTGGAGTTTTGACAAAGGGGCACCTGCTGGTGCGGGGACAGATACCCTGCCGGGAGTGCCTTATCAATTATTGCCGCTCACGGCGTCCAAACAGACATTTGGGGTACTGGCGATTGAGCCAGCTAACTTGCGCCAATTGATGGTGCCGGAGCAACAGCGGTTGCTGCAAACCTTTACCAGCCTGATTGCCAACGCGCTGGAGAGGCTTCATCTGGCGCGCAGTGCGGAACTGGCCAAGTTGGATGCGGAGCGGGAGCAACTGCGTAACTCACTGCTCGCCGCGCTGTCACATGATCTGCGCACCCCACTCACCGTGCTATTTGGTCAGGCGGAAATACTGACGCTGGACTTGGCCGCCGAGGGTTCACGCCACGCCCCACAGGCTAATCAAATTCGCCAACAAGTGCTGAGTACCACCCGACTGGTCAATAATTTGCTGGATATGGCGCGCATTCAGTCTGGCGGTTTTAACCTGCGCAAAGAGTGGCAGTCACTAGAGGAGATAGTCGGCAGCGCGCTACATATGCTGGAGACCACCCTGAGCCACCATCAGATTCGTGTCGAGCTGCCGGATGAAATGGTGCTCATCAACTGTGACGGCAGCTTGCTGGAGCGAGTGTTTATCAACCTGCTAGAGAATGCCCATAAATACGCCGGTCATGAGGCGTTACTGGGGATCAGGGCGACGGTGCAAGGTGAGTGGCTAAATGTAGAAGTGTGGGATAACGGCCCCGGTGTCACCCTGGGGCAAGAGCAGCTTATTTTTGATAAATTCTCTCGTGGAAACAAAGAGTCAGCCATTCCTGGCGTCGGCTTAGGTTTAGCCATTTGTCGTGCCATTATCGATGTCCATGGTGGGCGAATCTGGGTAGAAAAGAGCCAAGATGGCGGCGCTCGCTTCCACTTTACTTTACCTTTGGAAGCCGCACCGGATATTGATGCCGATAACGTTGATATCGAGTACATTGATACAATGAATGACGGCAAATAAAATAGCCTGCTATGTAGGCGCAAAGAGCCTATCTCATTAGGCGTAATTGTTGCAGGCAGTTTGAACATGGACAGCGCGGAAGAACCGGAGCGTACACGAAGTACGTGAGGATTCTGAGCACTGCCCTAGTTCAAAATGGCAAATAAAATAGCCTAATGATGTCGGCGAAAGGAGAGTTAACTATCTCTAGTACCACCACGAACATCCTGATTGTTGAAGATGAAAAAGAGATCCGCCGCTTTGTGCGCATTGCGCTGGAGAGTGAGGGCTGGCGGGTATTTGAGAGTGATACTCTGCAACGGGGCCTGATTGAAGCGGGCACCCGTAAGCCGGATCTGATCATTTTGGATTTAGGGCTACCTGATGGCGATGGCCTGACCTATATTCAGGATCTCCGCCAGTGGAGTGCTATCCCCATTATTGTGCTGTCAGCCCGTAACAGCGAAGAAGATAAAGTGGCCGCATTGGATGCCGGGGCGGATGATTACCTGAGTAAGCCCTTTGGTATCAGTGAGCTACTGGCTCGGGTGCGGGTGGCATTGCGCCGCCATAGCGGTGGCAGCGCGGAAAGCCCGTTGGTGAATTTTGCTGATATCAGTGTGGATTTAATCAACCGCCAAGTCACCCGTGCAGGTGAAAATTTGCACCTGACGCCGATTGAGTTTCGCTTGCTCTCAGCCTTGCTGGCGAATGCGGGCAAGGTGATCACCCAACGCCAGTTACTTACCCAAGTCTGGGGGCCAAATTATGTCGAGCACAGCCACTACCTGCGCATTTATATGGGCCACTTACGCCAGAAACTAGAAACTGACCCCACTCGTCCAAAACACCTTCTGACTGAGACCGGAGTCGGCTATCGATTTATTCTTTAATCAGAAAACCCATCACCTTATCTGTATTAAAATAGATATTTCTTAGACTTATAAATAACACATCACGGCATATTCACTATAAACATTCATAATAAAAATCAGTTTATAAAATGAAAAAAGAAAACTATCATTATTTATGAGACACTCAAAGGAGAATATCATGAAAACTATAGTGCAGACAAAATTAGTATATGAGAGAAGTTCAAGTCACCGTAATGATAAGTATAGAAAAATAACAGAAAAAATTGATAAACACGGTAACGTCTCACTGACATTTCACAACATAGAACCCTATGAGCTATTTATTAAAAAAGTAAACCATAAGTATATCATTGGTATTAAAGATAGTTATAAGTACAAAGCGAGATACTTCGTTGATACAATTGATTTAAGTAAAATCGTGACAAATAAGAACATGAAAATAGAAGATATATTATTCGTATTTATTGGTTCCGCAACCAAGATAAGAGATAGTTTACGAGTAGTCGTACTCAACAAAAAAAAACGACACATCGATCTCAACTGTTATATCAGTAAAATGAAAGTCATTGGAAGCAACCATGACAACATAATTCTAGGAAGCAATCAAGACGATATTATCTATGGCCATGGTGGTAATGATGATATAAACGGTGGCAATGGCTGGGATATCATTAAAGCGGGTACTGGTGACGATTTCATTTCTGGTGGCAACGGAGGTGACCACTTATTCGGTGGCGAGGGTAATGATGCGATTAATGGTGATGATGGTGCTGACGCCATTGCCGGTGGGATGGGCGCTGACATGATACAAGGCGGGAATCAAAAAGATTATATCGAGGGTAACGCCGGTAATGATTATATTTCTGGAGATGCTGATAATGATTTTCTATTTGGTGGTAATAATGATGACCTGATATTCGGTGGTGATGGCGATGATCTAATAGAGGGCGATGGCGAATCTTACTATCCAGAGCCAGAACATAAAAATAATATCGGCAGTGACCATTTATGGGGTAACAAAGGAAATGACGTTATCATTCCGGGTAAAGGAAAGGATTTTCTGGATGGTGGAGAAGGGGATGATCACTATCATTTCTCTTTTGGTGATGGCGCAAATATAATAAATGAAATCTCGGAAAACAGTAATGCTGTTATTTTTAATGACCATTTACTCCTCGAGCTAAAAATGACACGACATAATACCAATCTATTAATCACCAGCAAAAAAACAGGCGATAACCTGCGGGTTTTAGTCAAAGATCAGATAAGTAATAATGGGCCTAAAATTAAGTGGCTAATAACAAAATCGCCGCCAGGTAGAGCAGAATCTGAATTTAGGATACAACTACCCAATATCTTCGGCGAGCGCACTCCTGATTTAGGTGAAATTGAAGACCATGATATTGGTGATATGTTAAAGCATGAACGCGCTTATAGAATTAACAAAGTCTCATCTATTTTTAATCCCATCATGACGGGGAGCAATACTGAGGAGAATTTAGCCATGCTGGTAGACGCAATATCATTGCAAGAAGCATGGGCACTAGCCGGTTATTCTGGCCATGAGTTTATACCCAAAAATGTAGCAAACTTAATTACTTCATTGATTAAGTTATAATACACCAAATTCATGGATGAAAATAAGGTAGGCAAAGGATACCTCAGGGCGTAACATCGTATTTTTGCTATAAAAATAGGTCTTATTCGTGATGAGTACATGGCTAATTTACGCCCTGCTGTCTGCCCTCACCGCCTCTTTGGTGGCAATCTTCGGTAAAATTGGTCTGCAACATTTAGATGCCAATACCGCAACCGCCGTCCGTGCCGTGGTGATGGCGCTGTTTTTGGTGGGTGTGGTGGTAGTTCAGGGGAAATTTAATCTGGTCGGTGCCGTTTTGGCAGATAAAAAGGCGCTGCTGTTTGTGGTGCTGAGTGGTGTCGCCGGGGCTTTGTCTTGGCTGTTTTACTTTATGGCCATTAAAAACGGTAATGTTTCCCAAGTCGCACCCATTGATAAGCTCAGCGTCGTTTTCGCCGTCATTCTGGCCTTTATTCTGTTTGGCGAGAAAATATCGCTGGTGGCAGGATTGGGGGTCGCCTTGATTACCGCCGGAGCTTTGATGGTGGCATTGGGGTGATGGGGCATTGAAGGCAGCACTGAGCTGCCTTCAATGCCTGCTTACCGCCAGCTATTTCGCGCCAGCCAGCACGTCACTGACAATATTGACCGCTTCCTGCTCTATCTTTTCGCGGTGTTCTGCGCCAAGGAAGCTTTCACAGTAAATTTTATAAGCCTCTTCTGTGCCGGATGGGCGGGCAGCAAACCAACCGTTGTCCGTCATCACCTTTAGCCCGCCAATGGATGCACCATTGCCCGGTGCAGTGGTTAAGCGTGCGGTGATGGGGTCACCTGCCAACATACTCGCGTTGACCATTTCAGGTGACAGCTTAGACAATGCGTTTTTCTGTGCTTGCGTGGCCGGAGCCTGAATGCGGTTATAGCTTGGTGCACCAAAACGTTGTGCTAAATCATCGTAGTGATGCTGCGGGTTTTTACCGGTCACGGCTGTAATCTCTGCCGCCAGTAAGCACATGATGATGCCGTCTTTGTCGGTGGACCAAGGGGTGCCGTCAAAGCGCAGGAAGGATGCACCCGCACTCTCTTCGCCGCCAAAACCAAAGCTGCCATCATGCAACCCATCGACAAACCATTTAAAGCCAACCGGCACTTCCACCAACTTACGACCCAAATCTGCCACTACGCGGTCGATCATCGCGCTGGAAACCAGTGTTTTACCCACCGCCACATCGGCACCCCATTGTGGGCGATGCTGGAACAGGTAGTTGATCGAGACAGCAAGGTAATGATTCGGGTTCATCAATCCGGCGGGTGTCACAATGCCATGGCGGTCATAGTCGGGATCGTTGGCAAAGGCCAGATCAAACTTGTCGCGCAGCGCCAACAGCCCCGCCATCGCCGATTCTGATGAGCAATCCATACGGATCACTCCATCGTGGTCAAGATGCATAAAGCGGAAGGTTTGATCGATAGAATCGTTGACCAGTGTCAGGTCCAATTTATAGTGCTCACCAATGCGTTGCCAGTAAGCAATCCCTGAGCCACCGAGCGGATCGACCCCTAATTTCAAACCTGCGCCCTGAATCGCGGGGATATCCACCACATCGACCAAGCCTTCCACATACGGCTGAATCAAATCTTGTTCACACAGATGATTGCCGCGCCAGGCTTTATCCAGCGTTTGGCGCTTCACGCCCTGTAATTTCAGGCCGAGTAGCTGGTTGGCGCGCTTTTCAATCACCGAGGTGAGATTGGTGTCCGCTGGGCCGCCATTGGGTGGGTTGTACTTGATGCCACCATCTTCAGGGGGATTGTGGGACGGCGTGATCACAATGCCGTCAGCCAAAGCTTTACCCTGCACGTTATGGCACAGAATGGCATGTGAGATAGCGGGGGTCGGGGTGAAACCATTATCTTGTTGCACCACGACATCTACGCCATTCGCCGTCAGCACTTCTAACACCGAAATAAAGGCCGGTTCAGACAGGGCGTGGGTATCTTTGCCCACATAACACGGGCCAGTAATACCGTGTTGATGGCGAACTTCCGCGATCGCCTGTGCGATAGCCAGAATGTGTGCTTCATTAAAGCTGTGGCGTAATGAACTGCCACGGTGCCCAGACGTCCCAAATTTGACGGCATGGGCTGGGTTTTCTGCCTCTGGCTGCAATACATAGTATTGCGATGTCAACTGAGCAACATTAATCAAATCGCTTTGCTGAGCTGCTTGCCCAGCACGAGGGTGGTTAGCCACAATAACTACTCCCTATATACCCGTTATCTTCCAAGTTGCGGAGATTTTGGCCGCGCTTGTTCACGGCCTTCCTGCATCTTGAAATCGATTGGGCACAGTTTCAACGAAATTAGATAGTTCCGCACACTTTGTCAGTCAAATCCGGCGGGAACTGCATTGCCAACATGATGTGTTGCACCATGCTGCGCTTACGCTCGGTATTGGTATTGGTAATTACCCAGTATGGCGTACCGGGGACATGTTTGGGCTTGGTATGTGTCCCATTTTGCAATAGCGTTTGTTGATCTCCAGCAAAATAGACCCGAGTGCGGCCATGTAATGATTCTGTCGCCTCGGTAAATGCTTGAGCATCCAGCGTGTAGAGTGTTGATAGCACCAGCATAAAGCGGTTAACCGCCCTGCTTTGCTCCGCATATTCATCGGACAGCAGTAATTCGCGCACCGCACGAACCCGATCTCGTGGTGCCGGAGCCACCACCACTTTCTCCGCATCATGGCGGGTAGCTGTAGTGGCTACCGGCTGACCCGCAGTAAATTTCAGCATACGCCGCAAAATGTCGGACGCGCTTTCACCAATGTGTTGCGTATGACTGGCAATATAGCGATAAAGCTCTTCGTCGAGTTCAATAGTTTTCATCATTATCCAGTACGGGTTTCTACTTTCTTATGCATATCCAAGGATTATAAAGTTAAAGCACGCTAACGAGTACCTTTATCATGGTTTTATCAGGATAATAACGGGCACTAACAGCCGCTATTCAACAATCCACATAGACCTGATAAATCGATGCCTGATAAAATCGTGACGCAGCACTCTTTCGCCCAGTCATGATACCCTAACCAGAATATCTCTCAGCATGAACTTCGCCATGAAATTAAACTTCCGCTTACAAAACGCACTTTCTCCCACGCCATCACTGCCCATCATTCTGCTCCATGGGTTATTCGGTAATCTCGATAATCTGGGTGTACTGGCCCGTGACCTGCAAAAAGAGCATAACGTGATTCAGGTTGATTTGCGTGATCACGGTTTATCGCCCCGTTCGCCACAAGTGAATTACCCCGATATGGCGCAAGATGTGCTGGAGTTAATGGACCAGTTGGCGATAGAGAGAGCGATCATTATCGGCCATTCGATGGGCGGAAAAGTGGCCATGGCGCTGACGGCAATGGCACCGGACCGCATTGAAAAAGTGGTCGCCATTGATGTTGCTCCGGTCGATTATCAGGTCCGCCGCCACGACGCCATTTTTACCGCGCTCAATGCAGTGAGTGCCGCAGGGGTGACTCAGCGTCAAGAAGCGGCCCAACTGATGCGTGACTCAATAAAGGAAGAGGGCGTAATCCAGTTCTTACTAAAGTCATTTCAAAATGGCGAATGGCGCTTTAACGTGCCTGCGCTGTGGGATCAATATGAAAATATTGTCGGTTGGCAGCCCATTCCCCCTTGGCCCCACCCTATTTTGTTTATCCGTGGTGAGTTATCGCCCTATATCCAAGATAGCTACCGCGATGATATTGCCCGCCAATTCCCGCAAGCCCGCGCCCATGTTGTTGCTGGAACTGGCCACTGGGTACATGCTGAAAAACCAGATTCTGTCTTGCGGGCTATCCATCGTTTTATCGATGAAAAATCCACGAGTGAAAAAGCATACTGATTAAATAAAACAGAGCGCGCCATGGATGTTGATTAAAAATTATACCTTGGGGAAAAGAAATGTATTTCCTGTGGAAAAATTGTGCAAAAAAGAGTGAATTAGCCCAATCTAATCACAGTAAAGCATTGTCGTTGCTCGGTTGGCTGGGGTATTATGGCGCGCTATAAATTTGCTGCGGTGTTGGGTAGCAAATGCAAATTCAAGCGGCTGGCAGAGAGGTTATTTAATGCGTTCTATCTCTGTTATAAGCTTGGAATGTGTCAACCAAATCATCGAGAAAGGCTATGTTACGCTTTCTGATGTAACTCCCTTGTAGTACCGCTACCTATGGCAAAAGAACAAACGGATCGCACGACGCTGGATCTGTTCGCAGATGAACGCCGTCCGGGGCGCCCGAAAACAAACCCATTATCCCGTGATGAACAGCTTAGAATTAATAAGCGAAATCAACTACGGCGCGATAAAGTACGTGGCTTACGACGCGTGGAACTGAAGATTAATGCCGATGCCGTCGATGCTCTCAACAGTCTTGCTGAGCAGCGCAACATCAGCCGCAGTGAATTGATTGAACAGATGTTACTTGCTCAATTAGCCCACGATCAAGACGGGTTTTAACCCCATCAGCTTCCACGACGGCGTGGCGTAAATACTTACGCCACGCCGTTATTTCTTTATTCCCTTCGTATTTGAAATATCTGGCTAGAAGGTTTCCCAGTTGGCGTTGCTGTCCGCCTTGGTAGCGACCGGAGTCAAAGTTAATGGATTCGCCCGAGGTTTCATCGCCGGTTTTGCCCGTGCATCATCCGATTGTAATTTAAATACCGCCACCGCTCGGTTTAACTGTGTCGCCTGCTCTTCCAGCGAGGCCGCAGCACGCGAGGCCTCCTGCACCAACGCCGCATTTTGCTGGGTCACACTGTCCATCTCTGCCACCGCTTGCCCAACCTGACTGATACCTTTACTTTGCTCATCAGAAGCCGAGGCGATCTCCCCCATCAAATCCGTGACATTAGTAATGGAACGAACGATTTCATCCATGGTGATGCCCGCACTTTCCACCAATGCCGAGCCACTTTTGACTCGGTTGACCGACTCAGTTATCAAACCATCAATCTCCTTCGCCGCCTGTGCACTGCGCTGTGCCAGATTTCGCACTTCACTGGCGACCACCGCAAAACCACGCCCCTGTTCACCCGCTCTGGCCGCTTCCACCGCAGCATTCAGCGCCAGAATATTGGTCTGGAAAGCAATACTGTTAATCACAGTGGTGATATCCGCAATTTTGCGCGAACTGGCTGAGATCTCATCCATGGTGTGAACCACGTCAGCCACCAGCGCCCCCCCTTTTTTCGCCGTTATGGAAGCATTCGCCGCCAATTGGCTAGCATGGTGCGCATTATCAGCATTGTGTTTTACTGTTGCGGTTAGCTGCTCCATGCTGGCTGCGGTCTCTTCCAGCGCGGCGGCCTGCTGCTCAGTGCGGGAGGATAAATCGGTATTGCCCGCAGAAATTTCGGCCGCGCCGTGATAAATCCCATCAGTGCTGCTACGAATAGCCTCGACGGTATTGACCAAACTGGTTTGTACATCGCGTAATAACGGGAAGAGCTGCCCAACACAGTTACGCCCAAAATCGACGATAGGCTGCCCCAGTTGACCAGAAGCAATCACCCGAAAATGTGCACGGATATCATCCAACGGGCGCACCAGATTGGCCAACAAATAGCGATCAGTTGCCAGTAAAATCACCAGACCGGCCACCAACGCAGAGATAAGCGTAATACTGCTCACTTTCGTCAGTTGCGAGAATTGCTCTTTTGCTACGCCAATGGCCTTTGAGGCGGCCTGATTAAACCCCTCGGCAACCGAGCCATATTGGCGGCTTAATGCGGGTACCGTTTTTTTCGCCAGTTCTTGATAAGCGGCCGTATTGTTATCCATTGCCGCCTGATAAAGCGGTGTCACCCCCTGCTCAATCAATCCACTCCACCCATCAATCACCCTAGAGACTAAAGCGGGATCAATCTGTGCGTGGTCGATGGCCTTAAATTCCGCGAGTCGTTTCTTCAGATTTTCCAGTGCAATATTGGACGATTTGAGTTCTTTGTCTGCATCCGCGATGTTGCCGCTCTGACGATAATCTACTGCGCGGGCAAGACGTGTCACCATGCGGAAATATTGATCCGTCCCCTGATTAACTAAAGTCATGTTATCAACCAGCACACTGTTCGCGTTAGACGATTGTGTAAGTTGATTCAGTGATAACAATGTATAAGCAGAGACGCCGCCCCAGAGCAGGCAAAAGGCACCAAGCACCCAAAGTAGCGCGGCTCTGATAGTAATATTTTTTAAAAACTGCATGTTCGTTCCCCTTATATATCGGATGGTTACCGTTAGAGACTCAGGTGTTATTTGATGACCGAAAAGCAATAAAGGACGTTCCATACAGCTAACGACAACTCCTTTCCGGCAAATTTTCATCTGACGGTTTCCCCCTGGCACCGCTAATTGCAACCTTTCAGTTACACAACGGTTATCGGCAATGACGTTATAAGGTTGAGCAACTCACAAAAATTTAATATCGCATAAACTTGATACCCGTCTGACGGGGTTTTCTGGCATTATGCCGCCCTATGAAATGTGTTATATTATTGGGCAGAAAGCGCGATAATCTGCATAACTATTTGAATTTATAAGGTATTAAGTTATATGGCAACTGTAGGCATTTTCTTTGGCAGCGATACTGGCAATACCGAAAACATTGCCAAGATGATCCAAAAGCAACTGGGCAAAGAGGTTGCTGAGGTTCACGACATTGCCAAAAGCAGCAAAGAAGACTTAGAAGCCTTCGATATCCTGCTGATCGGTATCCCAACTTGGTATTACGGCGAAGCACAGTGTGACTGGGATGATTTCTTCCCGACACTGGAAGAGATCGATTTCAACGGCAAACTGGTTGCCCTATTTGGTTGCGGCGATCAGGAAGACTACGCGGAGTATTTCTGCGATGCGATGGGCACCGTGCGTGACATCATCGAGCCACGAGGTGCCGCGATTGTCGGTCACTGGCCAACCGCAGGCTACCACTTCGAAGCCTCCAAAGGTTTGGCTGATGACGATCACTTTATCGGTTTAGCTATCGATGAAGATCGCCAACCAGAACTGACGAATGAACGTGTTGATGCTTGGGTAAAACAGATCAGTGAAGAGATGAATCTGTCTGAGATCACCGGCTAATTTGTTACTGTGGAGGCGCAATGGCGTATTATTATCGTCGGGCGTCTCCGCTGCTTTTCACCCCTTTCACCCTTCTCTGTTAAGCAGCCCACAATTCCACATCTTCATTAGTGAATAATAAAAATAAGTCGCTACAAATTTGTAACGTTATGCGTAGCGGATATAGACTAAAATGATGCTACATCCCCATTCATCAATACACTGCATGATTAATCTGGCAAAGTGTGCAATTATATCTTTGTTAACAACCACGGTTTTCATTTGGGGCTAGCAGTTCTATAATGAGACGCAATTGTAATTATTGCGCCACGGATGTCATAGGCTGAACAGCCTTAATTTGAATCGATAGTAACAGGACTGAATCCGCATGACTGACAACAACAAAGCCTTAAAAAACGCTGGCCTTAAAGTAACACTGCCCCGGCTGAAGATTCTGGAAGTGTTGCAAGATCCGGCGTGCCACCACGTCAGCGCGGAAGATCTTTATAAAAAGCTGATCGATATCGGTGAAGAGATTGGTCTGGCGACGGTTTACCGCGTACTGAATCAATTTGACGATGCCGGTATTGTGACCCGCCACAATTTCGAAGGCGGTAAATCAGTCTTTGAGTTGACGCAGCAGCATCATCACGATCACCTGATTTGTCTGGATTGCGGTAAAGTGATCGAGTTTAGCAATGAAGCGATTGAAACTCTTCAACGTGAAATATCTAAGCAACACGGTATCAAGCTGACCAATCACAGCCTGTATTTGTATGGCCACTGTGAATCCGGCGACTGCCGTGAAAATGAGTCTGCACACGATAAAAGATAATGCCGCGTTATCGCGCTGATCTTATAAAGATTTTAAGCACTGAATCACGTTAGGTTTATTTTTGGCCCTGATAGTGCTATTTAATTATCGGGTTAACATAAGTCCCAGCAAAATGGCCACCTTTCCCGTACGCTCACCTCAGCGGGAGCCGGGTGGTCACTCTTATTGATATCCCGTCATCCCCTAATCTTACATGACATATTTTCGCTGTTTATCATGACTCAGTGATTAGGCTGCCTGCATGAATTTTGACGTAAAAAAACCCCGGCAAGCCGGGGGAAAAACCATCAACTCAACTTCACTTAATTTTGTTTATCGCAAAATAAAGAAAACAGCAGACACAGCGTTTTGAAACTCATCATCACACTTTAACCGGCTCGGCCCGACTACTACGTTTACCATCCGGGCTGGTTGAACGGATCATCACATCACCGCTGACTTTAGGTTGCGCTTTGGCATCATATTGCTGCCATTGCTTACCGCCATCAGTGGAGTACTGGATGATCAAGCCCGGCAATGAGATATTGGCCTCTAATTGACCCGCAACCACCCGTGCTCCAGGTACTGGTAGGCGGTAAGCAATGCCCGCTTTATCCAATTTCGCCAGTTCACGTTGGCCCATAATATTGGCAAAACGCTGCCAATCGGTGTCCAGCGCCTTGGTATCAACCCAATGCGTCTCACCGCCTTTGTACTCGCGGCCCGCTTTATAATCTTGCTCCCATGACGCGCGATGCCAGGCACGTTCCGCCAGTGGTAAGACGCGCGGGAAGATCATGTACTCCATCTGCTCATCAGTGCGGACGGTTTCATTCCACGACTGACCGGAAATACCGTGTACGCCCGGCCACGGCTTATCACTCTTCGCGCTGAAGTGATTGCCATCGCGATCGACAGAGGTTTCGGCGTTTTGCGGCATGTTATCTGGCGCGAAGCTGAAGACTTTAGCCTCGTCGTTAAAACGGGTGGCCCAGTAGTAGCCTCGTTCATTCGGGTTAACTTCATACGGCATGTCGAAGTAGACATAATCCGGGTTGGAGGCTACCACTTCGTAGCCTTTATTGGCCCAATCGTTGATTGAATCAGCGCCGCCCCAGAACAAGGTGTCCCAGAAGTTGACACCAACACGTTGAGTCGCAAAGTCTTTCGCGCCTTTGGCATCTTTCAGGCCATCCTGCCAAGCTTGCATTTTTTCGATGCCATGGGCATTCACCAATTTGCTCACTTCAATGGCGAAGTGGCTGGAGAGATGCTCCACGTCCTGAACTTTGCCTTGCTTGACCATCTCCTGACATACCTGCGACTTGGCCCATGGCTTATCTTCAACACTCTTATCAATGATGCCTTTACCCGGCTCAATCGGGCCATTTTTGTCTTGGAAACCGGCCCCCAGACGGATATTTTTCGCCTCATCACCGCCAAAGTGCCAAGTGGTCAGCGGCATCCCCGCCTCTTTGTGCATCTGAGCCATTTCGCCGATCACTTTATCAACGAAGCGCTTAGAGGAGTCCAGACAAGGGTTCAGGTAGCTTTTGCGCTCATAGAACTGCACGGAGGTAGTATTGGAGTCATCTGTCGGGTCAAGCAGGCGGAACTCATTGGCCTCTTGCTCTTTACCCTGCTTCATCAGATTGTTGTAACGGGCCTCCATGGAGACCACCGCCGCACGAGCATGGGCGGGCATGTCGATTTCAGGAATGACATCAATCTGGCGCGCTTTGGCGTATTTCAGAATTTCGATGTAATCATCGCGGGTGAAGTGACCACTCCCCAGATTATTGCTATCCGGGCCAGACCCCAACTGCGGCAACAAACAGCTGTTTTCAGTCAAATCGTGGCAACGTTTACTGCCCACATCAGTCAGCTCTGGCAGGCCGGGGATCTCAATACGCCAGCCCTCATCGTCGCTCAGATGGAAATGGAATTTGTTCAGCTTGTAAGCGGCCATCTGATCCAGTAAACGCAACACGGCATCTTTGGTTTTGAAGTTACGGCCGACATCAAGGAAGACGCCACGATATTCAAAGCGCGGCGCATCTTTTGCGTCCAATGTCGCTATTTTCTGGCTACCGTCAGTGGGCACCAAAGAGAGAATAGATTGCAGACCATAGAAGACGCCTGTGGGATCAAAGCCAATAACCTGTGCGCCCTTCTCGCCGATTTTCAGCTCATAGGCACCAGAGACCGCTAAATCGCCCTTAAACGCAGCCGGTTGGATCGAGGTTTTTATCGGGAAACCCGCAGCATTCAGCTTCAGGCCGAGCAATTCGAAACGCTGCTGTACCACCTCGGCAGCCGGTTTAGGCAAGGCGCTCAGGTCCAGTGCCACACCTTGGCTCAAATTCACATCTTGCGAGTGAATCTCGACCGCCATTGGGGTCGGAATAATCTGCCCGCGTAAGTTCGTCGCCGTTAATGTTTTCACCGCGTCATTTTTGACGAAACGGGATTCCGGCGTCATCAGCACATTATTATCGTCTTTGGTGCGTTTCCACTGATCGCCCGTAAATTGGGTTAGATATTCGTTGATATCTTCAGTGTCGGTACTTTTTAGCACCTTGGGTTTCGCATCGCCCGATGTGGCATACCAGCGCGGCATAAAGTCAGTGGCAAATAGCTGCCAATACTCACCGGTTATCGGGATTTCAACCGCCTGATTGGCAGGGAAACCGGCGAATTTAGCCGTAGGTTCAATTTTATGCAGGTCACCGGTCAGGTGAGTGATTTTAAACTGATCATTATCTACCGTCAGAATTTGGCGAATGCTGTGGAAGTAAATGGCCCAATCCTGGCCTTTGATCTCATCCCCAGTGTTGGTCAGCGTAATCATGACTCTATTGCACGATGCCCAGTCAGCTCCCAACTTGGCACAATCAACCCCATTCTCGCCAGCACGGTTATCCAACACTTTATAGTTCACTTTCAAGGTACTGAGCTGGTCTACAATCTGTTGATTGGCGGTGTCGGCATTGGCGGCCCCCATCAAGCCAAAGGTCGCGGTGATCGCCGCTAACGTATTTAATTTGAATTTGTTCATCACTAACCTCATCCGTAATTAATAATTGCAGCCAGAGTCACTACTGGAAGTATTGCTGCTGGCTGAATTATTGTTAGCTTAATTGCTACTATCAGAAGATCGTAAATGGCGCGATTACGATGAATTTCACGTCTTTCTCATCCTGGAACACGTTGCCGAAACCGCCACCATAGCTTGGGATATTGGTATGGTTGTCGTACATGGTGTAGTGCAGTTTGAATAAAGTGCCTTTCGCCCGGCCCTCTTGCAGGGTGTAGAGCACGTCAAAGTTCCATGCGGACTCTTTCAAGCGCGTATTCTGATCAAATTTTGGATTGCTGCTTGGCTTCGCATCCCAGCCATACGCATAGGAAGTCCCTACCGACCAACCCGCCATATTCCAATTTTTCAGGTCATACATCACGCCACCAAACAGCGCTTTTTCACCGTTGGCGTTGAAGTCAGAGCGGGAGTCCCACCAAACATCCAAACGGCCATTCGAGGACGCATAACCGGGGGTCATACGTTGCAGGAAGTAGCCTTGGTTACCCTCAGCTTTGGCCCATGTCCCTTCCAAACGCAGGTCAAATGGCCCCGTGGTGTAACCCAACGTCAATGCTTGCAACCACGCTAAGCCGTCATAGACGTCATTCACATTGCTGGCGCCGCCATCAACTTTGTCTTTCGCGCCGTAGAATTGGTAAGAGGTACGCAGATCATTGCCCGCAACTGGGAAGGCGTAAGACGCTTTGGCAAAGTACTGATCCATGTAGTCTTTGGCTTGGCCGAATGCCGCTTCCATCACCAACTTATTTTTGAAGTCGTATTTGGCACCGATTGAATGCAAGTAACTCACGCCCGTCAGACCATCAGCTTGGCGGAAGTTGTACATATTTTGATACCACGGTGCTTTATATTCATCAGTCCACATGTAAGACATGGACAGTGCGCCTGCCGTATCAAAATCGAATTTCGCGCCGCCTTCAGCACCACGATAAGTCCCCGGCATGAAGCTCCAGTGTGGCGCTAACAGTGTCTGCCCCGTGGGCTGGATATACCCCCCACGCGCCCAGAAATCACCCAATTTAAACTTGGCTGCCGCTTTATAAACGCTAACACCGCTCTTATCGCCAGTCCATTTTTCATCCCAACGAGTTTTAGCATCACTGAAACCAATTTCGTTAGGGGCAGCCGGGCCACTGTTAGTCATTTCAACGGCACCGAAAGCCGCTAAGTCGATACCAAACATGTCAGCCGCGTAACCGGATGAGAAGTCCAGATTGGCGTTAAAGGTGGAGTGATGCAGGTTAGCGACATATTTGCCGTACTCTGCACTGCCGGGAGTTAAATCCTTACGATCACGCTGGCGCTGCCAATAATAAATACCGCCGGTCAGTGACGAATCATCAACAAAGCCTTCTGCCTTGGCCTCTGGGGTTACCATAAACCCCGTTCCTAACAATGCACCCGCGACGGCGAGCACTAACGTTTTACGTTTAGCATCGTGCGTAACCATAAGAAAAAATTCCTCTTTGACATCACATTTAAAGTGCGTTGCCTGTGTCCACCACAGCTCACAGGTTTAGCCTCAAAAAAACCCTAAGTGGGTAAAATTTGGCGAAGGAGAAATCTCCATCCACCGATACTGAATTTAAAAAAACGTCTCTTTCGATAAACGCTCTAAAGATTGCTGCTGGAGTACAGACTATTTTTCGTGACGCGAATTATCAATTAAAAAAGTCGATAATTATTCAAAGTATGACAATGAGCACATAACTGTGAAAAATTATTACTAAGTTCACAAAAGCTTTAAAAACAATGCATAAGGCCATCTGTGAACTCAGAAATCGTCTCTCATTGACATATTGAATGGTTTCAGCAAACACAATAAAACAGGGAATATCCCTGAGGTAAATCGGACTTTTCACTCAGTTAATTCGTAAAGCGAATATTTAAGAATGACTTACAGTTCGCTGTATCATCATGGAAAAAATGGGCAATCAGTCGATATTGACCAAAAGAAAAAGCAGAAAGGAGGAAATTGAAGAGGCGGGCATTCATGTTTAACAAATTAAACAAATGGGATTTTTAAGTATAAAAAAGGCGTGGACTCAGCCACGCCAATGAAGTTGAATTTGAGTGCAAAAGCTTAGTTTATTGCTTTTGCAGTCCAAGTATCACGCAAGCCAACTGTGCGGTTAAAGACCAGCGCATCAGGGCGAGAGTAGCGGCTATCGGCACAGAAATAACCTTCACGTTCAAACTGATAGGTTCTCTCTGGCACCGCATCAGCCAAGCTCGGCTCAACGAAGCCTTGGCGGATAACCAAAGACTCAGGGTTAATCGTCGACAGGAAGTCTTCCGCTGCGGCTGGGTTTGCCACACTAAACAGACGATCGTATAAACGAATTTCTGCTGGCAGGGCATGTTTAACAGAAACCCAGTGAATAACGCCTTTCACTTTGCGGCCATCTGCGGGATCTTTGTTTAATGTTTCGGCGTCATAGCTGCAATAAAGCGTCGTGATATTACCTTCAGCGTCTTTCTCGACACGTTCAGCTTTGATCACGTAAGCATTGCGCAGGCGCACTTCTTTGCCCAGCACCAAGCGCTTGTACTGCTTATTGGCTTCTTCGCGGAAGTCAGCGCGATCGATGTAAATTTCGCGATCAAATGGAACCTGACGGGTACCCATATCCGGATTATTCGGATGATTGGGCATCGTCAGCCACTCTTCCCCAGCCACGTGATTTTCGATAATCACTTTGATCGGGTCAAGAACCGCCATCGCCCGAGGGGCATTTTCGTTCAAATCATCACGGATGCATGACTCCAGTGACATCATTTCAACGTGGTTATCCTGCTTGGTAACACCAATACGACGGCAGAATTCACGGATAGAGGCGGCGGTGTAGCCACGGCGACGCAAGCCAGAGATGGTTGGCATACGTGGGTCATCCCAGCCCTCTACCACCTTCTCAGTCACCAGTTGGTTCAGCTTACGCTTAGACATAATGGCGTATTCGAGATTCAGGCGGGAGAACTCATACTGGCGCGGATGACATTCAATGGAGATATTATCCAGCACCCAATCATACAAACGACGGTTATCCTGGAACTCCAAAGTACAGAGTGAATGGGTGATCCCTTCAATCGCATCAGAAATACAATGGGTAAAGTCATACATCGGGTAGATGCACCACTTGTTACCAGACTGATGGTGTTCAGCAAATTTAATGCGGTACAGCACCGGATCACGCATCACAATGAAAGGTGACGCCATGTCGATTTTGGCACGCAGGCAAGCGGTGCCTTCAGCAAAGCCCCCGGCGCGCATTTTTTCAAACAGCGCCAAGTTCTCTTCCACACTGCGGTCGCGATATGGGCTGTTTTTACCCGGCGCAGTCAGTGTGCCGCGATATTCGCGCATTTGCTCTGCCGTTAACTCATCCACATACGCCAGCCCCTTGTTAATCAGCTCTATCGCGTACTGGTACAGTTGGTCAAAATAGTCTGAGGAGTAACGTACATCACCGCTCCAGGTGAAGCCTAACCACTCTACGTCGTGCTTAATTGACTCAACGAACTCGACGTCTTCTTTCACCGGATTGGTGTCGTCAAAACGCAGATTGCATTGGCCGTTATAATCTTGGGCGATGCCAAAATTCAGGCAAATGGATTTCGCATGTCCAATATGCAGGTAACCGTTTGGCTCCGGCGGGAAGCGGGTATGAACCGACGTGTGTTTGCCGCTGGCTAAATCTTCGTCAATGATCTGACGGATAAAATTACTCGGGCGGGCTTCTGCCTCACTCATTGTTCTATTCCTCAATGCAAACGCAACAAATATAACCGCATATAATCCAACAAGCCCGGCCCGGAAACAACCGTTTGTTACCCTAAACAAAACAAAAAAACGGGAAGAGATCGCTCTCTTCCCGCTAGTTTGCTGAAAACTCAGGTCAGGTATTCAGGACTTCAGTCCCTATCTAAACTGATTATTTGCCACGAATCTCAAACAATTGGCTTTGACCGGCGACCACAGAGTCACCTGCCAACAGCGAGATACCGGCATAATCCTCAATGTTGCTAACCACAACTGGGCTAATCATTGAGTGCGCATTAGCATTCAAGTAAGCCAGATCCAGCTCCAGAACAGGTTGACCGGCGACCACAGTGGCCCCCTCTTCAACCAAGCGGGTAAAGCCCTGACCATTCAGTTTCACCGTATCAATCCCGATATGAACCACAATTTCAGCACCGGTTTCAGTTTCCAGACAGAATGCATGGTCAGTATTGAAGATTTTAACGATGGTGCCGTTGGCCGGAGAAACCACCGTTTTATCGGTAGGACGGATGGCAACACCCTCACCGACCGCTTTGCTGGCAAAGGCTTCATCAGGAACCTGCTCCAGTGCCACAACATCACCGGTAATCGGCGACACCAAGACTAATGAAGCTGTTTTGGCGCTGTTAATCACAGCTTGCGGCTGGGCCGCAGCCGGTGCAGCAGTGGTGCTTGCCGCTGGAACCGGGCCACCTGCTAATACTGCGCGCATCGCCGAAGCAATCAGCTCAGCACGCGTACCGACAATCACTTGCACACTCTGTTTGTTCAGGCGAATCACCCCTGATGCCCCTAAACGCTTCGCCACATTGTCATTAACCAATGCAGAATCTTTCACGTTCAAACGCAGGCGGGTAATACAGGCGTCGATACCAGTTAGGTTATCTGACCCCCCAATAGCACCAATATAGCGACGGGCCAAGCCATTGATTTCACTTTCATTGACGGCTGGCGTGTTGTTCACGTTTACGTCGTAACCATCTTCTTCGCTACCTTCAACAGCCAGTTCACGGCCTGGAGTGAGCAAGTTGAATTTCTGGATAGTGAAACGGAACACCACGTAGTAAATGGCGAAGAACACCAGACCTTGTGGGATCAGCATGTACCAGTGAGTCGCCAGCGGGTTACGGGAAGAGAGCACCATATCCACCAAACCGGCGCTGAAACCAAAGCCCGCGATCCAATGCATACTCGCAGCGATGAACACGGAAATACCGGTCAGCACGGCGTGAATGAAATACAGCACTGGTGCGACGAACATGAAGGAGAATTCAAGCGGTTCAGTGATACCGGTGAAGAAGGCGGCAAATGCCCCCGCCAACATGATACCGGCCACTTTCGCTCTATTTTCCGGACGTGCACAGTGATAAATCGCCAATGCCGCACCCGGTAAACCGAACATCATAATCGGGAAGAAACCTGCCTGATATCGGCCAGTGATACCCACAACGGCTTTACCGGCGTCGATAGACTGTTGGCCACCCAAGAAATTAGGAATATCGTTAATGCCGGCCACGTCAAACCAGAACACGGAGTTCAGAGCATGATGCAGACCGACGGGGATCAGTAAGCGGTTGAAGAAGGCATAGATACCTGCGCCAACAGAACCCATATCTTTGATGTATTCGCCAAAGGTCACCAATGCATTATAAATCAGCGGCCAAACGTACATCAGGATGAAAGCAACCACGATCATCAAGAAAGACGTCAGAATGGGAACCAGACGGCGACCGCTGAAGAAGGAGAGTGCTTTTGGCAATTCAACACTGCTGAAGCGGTTGTACAACTCAGCGGAGATGATACCCACCAAGATACCCACGAACTGGTTGTTGATTTTGCCGAAGGCGGCTGGAACCTGATCAACCGGAATCTTTTGAATCATCGAAACCGCAGCTGGCGAGCAGAGCGTGGTTAATACCAAGAAGCCCACAAAGCCGGTCAGTGCAGCAGCACCGTCTTTGTCTTTTGACATGCCGTAAGCCACACCAATGGCGAACAGCACGGACATGTTGTCGATAATGGCGGCACCGGATTTGATAAATAATGCCGCTAGCGCATTATCACCCCCCCAGCTAACGGGGTCGATCCAATAACCTACACCCATCAATATTGCGGCAGCAGGCAGTGTGGCCACAGGGACCATCAAAGCCCGACCCACTTTTTGCAAATAACTAAGAATATTCACCTTTCCCCCTATTCGTCCGATATCGGACCCTTTAAGTAGTTTATTTATTTTGACTCACTACCTTTTAGAAAAACGCATTGCACACTTTATATTTATTCACAGCACGATATTTATTTACAGCACGCATGACTCATTGTGGAGTGTAAAAAAATTATTTCGTAACGCAAATTAAAACCCCCTACTTTGTGATAAATGTCACCAAAAACCAGTGAAAAAGCACCAACACACTAGCCATGATACAAAACTTATTTTATCATTCGAAAAATGAACGAAGCATTGTACCAACGCATGAGTCAAAATCTGAGTTACGCTTAGCTGAATGATTCAAACCGCGTAGAGTATAGCCACTATTCGCAATCCTAAGAGGTGCAAGATGAGACTTATCCCACTGAAAAACACCACCGAAGTTGGTAAATGGGCAGCACGTCATATCGTAAATCGCATTAATGCGTTCAAACCCACTGCTGAGCGCCCGTTTGTTCTGGGCCTGCCAACCGGTGGAACGCCTATGGAAGCTTACAAACATTTGGTTGCGCTGCACAAAGCCGGTGAAATCAGCTTTAAAAATGTGGTCACCTTCAACATGGATGAGTATGTCGGCTTGCCGCAAGAACACCCGGAAAGCTACTACACCTTCATGCACACTAACTTCTTCGATCACGTTGATATCCCTGCCGAGAATATTAATCTGTTGAATGGTAACGCGCCGGATATCGATGAAGAGTGTCGCCGTTACGAAGAAAAAATTAAGTCTTACGGTAAAATTAACCTGTTCATGGGTGGCGTAGGCGTTGACGGTCACATCGCCTTTAATGAACCGGCTTCCTCTTTGGCTTCCCGTACCCGTATCAAAACCCTGACCCAAGAAACCCGTATCGCTAACTCACGTTTCTTTGGTGGTGATGCAAACCTCGTGCCGAAATATGCACTTACAGTAGGTGTGGGTACATTGTTGGATGCAGAAGAAGTGATGATTCTGGTGACGGGACACGGCAAAGCTCAAGCTCTACAGGCCGCTGTTGAAGGTAGCATCAACCACATGTGGACCATCAGTTGCCTGCAACTGCATGCTAAAGCCATTATGGTGTGTGATGAGCCGTCCACGATGGAATTGAAGGTCAAAACTGTAAAATATTTCCGCGAATTAGAAGCTGAAAACGTCAAAAATCTTTAATTGTTATCAGGGGGCTAAGATGTACGCTTTAACTCACGGCCGTATCTATACCAGCCATGAAGTATTGGAGAATCATGCTGTTGTCGTGGCTGATGGATTGATCGAACGTATCTGTCCTGTCGATGAACTACCGGCTGGTATTGAGATACGTGATTTGGGTGGTGCCATTCTGGCCCCCGGTTTTATTGATGTTCAGTTGAATGGTTGCGGCGGCGTGCAATTCAATGACTCTCTTGAGGCTATCTCAGAAGAAACATTGGATATCATGCAACGCGCTAATGAAAAATCAGGTTGCACCAGCTTCCTGCCAACCATGATCACCTCAAGTGATGAGTTCATGAAGCATGCAGTCAATGTCATGCGCTCATATTTGCAAAAAAATCAGCATAAAGCACTGGGTCTGCATCTGGAAGGGCCATATCTCAACCCGCTGAAGAAAGGCACCCATAACCCTGCTTTTATTCGCAAACCCAGCGCTGAGATGATTGATTTTCTGTGTGCCAATGCTGATGTGATCACCAAAGTTACCCTTGCACCAGAAATGGTTGATGCTAAATATATTCGTCAACTGACTGAAGCCGGCATTCTGGTCTCTGCGGGTCACTCGAACGCCACTTACCCGCAAGCCCGCAAAGGGTTTACCGCCGGTATCCGCTTCGCCACGCACCTTTATAATGCAATGCCTTACATTTCAGGGCGGGAACCCGGCCTGATTGGGGCTATTTTCGATACACCAGAAGTTTACACGGGTGTCATTGCTGACGGTCTGCATGTCGATTGGGCCAATATCCGCAATGCCAAACGCCTAAAAGGCGACAAACTGGTTTTGGTCACTGATGCCACCGCACCGGCAGGCGCTGAAATTGATCAATTTATTTTTGCTGGCAAAACAATATACTATCGCGATGGCTTATGTGTGGATGAGAATGGCACACTAAGCGGTTCAGCACTGACGATGATCGAGGCAGTACAAAACAGTGTTGAACATGTTGGCATTGCACTGGACGAAGTCTTGCGTATGGCGACACTGTATGCGGCCCGCGCCATTGGCGTGGATAAGCAGTTAGGGAGTATTGAAGTCGGCAAAGTAGCCAACCTGACTGCCTTTACCCGTGATTATAAAATCACTAAAACCATCGTTAACGGTAACGAGGTTTTAAAATAAGCGAGTAATTTTATTGATGAGCACCGGCGGACAGTCACAAATTGGTAATGTGGATCTTGTGAAGCAACTCAATGGTGCCGTAGTTTATCGGCTTATTGATCAGCAAGGCCCGATTTCGCGCATTCAGATTGCCGATCTCAGCCAGCTAGCCCCCGCCAGTGTCACTAAAATCACCCGTCAACTGTTGGAGCGCGGGCTGATCAAAGAAGTCGATCAGCAAGCCTCCACCGGGGGTCGCCGTGCAATCTCCATCGTGACAGAAAATCGCCAGTTCCACACCATTGCCGTCCGTCTTGGCCGTCATGATGCCACCATTACCCTGTTTGATATGAGTGGTAAGTCGCTGGGTGAAGAGCACTATTCGCTGCCCGAGCGCACCCAAGAAACACTGGAACATGCGCTGTTTAATATTATCAGCCAGTTTATCGATACTTATCAGCGCAAATTACGTGAACTGATTGCCATTGCTGTTATCCTCCCAGGCTTAGTCGAGCCGCACAAAGGCATTGTGCGCTACATGCCACATATCAGTGTCAGCAACTGGCCATTAGTCGAAAACCTGCAAAATCGGTTCAATGTCACCAGCTTTGTCGGCCACGATATTCGTAGTCTGGCGCTGGCTGAGCACTATTTTGGTGCAACCCGTGATTGCGAAGACTCCATATTGGTTCGCCTGCACCGAGGGACGGGGGCCGGTATCATCGTCAACAGCCAGATATTCTTAGGCAGTAACGGCAACGTAGGCGAAATCGGCCACATTCAGATTGACCCCTTAGGTGAGCGCTGTTATTGCGGCAACTTTGGTTGTCTGGAAACCGTCGCCTCCAATGCTGCGATTGAAAACCGCGTGCGGCACCTGCTCTCGCAGGGCTATCCGAGCAAGCTAACACTGGATGATTGTCATATTGGCGCTATCTGCAAAGCGGCTAATCGGGGTGACTTGCTGGCGAGTGAAGTGATTGAGCATGTGGGCCGCTACTTGGGCAAAGCCATCTCTATCGCCATCAACTTATTTAACCCGCAAAAAGTTGTCATTGCCGGTGAAATCATTGAAGCCGAGAAAATCCTGCTTCCTGCCATTCAAGGTTGTATTAACACCCAAGTGCTCAAAAATTTCCGCCAAAATTTGCCAATCGTCACTTCGCAGCTCGATCACCAATCCGCAATCGGGGCTTTTGCCTTGGCGAAACGCGCCATGTTGAATGGTGTTTTGTTGCAGCGCTTGTTAGAAAACTAAGCTGCTGATAAGGAAGTTGCATGGTCTATCCCCTAATCGACCATGTTATAGTGGCTCATTACCGCGCTAAAAGAGTAATTTAAACAATGACAATTAAAAGCGTTATATGTGACATCGATGGTGTATTACTGCATGACAATAAAGCAATTCCGGGTGCCAATGATTTCTTGGCCCGTGTGCAAAACGCCGGAATGCCACTGGTTATTTTGACCAACTACCCGTCACAAACAGCACAAGATCTGGCTAACCGTTTTATCACCGCCGGGCTTGATGTGCCGGAAAGTGCATTTTACACCTCAGCCATGGCAACCGCTGATTTCCTGCGCCGTCAGGATGGTAAAAAAGCCTATGTAGTAGGCGAAGGCGCATTGGTTCACGAATTGTATAAAGCGGGATTTACCATCACTGACATCAATCCTGACTTTGTGATTGTCGGTGAAACTCGCTCTTATAACTGGGACATGATGCATAAAGCCGCCTATTTTGTCGCCAATGGCGCACGCTTCATTGCCACCAATCCAGATAGCCACGGTCACGGCTTTTCGCCCGCCTGTGGTGCGCTCTGCGCCCCGATTGAGAAAATCTCCGGTCGCAAGCCATTTTATGTGGGCAAACCCAGCCCGTGGATCATCCGCGCCGCGCTGAATAAAATGCAGGCACATTCAGAAAGCACGGTCATTGTGGGTGATAACTTGCGTACCGATATTTTGGCCGGTTTTCAGGCGGGCCTTGAGACGATTTTGGTCCTGTCCGGCGTTTCAACATTGCCAGATATAGAAGCCATGCCATTCCGCCCGAGTTACGTTTACCCCTCTGTTGCCGAAATCGATATTATCTAATCCCTGCTGGCGGCAATGGCCGCCACGCCTTTTTTAGGTCTCACTCCCTTTTTTAGTGCAATGCACCAAAGTTTCTTGCCATTCCTCCCTATTTTGGCGCATTTTCTCTTTGTCCCCTTCGTCTTTGAAGTGGCAGGGTTGCTAACTACGCACACTCACCCAATGAGCTTGCGGCCTAGCTGCAACGCCAAGTGCTTTGAGTAGAAGCTTTTGCCGCCGAATCAGCTATCGCGCCAAAAGCTCAGCTCGGTAAATTGGCGTGTTTTTTGCATATAATTCTTACATACAGCTTAATATTATTCGGATGACTGCATCGTCATGGGGCATAGCTTGCATCAATCACAAGCCAATGTACGAAAAAAAGTTCCAGCGATGAACGACTCAAATTCAACATCATCACCGCCAAAGCAGAGAAGTTAGGGAGATAAATATGTGTTCTATTTTCGGGGTCCTCGACCTTAAAACCGACCCCATTGAACTGCGCAAAAAAGCGCTGGAAATGTCACGTTTAATGCGCCACCGTGGGCCGGATTGGTCTGGTGTGTGGGCAAATGATAAAGCCATTCTCGCCCACGAACGCCTATCCATTGTTGACGTCAATACCGGTGCCCAACCTCTGCTGAATGAGGCTCGCACCCATATTCTGGCGGTTAACGGTGAAATCTATAACCATCAAGCCTTGCGTCAGCAATATGGCGACAAATACGCATTCCAAACGGGCTCCGATTGTGAAGTTATTTTGGCGCTATATCAGGAGAAAGGGCCTGAATTCCTTGATGATCTGCAAGGCATGTTCGCTTTCGTCCTATACGACACTGAAAAAGACGCTTACCTGATTGGCCGTGACCATCTGGGGATTATCCCGCTGTATATGGGCCACGACGAACACGGCAACATGTATGTCGCCTCTGAAATGAAAGCACTGGTCCCTGTTTGCCGCACCATCAAAGAGTTCCCTGCGGGCAGCTACCTATGGAGTCAAGATGGCGAAATTCGCGAGTATTATCATCGCGATTGGTTTGATTTCGATAACGTCAAAGACAATGTTACCGATAAAGTACAACTGGCTAACGCATTAGAAGAAGCGGTGAAAAGCCACCTGATGTCGGATGTTCCTTACGGCGTGTTGCTGTCTGGCGGTCTGGACTCCTCCGTGATCTCTGCCATCACCAAAAAATTTGCTGCCCGTCGAGTCGAAGACGATGAGCGCAGTGAAGCTTGGTGGCCACAGCTGCACTCCTTCGCCGTAGGCTTGATTGGCTCACCCGATTTGCGTGCTGCGAAAGAAGTAGCTAACCACTTAGGCACGGTACACCATGAAATTCATTTCACCGTGCAGGAAGGTCTGGATGCTATCCGCGATGTGATTTATCACATTGAAACCTATGATGTCACCACTATCCGCGCCTCGACACCCATGTATCTGATGTCACGTAAAATCAAGGCGATGGGTATCAAAATGGTGCTATCAGGCGAGGGTTCTGACGAAGTATTCGGGGGCTACCTCTACTTCCACAAAGCACCAAACGCCAAAGAGTTGCATGAAGAAACCGTGCGTAAGTTGCTAGCCCTGCATATGTTTGACTGCGCCCGCGCCAACAAAGCGATGTCCGCTTGGGGCGTTGAAGCCCGCGTGCCGTTCTTGGATAAAAACTTCCTTGATGTCGCGATGCGTATCAATCCGCAGGACAAAATGTGCGGTAATGGCAAAATGGAAAAACATGTCCTGCGTGAATGTTTTGAATCCTACTTGCCGCACAGCGTTGCATGGCGTCAGAAAGAACAATTCTCTGATGGCGTGGGATATAGCTGGATTGATACACTAAAAGAGAAAGCCGCCGAGCAAGTCACTGATCAACAAATGGAAACAGCTCACTTCCGCTTCCCATACAACACGCCATCCTCAAAAGAGGGCTACTTGTATCGCGAAATTTTTGAAGAGCTGTTCCCGCTACCAAGTGCGGCTGAATGCGTACCTGGCGGCCCTTCAGTCGCATGTTCATCAGCTAAAGCTATCGAGTGGGATGAATCATTCAAAAATATGGACGATCCATCAGGTCGTGCGGTAGGGGTCCATCAGGACGCTTATAAATAACTGAATTCGAATGCGGATAATCAATCCATCCGTGTTCAACATCCTGCTATCAAGGTCGCTTTGGCGGCCTTGTTTTTTATCTGGAATAACCCGCCTCCGGTCAGGGATTCAGGATCTCGCCAATGATTCCTTTTGCGGGCAAATTCAATAATTAATTCCTATTATCGTTCATTTAATCATCAGACTGTTCACAAGCCAAACAAACGAACCCTTTCAGCGCTTTTTCGGGAAAAAATTAGTTGACGCAATTCGGCCATATACGCATAATGCGCCCCGCAACGCCGATGAAGGTAATGCGGAAAAAGATGGCTACGTAGCTCAGCTGGTTAGAGCACAGCACTCATAATGCTGGGGTCACAGGTTCGATTCCCGTCGTAGCCACCATCTTTTTGCGGGAGTGGCGAAATTGGTAGACGCACTAGATTTAGGTTCTAGCGCCGCAAGGTGTGCGAGTTCAAGTCTCGCCTCCCGCACCATTATTCGTTCATCGGTTTGTCACAGCGGATGGGATATCGCCAAGCGGTAAGGCACCAGGTTTTGATCCTGGCATTCCCAGGTTCGAATCCTGGTATCCCAGCCATCTTTTTGATGGTGAGTTGTAAGACAGCAAAGTTGTGGTGTAACAAAAAAAATTGTATTTCAGTTGGGATATCGCCAAGCGGTAAGGCACCAGGTTTTGATCCTGGCATTCCCAGGTTCGAATCCTGGTATCCCAGCCATACAATTTCTCAAAAATAAAGATTTTAGGATGGCTACGTAGCTCAGCTGGTTAGAGCACAGCACTCATAATGCTGGGGTCACAGGTTCGATTCCCGTCGTAGCCACCATCTTTTGGGGTATCGCCAAGCGGTAAGGCACTGGATTCTGATTCCAGCATTCCGAGGTTCGAATCCTCGTACCCCAGCCAAATTTAGAAAAGCTCGCTTCGGCGGGCTTTTTGCATTTTAGAATTTCACAATCCGCTGAGCTCTATAGTGAATTGGGAAAGTATCTGTGAGTTATTGATTAGGTGAATTAGCTCGGTAATCAACCGAACCTGACACCTAACCTAACCCAATCCCCCTACAACCCCAGCGCATACTTCAATGCTTGCTCTTTAAGCTTACCGGCACGCTGCGCAGCCATCAGCGCTAAATTACGCACAAATCTCACGGGCGGTAAGTCATTGCTGAAGGCGGTGTAGAACAGATCCATACCACTTTGCATCACCAGATTATCGGTACGGCGACGGCGCTGATAACGCAGTAGTACCTGCTCACTGTACCAAGGTTCAGCCAGTTCACGGGCCTGATTCAACACATTAAGCAACGCGTCAACATCCCGATACCCCAAATTAACGCCCTGCCCTGCTAAAGGATTAATGGTGTGGGCCGCATCCCCAAGCAACACTAGCCCGGGCTGTACATATTGCTGCGCATGGCGACGGACTAGCGGGAAAGAACCAGCAGCTATCGCCTTTACCTCCCCCAGACGGGACGGAAAGGCTGCCGCGATCTCCTGATTCAATTGTGTCATCGGCATCGCCTGAAGCTGGCGGATACGCTGTGGGCTGTCGTACCAGACCAGAGATGCCCAGTGATCAAACAGCGGTAGAAAAGCACGTGGCCCAGAGGGGAAGAACTGCTGCCAAGTGGTATCTTGTTGAGCGGTATCGGTTTCTACCGTGATTAACATGCAAGACTGGCGATACTGCCAGCCACTGGTGCCAATACTTGCCAAACGCCGCACCAGAGAGTTCGCACCATCCGCACCTACCACTAAATGGCCCTGTATCTCTTGCTGCGCATCTAACGTAATTTTCCAGTAGTCGTCTACTCTAACCATACTTTGCAGCCGTGACGGGCACAGCAACGTCAAATTTTGGCACTCTGCCATCTGTTGCCACAGTGCTAACTGCAAAACTCGATTTTCAACCATAAAACCCAGTTCAGGCAGCGAAAGTGATGCTGCATCAAAGATAACCTGCGAGCCAGGCTGTTCCCAAGTCTCCAATCGACGATAAGGTGCATAGCGCATCTGCTGGACCTTTGACCAAGCCCCAAGCTGCTTTAGCAATGTCACCGAAGTACAACCAATGGCGGAAACCCGTAAATCCGGCACGCTATTGGTCTCAAACGGAGCCGGAGCCTCATGCTCTAGTAACGCCACGGACCAGCCTGTTTGTGCCAGCCCTAATGCAGCAGCAGCGCCAACCATGCCACCGCCGACGACCACAACATCATAATTTGGTTGCGATTTATTCATTTTAGTTATGCTTTAAAAAGTTAAAATAACACTTGCATAGACAAGTATTTTGTTTGGCATAAGTGTACCGGATTTTTCATCCTGCATCAGAATAAGTAAGCCGTTATACGGTGGTCATCGCACCAGCAAATGACTACAATACCCCTCAATGACTTAGACTTTACGCTAACTACCGTTCAATTGCGGGGCACCACTCTCGCTTGCAAAACACCGCACGAAATGCCGCGCGATGTGATTTTTATGATGAATAATCCAATGACTAAAAAACTGCACATCAAAACTTGGGGCTGCCAGATGAATGAATATGATTCATCTAAAATGGCTGATTTGTTGGCCAGTACCCATGGCTACCAGTTGACAGAGACCCCTGAAGACGCTGATTTACTGCTGCTCAATACCTGCTCTATTCGCGAAAAAGCCCAAGAGAAGGTGTTCAGTCTGTTGGGCCACTGGAAATCACTGAAAGAGAAAAATCCCGAGCTGATCATTGGTGTCGGCGGCTGTGTGGCCTCGCAGGAAGGAGAACATTTGCGCCAGCGCGCACCCTGCGTCGATATTATTTTCGGGCCACAAACCCTGCATCGCTTGCCGGAAATGATTAACCACGTACAAGGCTCACACAGCTCGGTGGTGGATATCAGTTTCCCTGAAATAGAAAAATTTGACCGCCTGCCGGAGCCTCGCGCTGAAGGCCCGACTGCATTTGTCTCTATCATGGAAGGCTGCAATAAATACTGTACTTTCTGCGTGGTGCCTTATACCCGTGGCGAAGAAGTCAGCCGTCCAAGTGACGATATTCTCTTTGAAATCGCACAGTTAGCAGCTCAGGGTGTGCGGGAAGTAAATCTGCTTGGTCAGAATGTGAATGCTTATCGTGGCCCTACCTATGATGGCGATATCTGTAGTTTTGCCGAATTATTGCGCTTGGTTGCCGCCATTGACGGCATTGACCGTCTGCGCTTTACCACCAGCCACCCCATTGAGTTTACCGACGATATCATTGATGTTTATCGTGATACTCCTGAGTTGGTGAGCTTCCTGCATCTGCCAGTACAAAGTGGTTCTGACCGCATTTTAACCATGATGAAACGCGCCCACACCGCGCTGGAATACAAAGCTATCATCCGCAAACTGCGCCAAGCGCGGCCCGACATCCAAATTAGCTCTGATTTTATTATCGGTTTCCCCGGTGAGACTCAGCATGATTTTGAGCAAACCCTGAAACTGGTGGCGGATATCCATTTTGATACCAGCTACAGCTTTATCTACTCTTCACGCCCCGGTACACCTGCGGCGGATCTGCCAGACGATGTGTCGGAAGAGGAGAAAAAGCAGCGGCTACATATTTTGCAACAGCGCATTACTCAACAGGCCATGGAAATCAGCCGTAAGATGATTGGCAGTGTGCAGCGTATTCTGGTGGAAGGCCCCTCCCGCAAAAATGCCATGGAGCTGGCCGGGCGCACTGAAAATAACCGGGTGGTGAATTTTGAAGGAGTACCAAGCATGATTGGCCAGTTCGTTGATGTGGAAATTATTGATGTTTATGCCAGCTCACTGCGCGGTATTTTGCTTCGGACTGAAGACCAAATGGATCTGCGAGTACATGAATCACCGCAATCGGTCATTGCCCGCACGCGTAAAGAGAATGAGATCAGCGTGGGTCAGTATCACCCCTGATACCGAATTCCCTAACACCTGATTCTGCGAGTTAACTCGCATTAAGTAGGCGCTGCATTGTCAGTGCCTATTTTATTTTAGTGTGACGCTGCGCAGATTCAGACTGTTTAAGTTGCACCGCACAGCAACCACTATTTGAATAGGCACAGAAAGACGTAAACTTGCGTCTGTGTCGTGTACCATGAATAATTCTCAAATGACATGTATGATTGACGTTATATCGATGAATGATATACCCAGAGGAACGCAGTGACTCAGAGAAACAGTTTGCACGTAGTGACACAAGAAATCTTACTGGAACCCGCCGATAATCAGCGCTTGCTGAGCCTGTGTGGTCCTTTTGATGACAACATTAAACAGTTGGAGCGCCGATTAGGCATCGAAATTAATCGCCGTGATAACCGTTTTAAGTTAGTCGGTAAGAATATCTGCGTGGTTGCAGCGGCAGATATCCTGCGCCATCTGTATGTTGATACCGCCCCAATTCGGGGTGTGATCCCAGATATCTCGCCAGAAGATATCCACCTCGCGGTAAAAGAGAGCCGCGTGCTGGAGCAAACCGCTGAGAGTGTGCCGGATTACGGTAAAGCCGTGAATATCCGAACCAAACGAGGGATGGTCAAACCCCGCACACCCAATCAAGCCCAGTACATCGCCAATATTCTCGATCACGATATTACTTTCGGCATTGGTCCAGCCGGTACGGGGAAAACCTATCTGGCGGTTGCCGCCGCAGTCGATGCACTGGAGCGCCAGAATGTGCGGCGTATCTTGCTGACCCGCCCGGCGGTTGAAGCGGGTGAAAAACTCGGCTTCTTGCCCGGTGACCTGAACCAGAAAGTGGACCCTTATCTGCGCCCACTGTATGACGCCCTGTTTGAAATGCTAGGCTTCGAACGGGTTGAAAAACTGATTGAGCGCAATGTGATTGAAGTCGCCCCTCTGGCCTACATGCGGGGCCGTACTCTGAATGATGCGTTTATCATTTTGGATGAGAGCCAGAACACCACTATCGAACAGATGAAAATGTTCCTGACGCGCATGGGCTTCAACTCCAAGGCGGTGATTACCGGTGACATCACGCAAACTGACTTACCACGTCACCAAAAATCTGGCTTAAGCCACGCCATTGAAGTGTTGTCTGGAGTAGAAGAGCTGAGCTTTAATTTCTTCCATAGCGAAGATGTGGTCCGCCACCCGGTGGTCGCACAGGTGGTTATCGCCTATGAAGCTTGGGAAGCGGCAGAACAAAAACGCAAAGAGGCTATTGCCGAACAACGTAAGCGGGAAAATCATACCCCGTCTGAGCAGGAGGCTCCGTGAGCCAAGTTATACTCGATTTACAAATTGCCTGCGCCGATAGTCAGGGTTTACCGACAGAAGCTGATTTTCAGCGGTGGCTAGAAGCAGTGTTACCTCAATTTCAAGCTGTCTCTGAGGTCACCATCCGCTTGGTGGATGAAGCGGAAAGCCATGAGTTGAACCTGACCTATCGTGGTAAAGATAAATCAACCAATGTGTTGTCTTTCCCTTTTGAGGCGCCACCTGAAATTGAACTGCCGTTATTGGGTGATTTAATCATTTGTCGTCAGGTTGTTGAACAAGAAGCTGTCGAGCAAGAGAAAGCACTATTTGCGCATTGGGCGCATATGGTTGTTCACGGCAGTCTCCATCTGCTAGGGTATGACCATATCGTTGACGATGAAGCAGAAGAAATGGAGTCGATTGAGACTGAAATCATGCAGAGTCTGGGTTATCCAGATCCCTATATTTCAGAGAAAGACCCCGAATAAACCGTCAGCAGTGTGAATTTACCGCTGCTGAAATAATGATCACTAATATGGGTAAACTTAACTAAAACGCCATGAGCGACGACCACTCACAAAACAATGATAGCCCCAGTCCCAAGAAAGGGTTCTTTACTCTCATCCTTAACCAGTTATTCCACGGTGAACCTAAAAACCGTGGTGATTTGGTAGAGCTTATCCGTGATTCTGAGCAGAACGATCTGATCGATCCTGATACCCGAGACATGCTAGAGGGCGTGATGGATATCGCCGAACAGCGTGTGCGGGACATCATGATCCCCCGCTCTCAGATGGTCACATTAAAGCGTAATCAAACGCTGGATGAGTGTCTGGATGTGATTATTGAATCTGCTCACTCCCGCTTTCCGGTGATCAGTGAAGATAAAGATCACATTGAAGGTATCCTGATGGCTAAGGATCTGTTGCCGTTTATGCGCACAGACTCCGAGCCATTCAGCATTGATAAAGTCTTACGGCCGGCGATTGTAGTGCCAGAAAGTAAGCGTGTCGATCGGATGCTGAAGGAGTTCCGTTCTCAGCGCTATCACATGGCCATTGTCATTGATGAGTTTGGCGGTGTTTCAGGGCTGGTGACCATTGAAGATATTCTTGAGCTGATCGTTGGCGAGATAGAAGATGAGTATGACGATGAAGAAGACAGAGATGTCCGTCAACTCAGTCGGCACACCTATACCATTCGTGCGCTGACCCAAATTGAAGATTTCAATGAAGTTTTCAACACCCATTTCAGCGACGATGAAGTGGACACCATTGGCGGTTTGGTCATGCAAGCTTTTGGCCACTTACCTTCCCGAGGTGAAACCATTGAAATTGAAGGTTACCTATTTAAAGTTGCTATGGCGGATAGCCGACGTATCATTCAAGTTCACGTAAAAATCCCGGATGATGCCCCGCAACCCAAACTGGAAGAATAAATTCTCGATGCCTATCGCTTCATACCTTCAACGCCAGTGGGTTCGCGCCCTACTGGCGCTATTTTTTGGCGCCTGCGGCACGCTGGCCTATTCGCCATTCGATCACTGGCCCGCGGCTATCGTTTCGCTCTTTGGCTTACTCAGCCTGACACTGAATCGCAGCACCAAACAAGCCGCGTTTATTGGCTTTTGTTGGGGGATGGGGCAGTTCGGCACTGGTATTAACTGGGTGTATGTCAGTATTTCCGAATTTGGCGGGATGCCGACGGCAATCAACATCTTCCTAGTAGTGTTACTGGCGGCATATCTGTCGCTCTATACCCTACTGTTCGCCGGTCTATTGGCTCGAATCTGCCCGAAAACGACGTGGTGGCGGCTGGCTATTGCCGCACCGGTCGTGTGGCAACTGACTGAGTTCCTACGCGGCTGGGTGTTGACCGGCTTCCCGTGGCTGCAATTTGGTTACAGCCAGATTAATGGCCCATTGCAAGGTATCGCACCGATTCTTGGTGTTGATGGCATCACCTTTATGTTGATGTCAATCAGTGGGTTGCTGGTTTACGCCTGCTATCAGCGCCGAGTAACGGCTGCGGTTGTAGCATTGGCACTGCTATTGCTGCCAATGCCACTGCGCCAGTGGCATTGGTTCACGCCAGAGCCTGAACGCGCAGTTAATATCGCAATGGTGCAAGGTAATATCGCTCAGTCAATGAAGTGGGACCCCAAAGTCCTGCTAAGCACACTACAAATCTATCTGGATGAAACCCGCCCATTCATGGGGAAAGCCCCCATTATCATCTGGCCGGAATCTGCTATTCCTGATATTGAAACCGATCAGGCTCCTTTCCTGACGATGGTTGATGACCTGATGCGGGCCAACCACAGCAGCCTAATTACCGGGATTGTTGATGCTCAGCGTCGCCCTGAGGGCAAAGACTACCACTTCTTCAACAGCATCATTGTGTTGGGGGGCAAAGAGCCCTATCAGTATCCGACCCAAAATCGTTATAGCAAACATCATCTGGTTCCCTTTGGTGAGTTTGTGCCGCTAGAGTCTCTGCTGCGCCCGCTGGCTCCCTTCTTTGATTTACCAATGTCATCATTCAGCCGAGGGGGTTATGTACAACCCCAGCTCAAGGTCGCCGGATTTAACCTGACTGCCGCCATCTGCTATGAAATTGTGCTGGGTCAACAGGTGAGGGATAACTTTAACCCTGATACCAATTTCCTGCTGACTATCTCAAACGATGCTTGGTTCGGTCACTCTATCGGGCCATGGCAGCATTTCCAGATGGCACGGATGCGCGCCCTTGAATTGGGCCGTCCTTTGCTGCGCAGCACCAACAATGGTATTACTGCGGCAGTTGGCCCGAGTGGTGAAGTGCTGGCGCAGATCCCGCAATTCACTCAGCAGGTGCTGGAAGTTAAAGTCACGCCAACAACCGGTGTCACACCTTACGCCCGTTTTGGCTCATGGCCGATGTGGATTATCACATGGGTTCTTGGGGCATTAACGCTGTACCATGCCGTACGCTGCCGTGCTGACAAAAAATAACCCTCTCTGCGGGCATGCCATCAACATGCTCGCAGCCTCACTTTATTCCCCCACTATCGGTATTGCGAATCGTTATCACGGCTGTTATCTTGCCGCTTAGTACAAATAATTAGCATGATTTGCAATTTGAGAGCCTTATGTCACTGAATCCTGAATTTATCCTCACCACCGAAGCGCAATTAAACGAACATTACTCCCCGCCTAACAAAAATGTAATGAAGAAACAGATAGATCACATTGATGATTATGCTAAAAAGCTGATCGCCGCAGCGCCTTTTGCCGTGTTGGGCACACTGGGTGTTAACGGGATAGATTGCTCGCCAAAAGGCGGAGAGCCAGGTTTTATCCATGTGCAGGACAGCAAAACCTTAATGCTACCAGACCGTCCAGGGAATAATCGCCTTGATGGTATCCGCAATCTACTGCATAACCCATTTGTCGGTATTTTGTTCCTGATCCCCGGCTGGACTGAAGGTTTTCGGGTGAATGGTCGCGCAAAAATTTCGGTTGATCCTGAGCTTTGTGCGCGTTTCAGCCAAAATGGCCACCCTGCCCTCAGTATATTAGTGATTGAAGTGGATGAAGTATTCATTCACTGCGGCCGTGCGATTACCTTTGCCGACCTGTGGAATCCTAAAAAACATGTGGGAAAAGAAGATGTTCCGACGGCACTGGACGTGTTTAAGGCCCATCTGGCACTCAATAATCATCAATTAAGCTGACCCGCTGTTAAAAGCAACCGCTGGGTAGCTGCCCCCATTTCTCGCCGATAGCCCTCAATCAGCAGGGCTTTATCCCCCTCGTCTCCCCGCGACTGGCACAGACCTTGCATTGATTCTAATCATAATGTGTTAACTGTCCGCGAATACCCGCCAAGCATTTAGTCATTGTAGGGTATTGCCGCAGTCGGCACGCAAAGGGTAGTTTCGAATGAAGGGTGGCGTTTTTTCGCCCGCACATTTATGGGGCGCATCACGCACCACAGAAGTGCAGTAGGCTTTTGTTGCCTCTATTTGGTGCGATTCGCGTCTCAAAAAACAAACATTTATTCATCAATTGCATAACAATTTGCTATTTTTTACAGATAATCTGATACAAGTAACAGCGAAAATTCAGTGTTAGCGAACAAAACATCGGTGGTTGTGACACCAAAACGAAATAAAACGATTTCTCGCCTAACAACATTTAGCTGCACACCGTTTTTTGTACGACATTGTTTTTAAACACAACATTAAGTAATAAAACAACAGCAAAGGAGTTGGACCATGCATATGCGTAAATTGGCGTTAGCGCTACTGTTAGCTGGGATGGCAAGTAGCGTAGCCCAAGCAGAAGAAGCGGCAGCGCAACCCGCAGCGAAAGCGGAAGCCTCCGTTGATACTCTGAAGAAAATTAAAGACAGTGGCGTTATCGTTGTGGGCCACCGTGAGTCTTCCGTTCCATTCTCTTATTATGATAATCAGCAGAAAGTGGTGGGTTATGCACAAGATTATTCTGATCTGATCGTTGATGCGGTTAAGAAAAAACTTAACGCACCTGATTTGCAGGTAAAACTGATTCCGATCACCTCACAAAACCGTATTCCACTGCTGCAAAATGGCACTTTTGATTTCGAGTGTGGCTCTACCACCAATAATCTGGAACGTCAGCAACAAGCCTCGTTCTCTAACACCATTTTTGTTGTCGGCACCCGCTTGTTGACCAAAAAAGGTTCTGAAGTTAAAGATTTCAAAGACTTGGCTGGTAAGACTGTCGTTGTAACATCCGGTACCACATCCGAAGTTCTGCTGAATAAGCTGAATGAAAAAGATAACTTGAATATGCGCATCATCAGCGCCAAAGACCATGGTGACTCTTTCCGCACACTGGAAAGTGGTCGTGCTGTCGCCTTTATGATGGATGATGCGCTGTTGGCTGGCGAACGTGCAAAAGCGAAGAAACCAGATCAATGGGATATCGTCGGTACGGCGCAGTCTCAGGAAGCTTACGGCTGTATGCTGCGTAAAAATGACCCTGCTTTCAAAGCGCTATTGGATGAGACCATCGCCACCGCACAAACCTCAGGTGTGGCTGAGAAGTCATTTGATCGCTGGTTCAAAAACCCAATTCCACCTAAAAATCTTAACCTGAATTTCTCACTGTCTGATGAAATGAAGGCGCTGTTCAAAGCACCTAACGATAAAGCATTGAACTAACAATAATAATCAGGGCGGGCACTGCCTGCCCTACTGATTGATGATGGACCGATTGGGTTACTTGATGCGGGGTGGCCGTTCCCCACTCCGCATTTTTTTGTTAACCCTCGGGAGGCCGCAACGCATTGAATCATCAGTCATCAGGATGGCTTATCCATCCTTTTAAGGGAGTTCGTTATGTCAATAGACTGGAACTGGGGCATTTTCTTGCAAGCTGCCCCTTTCGGCAATACCACCTATCTCGGCTGGATTTGGTCCGGCTTTCAAGTCACCATTGCGTTATCACTGTGCGCATGGGTGATCGCCTTCTTCATTGGTTCACTGTTTGGCATTTTAAGAACCGTGCCCAATCGAATTCTGTCAGGAATCGGCACCTGTTACGTTGAGTTATTTCGTAACGTCCCCCTGATTGTGCAATTTTTTACTTGGTATCTGGTGGTCCCTGAACTGTTGCCAGTTGATATTGGCATGTGGTTTAAAAGCGAGCTAGACCCGAACATCCAGTTTTTCCTCTCCTCCGTGATTTGCCTTGGCTTATTCACCGCAGCACGGGTTTGCGAGCAGGTACGCGCCGGGATTCAATCTCTGCCTCGTGGTCAGAAAGCGGCGGGTCTAGCAATGGGGTTAACCCTGCCACAGACTTATCGCTATGTTTTACTGCCGAATGCTTACCGGGTGATTATTCCCCCGATGACCTCAGAAATGGTTAATCTGGTTAAAAACTCAGCGATTGCCTCAACAATCGGTCTGGTGGATATGGCGGCACAAGCGGGTAAATTGCTGGATTATTCAGCTCACGCTTATGAGTCCTTCACCGCCATCACCCTTGGTTATGTGCTGATCAATGCCGTGATCATGCTGGTGATGCGATTAGTTGAGAAGAAAGTGCAGTTACCCGGCAATCTGGGGAGTAAATAATGTACGAATTTGATTGGAGTTCTATCGGCCCAAGCATTCCTTACCTGCTGCAAGGCTTGGTGGTGACCGCCAAGATAACTATCACCGCTATCGTGTTTGGGATTATCTGGGGAACCGTTCTGGCGGTGATGCGCCTGTCACCGATTAAAGCTATCAGCTGGTTTGCGACCGTCTATGTCAACGTGTTCCGCTCTATTCCGTTGGTCATGGTGCTGTTATGGTTTTATCTGGTGGTCCCGAGCTTATTACAAAATGTGCTGGGCTTATCACCAAAAACTGATATTCGGTTAATCTCTGCCATGGTAGCCTTTTCGCTGTTTGAAGCGGCCTACTACTCAGAGATTATTCGCGCCGGGATTCAAAGTATCTCCCGTGGGCAATCCTCCGCCGCCTTAGCGTTGGGCATGACACAGGGCCAGTCGATGAGATTGGTTATCCTGCCACAAGCTTTCCGCGCCATGGTGCCGCTGCTGTTAACTCAGGGAATAGTGTTATTTCAGGATACATCACTGGTGTATGTCCTTAGTCTGGCCGATTTTTTCCGCACCGCCACCAACATTGGCGAGCGGGACGGCACTCGGGTCGAAATGGTGCTGTTTGCCGGTTTAGTTTATTTCGTTATCAGTATTGCCGCGTCGATGCTGGTTAACTATTTGAAGAAAAGGACTGTTTGATGATTTCCCTGAAAAATGTTTCTAAGTGGTACGGCCACTTTCAGGTGCTGTCTGACTGCACCACCGAAGTTAAAAAAGGTGAGGTCGTGGTGGTCTGCGGCCCTTCCGGCTCAGGTAAATCAACCTTAATCAAAACTGTCAACGGGCTGGAACCTATTCAAAAAGGCAGCATTACGGTTAATGGTATTGGTGTTAATGATAAAGGGACCAATTTGGCGCAGTTGCGTTCCAAAGTAGGGATGGTGTTCCAGCACTTCGAACTCTTCCCACACCTGTCGATCATTGAAAACCTGACACTGGCGCAAATCAAAGTGTTGGGGCGCGATAAAGCCGCCGCGCGCGAAAAGGGCTTGAAACTGTTGGAGCGTGTCGGTCTGACAACCCACGCCGATAAATTCCCTTCGCAGTTATCTGGCGGCCAGCAGCAACGAGTGGCGATTGCTCGTGCACTCTGCATGGACCCCATCGCGATGCTGTTTGACGAACCCACGTCAGCCCTTGATCCGGAAATGATCAATGAAGTGTTGGATGTGATGGTCAAACTGGCACTGGAGGGGATGACCATGATGGTGGTGACCCACGAAATGGGTTTTGCCCGCAAAGTGGCTAACCGGGTTATCTTTATGGATGAAGGGAAAATCGTCGAAGACAGCAACAAAGATGATTTCTTTAACAATCCTAAATCTGACCGCGCCAAAGACTTCCTGGCAAAAATCCTGCATTAATCTGCACTAACATTAGATTATTACATCGCCCCTCCCTCAATAGAGAGGGGCAAATCCTACTTCACAGGGCTAAGGCTGGAATGGCCGGCGATTGAATTGGTCATGACCACATTTTGGGCAGAGTGGTAGCACTTCCGGGGTATAGAAGGCGAGATGATGATGGCACTTTTCGCAGACCAGATTCCCTAGCCCGACAACCTCACCACTGTGATAAACCCCATGATGACTAACATCTTTAAACACCTCGCGCCATTCTAGCTGGGTTTTATCGGTGATATCGGCCAACTCCTGCCATAAACTCTCTTTTATCACCCGCATAAATACACTGTCAGTGAATTCATCCTTACTCTCTTCGTAGCTACGCGCAAACTCTTCCAGATCACGGCGCACCGCCTGAATGATTTGCTCAACTTCACTGCGGGTTAACTCCTCTACAGCATCCAGCCGCTGTTCAGCGCTGTCCACCAGCTTATCGATATCACGTTCACCATTTTTCAAGCGTTCAGTCAGTGATGTCACTAACTCACGATAATATTGAGCTACCTTGTTCATAATCTCTCCTCGATCGACGGTTTGTGATAAAGCAAAGTTGTGATGAAGCACAAAAATCAACAGGCAAATTCTTACCCGCTGGCGATTATCTGGCTCCTGGGTTTAAAGCCACTTACTCAGATAATAAAGTTAACGTTAATAATTTTAGTCGTAAATGACTGAAGTCACTGCATCATCAGGGTGTTTCCCCCTCACTTTGGCAATTTCTGCCACCCACTACGCAGAAAAAGCCGCCTGTAGGGTGCTGAGTGTTGTTGCCGCTGCCGCTTATCGGCTATGCTATGCGGATCTCTCTTTATGATATGAAACAGATGATGCTACAGGCGTAGCTGTTTTTCACTATAGGACCACCGGCCGCCATGCAAGAGCAATACCGCCCAGAAGATATCGAAACGCAAGTACAGCTTCACTGGCAAGAGAAGCAGACGTTTAAAGTCACTGAAGACGCTAGCAAAGAAAAATATTACTGCCTATCTATGCTGCCGTACCCTTCAGGGCGCCTACATATGGGGCACGTTCGTAACTACACTATTGGTGATGTTATCTCCCGCTACCAACGTATGCTGGGCAAGAACGTGTTACAACCGATTGGCTGGGATGCATTTGGCCTACCTGCTGAAGGCGCTGCGGTAAAAAATAATACCGCCCCCGCTCCCTGGACCTACGACAATATCGAATACATGAAGAACCAGTTAAAACTACTGGGCTTCGGCTATGACTGGGATCGTGAAATTGCCACCTGTAAACCTGACTACTACCGTTGGGAACAGTGGTTCTTCACCAAGTTGTACGAAAAAGGCATGGTCTACAAAAAGACCTCTGCGGTTAACTGGTGTCCACACGATCTGACCGTGCTGGCGAACGAGCAGGTGATCGACGGTTGCTGCTGGCGCTGTGATACCAAAGTTGAACGTAAAGAGATCCCGCAGTGGTTTATCAAAATCACCGATTACGCTGATCAGTTGCTTAATGATCTGGACACGCTGGAAAGCTGGCCTGAGCAGGTGAAAACCATGCAGCGCAACTGGATTGGCCGCTCCGAAGGGGTTGATATCGTTTTCGATGTCGCGGATAGCGAAGATAAACTGTCTGTTTATACCACCCGTCCAGATACCTTTATGGGCGTGACCTATGTGGCGGTTGCTGCAGGTCATCCTCTGTCACTGCAAGCGGCTGAAACCAACCCTGCACTGGCCGATTTTGTTGCAGAATGCCGTAATACCAAGGTTGCCGAAGCTGAAATGGCCACCATGGAGAAAAAAGGCATGGCGACAGGTCTGTATGCCATCCATCCGCTAACTGGCGAGAAATTAGCTATCTGGGCCGCTAACTTTGTCTTGATGGATTACGGTACTGGTGCGGTCATGGCCGTTCCAGGCCACGATGCTCGTGACTGGGAGTTCGCCACCAAATACAACCTACCAATCAAACCGGTTATTTTGGCCGCAGACGGTAGCGAACCTGATGTCACGAAAGAAGCCCTGACCGAGAAAGGCGTCCTGTTCAACTCTGGCGAGTTTGATGGTTTGGATTACGAAGAGGGCTTTAATGCCATCGCCGACAAACTGGTCGCGCTCGGCGTGGGTCAGCGCAAAGTCAATTACCGCTTACGTGACTGGGGTGTCTCCCGCCAGCGTTATTGGGGTGCCCCAATCCCGATGGTGACACTGGAAGACGGTACTGTAGTACCGACGCCAGAAGATCAACTGCCGGTTATCCTGCCAGAAGATGTGGTGATGGACGGTATTTCCAGCCCAATCAAGGCAGATCCTGAGTGGGCTAAAACCACGGTGAATGGGATGCCGGGTCTGCGTGAAACCGATACCTTTGATACCTTTATGGAGTCATCTTGGTATTACGCGCGCTACACCTGTCCGCAATATGATGAAGGTATGCTGGACCCGGCCGCCGCCAACTACTGGCTGCCAGTCGATCAGTATGTCGGTGGTATCGAACATGCCATCATGCACCTGATGTACTTCCGCTTCTTCCACAAACTGCTGCGTGACGCAGGTCTGGTGGACTCCGATGAACCAGCCAAACGTCTGCTGTGTCAGGGCATGGTATTGGCAGATGCCTTCTACTACACCGGTACTGGCGGTGAACGTATTTGGGTTTCGCCGGTTGATGCTATCGTCGAACGTGATGATAAAGGCCGTATTATTAAAGCGACCGATGCTGAAGGCCATGAACTGGTGTATGCCGGTATGAGCAAAATGTCGAAATCGAAAAATAACGGTATCGACCCGCAGGTTATGGTAGAGAAATACGGTGCTGATACCGTACGTCTGTTTATGATGTTTGCTTCCCCGGCAGAAATGACCTTGGAATGGCAAGAGTCTGGCGTTGAAGGGGCTAACCGCTTCCTGAAACGTGTCTGGCGTCTGGTCTTTGATCACACAGCAAAAGGGGCCACTGCTCCGCTGGATATCGCCAGCCTGACGGACGAACAGAAATCTCTGCGTCGCGATCTGCACAAGACTATAGCTAAAGTCACTGATGATGTGGGTCGCCGTCAAACCTTCAACACCGCTATCGCTGCGGTGATGGAGTTGATGAACAAGTTAGGCCGCTCACCTCAGGAAACTGAGCAAGATCGCGCTCTGCTGCAAGAAGCATTACTGGCAGTGGTTCGGATGCTTTATCCCTTCACCCCTCACGTCTGCTTCACCTTGTGGCAAGCACTGGGTGGCGAAGGTGATATCGATACTGCACCATGGCCAATTGCTGATGAACAGGCGATGGTCGAAGACTCTAAGTTAGTTGTCGTACAGGTTAATGGTAAAGTGCGTGGCAGAATTACTGTGCCTGCCGATGCCACTGAAGAGCAAGTTCGCGAACGTGCTGGTCAAGAGCACTTGGTGGCTAAATACCTAGATGGGGTTACTGTGCGTAAAGTCATCTATGTCCCTGGCAAACTGCTTAACCTGGTTGTGGGTTAAGACAAGGAGGAGTTGTGCGACATCCTATTCTGACGCTGTTGCTGGGGTTAGCGGTGCTGGTCACCGCTGGCTGTGGCTTTAATCTGCGGGGCACCACTCAGGTGCCACCTGAACTGCAAAAATTATTGCTGGAAAGTGGCGATCCTTATGGCCCGCTAACCCGTGCAGTACGTCAACAATTGCGTTTAAGCAACGTCACCATTGTTGATGACCCAATGCGCAAAGACCTACCGGCCTTGCGGATAATTGGCTCATCCGAAAATCAGGATACCGTGTCAATCTTCCGAAACGGCGTGACGGCTGAGTACCAGTTAGTGTTGCATGTGCAGGCGCAGGTATTGATACCGGGTCATGATATTTACCCGCTACGAGTTAATATCTTCCGCTCCTTCTTCGATAACCCGCTGACTGCGCTGGCAAAAGATGCTGAAGCTGAGGTTCTTCGCCAAGAGATGCGCGATCAGGCGGCTCAGCAGTTAGTGCGGCAGCTCCTGACCGTACATGCTGCGGAAATCAAAAACGCACAGGAAAATGGTGATAAATCGGTTAGCAATAGCAATACAACCGGCACCGCTAAAACAGCCCCGGTCAAAGAGATTAATATCGGCAAACCTGCAGTCAGTACCCCTGCCCAATGATCCGAGTCTATCCTGAACAACTTGTCGCGCAGCTCCATGAGGGGCTGCGCGCTTGCTACCTGTTATGTGGCAATGAGCCATTACTGTTACAGGAGAGTCAGGACCATATTCGTCGAGTGGCAGCCCAACACGACTTCACCGAGCATTTCAGTTTTGCACTGGATGCCCACACCGAATGGGACAGCATCTTTAGCCTCTGTCAGGCGCTGAGTCTATTCGCCAGCCGTCAGACACTGCTTTTGAGTTTCCCTGACAGTGGGTTGACTGCACCAATGAACGAGCAATTGGTCAAATTATCCGGGCTACTACACCCCGATATTTTGCTGATATTGCGGGCAAACAAGCTCACCAAAGCACAAGAAAACAGCCCCTGGTTTAAGGCTCTCAGCAAGAACGGTGTTTTTGTTAGTTGCCAAACACCCGAACAGGCACAGCTTCCACGGTGGGTCAGCACACGTGCCAAGAGCTTGAGTCTGGATGTTGATGATGCCGCCATTCAACTGCTGTGTTACTGCTACGAAGGCAATTTGCTGGCGCTATCGCAAGCATTAGAACGCCTCTCCCTGCTCTATCCCGATGGCAAATTGACACTGCCAAAAGTCGAGCAAGCGGTCAATGATGCTGCGCATTTTACGCCGTATCACTGGCTGGATGCCTTACTCGCCGGTAAAAGCAAACGGGCATGGCATATCCTGCAACAGTTACAGCAGGAAGATAGCGAACCCATTATTTTGCTGCGCACCCTACAACGTGAATTATTGCAGTTGTTAACGCTCAAGCGCCGTATGGATCAGGTGCCACTACGAACTCTGTTTGATCAATTCAAAGTGTGGCAGAACCGCCGACCGATGATGACTCAAGCACTGCAACGTCTCTCCATGCAGCAACTGCATCAAGCCGTTCATTTGTTGACACAAATGGAAATTCGCCTGAAGCAGGATTATGGTCAATCCATCTGGCCTGAGTTAGAAACGCTGTCTATGCTGATGTGTGGCAAAATATTACCTGAGAGCTTTTTTGATGCCCAATAACTCCCCGACTCGCACACTACATGCCCTGTTCGGCGGTACTTTTGATCCAATCCATTATGGCCATTTGAAGCCAGTTGAAGCCTTGGCTCAGCAAGTTGGCCTACAACACATCATTTTACTGCCCAATAATGTACCGCCCCATCGTCCCCAACCTGAGGCCAATGCACAGCAGCGGCTAAAAATGGTTGAGTTGGCGGTTGCTGGCAATCCGCTGTTCAGCGTTGATTCGCGAGAGTTATTACGTGACGCGCCATCATTCACCATCGAGACACTGGAATCCCTGCGTAAAGAACGTGGTGCTGAACGGCCTTTAGCGTTTATTATTGGGCAGGACTCATTATTATCACTGCATAAATGGCATCGCTGGGAATCACTGTTGGATGTGTGCCATCTGTTAGTTTGTGCCCGTCCTGGTTACGCCCAAACACTGGAAACACCAGAGTTACAGCAGTGGCTCGACGAACACCGGGTCTTTGATCCACACCTGTTGAGCCAGCGACCACAGGGAACAATCTATCTGGCAGATACGCCGCTGTTAGATATTTCTGCGACCGATATTCGCCGTCGCCGCCATCATGGTGAAAGTTGTGATGATCTGTTACCGCGTGCTGTTCAGCGATATATTGAGTTACAAGGTCTGTATCGCGGCTGAGAGCCGAGGGTTTATATCCCGAGACATTGACCCATGTTATACTCCGCCGCTAAATTTCAGGTATTACCCTAGGGGGAACCTTTGCAAGGTAAAGCGCTCCAAGAATTTGTTATCGACAAGCTCGATGATTTGAAAGGCCAGGACATTATTGCTTTGGATGTTCAAGGTAAGTCCAGTATCACTGATTGCATGATCATTTGTACCGGTACGTCCACCCGCCATGTTATGGCGCTGGCAGACAATCTGGTACAGGAATCCCGTGTTGCAGGCATGATCCCACTGGGCGTTGAAGGTCAGGGTGTCTCTGACTGGGTTGTGGTTGATCTGGGCGAAGTCATTGTCCATGTGATGCAAGAAGAGAGTCGCCGTCTGTACGAATTGGAAAAACTCTGGAGCTAAGCGGTGAAACTGCAACTGGTAGCCGTCGGCACTAAAATGCCAGACTGGGTGCAGACAGGTTTTATCGATTACCTGCGCCGCTTTCCCAAAGATATGCCCTTCGAGTTGGTAGAGATACCGGCAGGTAAGCGGGGCAAGAATGCGGATATCAAACGCATTTTGGAAAAAGAGGGCGAGCTAATGCTGGCGGCGGTTGGCAAGAACAACCGCATTGTCACGCTGGATATCCCAGGCACTCCCTGGGAGACCCCGCAATTAGCTCAGCAATTAGAACGCTGGAAGCAGGATGGCCGTGATGTCAGTCTGTTGATTGGCGGGCCTGAGGGATTAGCCCCGGCCTGTAAAGCTGCCGCAGAGCAGAGCTGGTCGCTCTCTCCGCTAACGCTACCCCATCCTTTAGTGCGTGTTTTAGTGGCCGAGAGTCTCTACCGCGCCTGGAGTATTACGACCAATCACCCCTATCACCGGGAATAAGCGGGCGATGAACCTGAGTAAAATGATGGCTTTAAGTGATGTGCTGGTTTTGGGAAAAATGTGGGTTTTGGACAACATGAAGTAGCTGCGGGATGAAAAAAGAACCTAACTCTTTTCGCGACTATTCGGCTGAGTCAGCCCTGTTTGTCCGCCGTGCCTTGGTGGCTTTCCTCGGTATCCTGCTGCTAAGCGGGGTATTGGTCGCTAACATGTACAATTTGCAGATAGTGCGTTTCGAAGACTATCGCACCCGTTCCAATGAAAACCGCATCAAGCTGGTTCCTATCGCCCCGAGCCGTGGCATGATATTTGACCGCAACGGCACCCCACTGGCGATGAATCGCACTATTTATCAGCTAGAATTGATGCCGGAAAAAATCGAAGACCTCCCCGCCACACTCAATGCACTACGCCCGATAGTGGATTTGACGGATGAGGATATCGCCAATTTTGAAAAAGAGCGTAAGCGCTCACGCCGTTTTACCTCTATTGCGGTTAAAACACCGCTCACCGAGGTTCAGGTCGCCCGCTTCGCCGTTAACCAATTCCGCTTCCCCGGAATTGAAGTCAAAGGCTATCAGCGCCGCTTCTACCCCTATGGCTCTGCCCTGACCCACGTTATCGGGTATGTTTCCAAGATCAATGATAAAGATGTCGAACGGTTGGATAAAGAGGGCATTCTTGCTAACTATGCCGCAACCCACGATATCGGCAAACTGGGTATTGAGCGTTACTATGAATCTGTATTGCACGGCAAAACCGGTTATGAAGAAGTTGAAGTGAATAACCGTGGCCGAGTGATTCGCCAGTTGCATGAGCAACCACCGCAAGCCGGTAAAGATATCTATCTGACGCTCGATTTACACCTGCAAACTTATATTGAACAACTACTTAGCGGAAGTCGTGCTGCGGTAGTGGTCACGGACCCACGCACGGGTGGCATATTGGCCTTGGTGTCGAATCCAAGCTATGACCCAAATCTGTTTGTCGATGGCATCACCAACAAGGATTATCAGGGGCTGCTAAATGATCCTAACCGTCCACTGATTAACCGCGCCACTCAAGGTGTTTATCCTCCTGCATCGACGGTAAAACCCTATATCGCGGTTTCTGCACTGAGTGCTGGCGTCATCACCAAAAGTACTAGCCTGTTTGACCCCGGCTGGTGGCAACTTCCCGGCTCGGAAAAACGTTTCCGCGACTGGAAAAAATGGGGCCATGGTCGGTTGAATGTCACCAAAGCATTGGAGGAGTCGGCGGATACCTTCTTCTATCAGGTTGCTTATGACATGGGAATTGACCGCTTATCCGCATGGATGACCAAGTTTGGTTACGGTGAATATACTGGCATTGATCTCTCCGAAGAGCGGGCTGGTCTGATGCCAACGCGGGAATGGAAACAAAAACGCCACAAAAAACCGTGGTATCAAGGGGATACTATCCCAGTAGGCATCGGCCAGGGTTACTGGACAGCCACGCCAATTCAGATGGCAAAAGCATTGATGACACTGATTAATGATGGCGCGGTTAAAACACCCCACCTGCTGCAAAGCACACGAATTGATGGCGTATTAGTACCGTATAAACAAGAAGATACCACGCAAATTGGTGATATTCATTCTGGCTATTGGGAAATCGCCAAAGATGGCATGTATGGTGTCGCCAACCGCCCTAACGGGACAGGCCGTAAGTTCTTTGAAGGCACGCCGTATAAGGCTGCGGCAAAATCAGGGACGGCACAGGTTTACAGCTATGAAACCTATAATGCGCACAAAGTCGCGGAGCATTTGCGTGACCACAAATTGATGGTTGCCTTTGCCCCCTACGAAAACCCAACAGTGTCTGTTGCTATGATTCTGGAAAATGGCGGCGCGGGACCTGCGGTGGGTACCATTACTCGCCAAATCCTCGACCATATCCTGTTAGGTGATAACAATACTGAATTACCGGATGCGGCCCCTCTTCCTCCGGGTGTAGAAGCAGACTAGCTGAAGTGGATTAAGGTAACTCATGACTGATAATCAACAAAAAGGCTCTTTGTGGTACAAAATGCACATTGACCTGCCGTTTCTGCTTTGCGTCCTGGCGCTGCTGGCTTATAGCGCCTTCGTGATGTGGAGTGCGAGCGGGCAAGACATTGGCATGATGGAGCGCAAGGTCGGCCAAATTGCCATGGGTCTGGTTGTCATGTTGGTGATGGCACAGATACCGCCACGCGTCTATGAAAGCTGGGCACCCTACCTCTATTTTGTTTGCGTGATTTTACTGGTTCTGGTTGATGTTTTTGGTCAAATCAGTAAAGGGGCACAGCGCTGGTTAGATTTGGGCTTTATCCGCTTCCAACCCTCTGAAATTGCTAAAATTGCAGTGCCGTTAATGGTTGCACGATTTATGAACCGTGACGTCTGCCCACCTTCACTAAAAAATACTGGCATCGCGCTGATTTTAATCTTTATGCCGACCTTATTAGTGGCCGCTCAGCCCGACCTTGGCACCTCGATTCTGATTGCTGCCTCGGGTCTGTTTGTCCTATTCCTTTCGGGAATGAGCTGGCGTTTAATCGCTATTGCCGCCGTCTTGGTCGCGGGGTTTATTCCTATTTTGTGGTTCTTCCTGATGCATGGATATCAGCAGGATCGCGTGATGATGCTACTGGACCCAGAAAGTGATCCACTCGGTGCGGGTTATCATATTATTCAATCTAAAATTGCGATTGGCTCAGGTGGATTATCAGGCAAAGGCTGGCTGCATGGCACTCAGTCGCAGTTGGAATTCCTACCAGAGCGCCATACTGACTTCATCTTTGCCGTGCTGGCAGAGGAACTGGGATTAATTGGCTTTTTGGCGCTGTTGGGGCTTTATCTGTGTCTGATCATGCGCGGTTTGGTGATTGCTGCCCATGCACAAACTACCTTTGGCCGGGTTATGGTCGGGGGATTAATGCTGATACTCTTTGTTTATGTGTTTGTTAACGTAGGCATGGTCAGTGGAATTTTGCCTGTGGTTGGCGTACCTTTGCCTTTGGTCAGCTACGGAGGCTCGGCGCTGATAGTTCTGATGGCCGGGTTTGGTATCGTGATGTCGATACATACTCATCGAAAAATGTTATCTAAGAATTTATAGAGGTGAGCAATGCGTAAGGAATGGCTTTGGATCGGCATCGCAGGCGTGCTGTTATCGGCATGTACCAGTCAGCCCCCAGCACCACAACAACAAGTACAGCAGACGTACAATGGCCCAGTTGTCGAGATTGGTGGCGCAGAACCGCGCTACGAACCTTTCAATCCTAGTTTCAATCAGGATTATAAGGTTAATGGTCAATCCTATAGCATCGTCAAAGACCCACAAAACTTCTCCCAGATAGGCTTGGCGGCTTGGTATGGTGAAGAGGCTAACGGCAACACGACAGCGACCGGTGAAACCTTTGATCCCAATGCATTAACCGCCGCCCACCCGACGTTACCCATTCCAAGTTATGTACGGGTCACCAACGTCAGCAATGGTCGCCAGATTGTGGTACGCGTGAATGATCGTGGCCCATACACCTCAGGGCGGGTGATTGATTTATCCAAAGCGGCTGCCGATCGCCTTAATATCTCAAATAATACCAAGGTGAAGATTGATTTTATCAATGTCGCACCCGATGGTTCACTATCTGGCCCCGGCATGGTGGGAACCACCATCGCCAAACAGAGTTATGCGTTACCGAGCCGTCCCGATTTAGGCTCCAGCGGGATGGGGACACCAATACAGCAGGATGCCCCTGCAGTCAGTGCGCCGGTACTCCCTATCGATAATAGTCATTTGTCTGGCGCTGATGCCACGCAGCCTGTCGCGCCACAAAGCAGCGGCTTCCTGCGTGCATCGACCCCAGTGCCAGTCGGCGTGCTGGAAGGTTCAGAACCTGCCACGGTGTCATCTTCAGCAATGAGTTCAGCACCCGTCACGCCACCGGTTGTCGCCAATCCAGGCCCCGTCACATCCTCAGTCGCCTCAGCATCAACTGGCGCAGCAACGTCAGGCGGTTATGGCTATGTGGTTCAGGTCGGGGCATTGAGTGATGCTCAGCGGGCGCAAACTTGGCAGCAAAGCCTGAGTCAACGTTTCGGTGTACCGGGCAAAGTAGCCACCAATGGCAGCGTACACCGTGTCCAACTTGGGCCGTTTAGTAGCCGTCAGCAGGCCGTTGAACTGCAACAGCGCCTGTCGAGCGAAGCACAGCAACAGTCATTTGTGGTTGCGGCACCTTAAGCCGGACACGCCTTGTAGCAATTTAAGGCTGAGCAGATAAAAATAACCGTAACCGACTGTACAAACAGGATGTTACGGTTGAGGCCATAACAGTCACTGGGGGTGATAACCTCCAGTGCAAATATATAAACGCCGCATAAGTACATTACCCAAATCAATTGGTGTTGCCTTTAGCCAGCAAGAGCGGCTAACACAGCTGCAACGCCAATTAAGCAGGGTATGTTATAGTGTGGCACGTTCTTAACTTACTCCCACGGATGTTGTTGTCCTGATCATGAAATATGTAACTACTTCTCGCATTATCAAGAGCCTGGCGCTCGGCACTGTTATTGTTATGAGCGCAGCTTCTGCTGCAAACGCTGATGACGTCAATCTGAAAACCATGATCCCCGGCGTGCCACAGATCGACGCGGAAGCCTATATTCTGATTGATTACAACTCAGGCAAAGTATTGGCAGAAATGAATGCTGATGCACGCCGTAACCCAGCCAGCTTGACCAAAATGATGACCAGTTATGTTATCGGTCAGGCGATTAAAGCGGGCAAAATCGGGCCGGAAGATATGGTTACCGTGGGTAAAGATGCTTGGGCGACCGGCAATCCGGAATTCCAAGGCTCCTCGTTGATGTTCCTGAAACCCGGTGACCGCGTCCCGGTCTCAAAACTGACCCGGGGTATCAACCTGCAATCGGGTAACGATGCTTGTGTGGCGATGGCCGATTACGTCGCTGGCAGCCAAGACTCATTCGTTAACCTGATGAATAACTACGTTAACGCGCTGGGCTTGCAAAATACCCATTTCAAAACCGTGCACGGCTTAGATGCTGATGGTCAATTCAGCTCTGCGCGTGATATGGCACTGATTGGTCAAGCGCTGATTCGTGATGTACCGGATGAGTACACCATCTACAAAGAGAAAGAGTTCACATTCAACAATATCCGTCAGATGAACCGTAACGGTTTACTGTGGGATACCAGCTTGAATGTTGATGGCATCAAAACCGGCCATACTGCCTCTGCTGGCTATAATTTGGTGGCCTCAGCCACTGATGGGCAAATGCGTTTGATTTCTGCCGTGCTGGGTGGGCGCACTTATAAAGGCCGCGAAACTGAAAGCAAGAAATTGCTAACATGGGGCTTCCGTTTCTTTGAAACCGTGGCACCACTGAAAGTCGGTAAAGAGTTTGCTTCAGAGCCAGTCTGGTTTGGTGACAGTGATCGCGTGCAGTTGGGCGTTGATAAAGACGTATACCTGACGATTCCACGTGGTCGCATGAAAGATCTGAAAGCCAGCTATGTGCTGAATACACCTGAAATTCATGCCCCACTGGCAAAAAATCAGGTTGTCGGGATGATTAACTTCCAGTTGGATGGCAAAACTATCGACCAGCGCCCACTGGTGGTAATGAATGAAGTGAAAGAGGGCGGAATCTTTAGCCGCATGGTGGATTACATCAAATTGATGTTCCACCGCTGGTTCGGCTAATCATTTGGTACTGAGAGCACTGAGTGCTTGAAAGCCAGAAAATTGCCCCCACATTATAAATAATATAAAACTCCCGCTCCGGCGGGAGTTATAATTTTGTAGCTGAATACATTTTGTCATTCAGTGATACAACCCAGGAGCGCACATGAAAACTAAACTGCACGAACTGCTTGAGTTCCCTTGTTCTTTTACCTACAAGGTAATGGGCATTGCTGAGCCTCGATTGGTTACTCAGGTGGTTGAAGTGGTACAGCGCCATGCTCCGGGTGACTACACCCCGCAGGTAAAACCGAGCAGCAAAGGCAACTATCACTCCGTTTCAATCACCATCACCGCGACCCATATTGATCAGGTGGAAACGCTGTACGAAGAGTTAGGTAAGCTTGAATTGGTGCGGATGGTACTGTAATCGACACGGACTGCTACAGGTAAACTATCCAATCTAAACCTATAATGCCCGGACTGGGATGACCACTCCGGGCTTTATTTTTTACCCATTAACTCAATTGTCGCACCATCAAGCCTGCTTTTATAATTATCAAATCTGTTTTTACATGCCAAAATAGTGGCTCCACACCACTGGGCTGGTATACTGACGCCACCATTTCTGTAACCAGATGATGCCTCGCTTGCAACAACACAAGATCATTTTACGTCAGCTGGGGTTACAACCTTATGCCCCCGTATCCCAAGCTATGCATAACTTCACTGAGTTCCGCACTGATACTACAGCGGATGAAATCTGGCTGGTTGAGCATCAGCAAGTCTTCACTCAGGGTCAGGCAGGAAAAGCTGAACATCTCTTGATGCCCGGTGATATTCCGGTAATCCAAAGTGATAGGGGCGGCCAAGTCACCTACCACGGTCCCGGACAGCAGGTGATGTATATCATGATTGATCTCAAACGCGCCAAAATGGGCGTGCGACAGCTAGTGACGGCGATTGAGAATACGGTGATACAAACACTGGCCTCTTTTGACATTGATTCACAGGCCCGGCCGGATGCGCCCGGCGTCTACGTTGGTCAGCAGAAGATATGCTCACTGGGGCTACGTATCCGCAGAGGCTGCTCGTTTCATGGTCTGGCATTAAATATCGCTATGGATCTGGAACCTTTCCAGCGCATTAATCCCTGTGGCTATGCGGGGATGCAAATGACCCAAGTCAGTGCGTTGAAAGCGGCTACAACCGTAGCGGATATCCAGCCGATATTAGTGCGCGAATTCACCCGCCAGCTAGGTTACCCAGACGCAGAGCTTTACCCTTGGTCATTGACTGATTATTTATCCTCTGACGCATTACAAGTGACCCAACAGATACCATGACAGCTTCGAGTTAAGAAGCGTAAATTGGGGCTGAATGCGGTGGGGTAAAGATGTTATGATTTTATACAATTTTCAAATATTTTTTAACGAAAGCTGCATCACGTTGAATTCAATGAAAAATCTCAAATTGAGAGATTCAGAACTGGAACCTGCACGATTATGAGTAAACCGATTCAGATGGAACGCGGCGTAAAATACCGTGACGCAGATAAAATGGCGTTAATCCCGATTAAAACCGTGGTTACCGAACGTCAGGAGCTGCTGCGTAAGCCCGAATGGATGAAGATCAAACTCCCTGCCGACTCCGGTCGTATTCAGGGCATCAAGGCCGCACTGCGTAAAAACGGTCTGCATTCGGTTTGCGAAGAAGCCTCCTGCCCTAACCTCTCTGAGTGTTTTAACCACGGCACGGCGACCTTTATGATCCTCGGCGCAATTTGTACTCGCCGTTGTCCATTCTGTGATGTAGCACATGGCCGCCCGGTCACACCGGATGCCAATGAGCCAGAAAAACTGGGGCAGACCATTCAAGATATGGGCCTGCGCTATGTTGTGATCACCTCAGTTGACCGTGATGACCTGCGTGATGGCGGTGCTCAGCATTTTGCTGATTGTATCTCCGCGATTCGTGCCAAGAATCCAACCATTAAGATTGAAACGCTGGTGCCTGATTTCCGTGGCCGTATGGATCGCGCATTAGATATTTTGACCGCCACACCACCCGATGTATTTAACCACAATCTGGAAAACGTTCCACGGGTCTATCGCCAAGTGCGCCCCGGCGCTAACTACGAGTGGTCGCTCAAATTATTGGAACGCTTTAAAGAAGCGCATCCTGATATCCCAACCAAGTCTGGTTTGATGGTCGGTCTGGGTGAAACAAATGCTGAAATCGTTGAAGTTATGCGTGATTTACGCCGTCACGGGGTAACCATGTTAACGCTAGGCCAATACTTGCAGCCTAGCCGTCACCATTTGCCAGTACAGCGTTATGTCAGCCCGGCTGAGTTTGATGAAATGAAAGCGGAAGCTATGGCGATGGGCTTTACCCATGCAGCTTGCGGCCCGTTTGTTCGCTCCTCTTACCACGCTGACCTGCAAGCAAAAGGTTTGGAAGTCAAATAAGCATATCGGGCCTGAACATCCATTCAGGCCCGATATGACTGAAATAATTTATTACACCTTATACTGCAGACAACCAAAAACGGATTTCCAATGGAGATCCGTTTTTTGTCATCAGGCATAATATTAATGCCGATAATAATGTCGCAAATGTATGATCGCGCTGCCCTGTTAGCTCAAAAAACCACTAAACCTGCGGCAACAATCAGTCTTTGTGCTCGATCGGCGGTGTTGTTTTGGTTTCAGTTGCGGCTTTAGACTCAGCGGTAGAACCCGCTGCTGGCGCATCATCATTACCCATGGCTTTTTTGAAGCCTTTTAAAGCTGCGCCCAAATCCGCACCCAGCGTGCGTAATTTACTCGTCCCAAACAACAACACAATCAGTATGCCAACAACCAACAATTTGGTGATGCTGATACCTTCCATATATACCTTCTTGATGAGTTCTGTTCATTAAATCATGGGCTATTTACGAATAAATTTCCGATTAAAACAAGAGTAATATGTAACAGATTTCGTTAGTGAACTATGATTTACTCAAGAGTCTATTCTCGCTCATTTTGACTCATTCCGGATGAGACATTGCCGTTAACATCCCCCCAAAGTAAAAAACGAGGGAACCGCCAATTGCCTTATTCAACCAGAATAAACACCCGTCGATCGGGATTAAGTTTCGCTAAAAGGACTTATTTACCTCGAGCATTTGGCTTAGGTATTGGCATGTTATGTGTTAGCTCCGTGCTCTACACTCAGAATGCACCGCTGTGGTTATGGATAGCGCTCACACTCAACGGGTTAGTCTGGCCACACATCGCATTCCTGCTAGCTTCGCGCTCTGAAGAACCATTTGAGCAAGAAATACTCAACATGAAAATAGACTCAGCCCTCGGTGGGGTCTGGGTGGCGATAATGTCGTTCAATGCTCTGCCATCCGTTGTCATTTTATCAATGATGAGTATGAATAATATTGCTTCAGGCGGCAAAAACGTGTTTTGCAAAGGGCTGGCATTACAAATTGCCTGTAGCTTATTGACCGCATGGATATTTAATTTACCTTTTAAACCTGAAACCTCACCACTTCAGGTCTATGCCTGCCTACCAATGATCATCGTCTACCCTTCCCTACTGGGATTAGTGACCTATCGAACAGCAAAACGTCTGGCCGAAAATAAAGAAGAGCTGTTACGCATCAGCGTCAGAGATGGATTGACTGGGTTATATAACCGCAGGCATTGGGAGCATCAGTTACATAATCAATTTGACAGTTGTCGACGTTATCAGCATGGCGCCACTCTGATTTTACTTGATATTGACAACTTCAAATCTATTAATGACACTTTTGGTCATGCTGTCGGCGACGATGCGATAACCGTCCTTGCCGAAGAGTTATTACTGGGGTTGAGGGCCATTGATATTGTTGGCCGCTATGGTGGAGATGAGTTTGGCGCTATTTTGCCCAATACAACGGCAGAACAGACACGGGAAGTATTAACACGAATTCAGGAGAAGCTGGCCGATTTGGTTTTTGCACAAGCGCCATCCCTGCAATTGAGAGTTAGCGCCGGTATCGCTGATTATCGGCATGACATGATTAACTATCAGCAATGGCTGAAAGCCGCCGACTCCGCACTGTATCTGGCAAAAGATAATGGCCGTAATCGTATTGAATTGGCGAGCTAAGTTGCGGGCTACAAATTAGCATTCACTCAGTGTATTATTAGCTTTCAAGCATTGACCTTTAAATGCTGGAGATGACATCGCCCATCAAGGCTGATGATGTCTACGTAACCTTTTCACTAAGGCCGTAGCGTTACGCCTAAGCCTTTCTGAAAGCCTCTATAACGACAAAGTACCCGCACAGCAGGTATTCATAAAGAAAGGTATTTATGTTTAATACATTACTTGCAGTATTTATTGGTGGTGGTGTCGGCAGTGTAGCCCGCTGGTTGGTCAGCATGAAGCTAAACAGTCTATCGCACAATATCCCGGTAGGGACACTGGTGGTAAACCTGATTGGGGCCTTTATTATTGGCCTGACATTGGCACTTTTTACCCGACTTACACATATTGATCCCGTTTGGAAGTTACTGATTACCACCGGTTTCTGTGGTGGCTTAACTACGTTTTCCACCTTCTCTGTCGAAGTGGTCTATTTAATTCAGGATGGTAAACTGGCCTGGGCCGCAGGTACGGTCCTACTGAATCTGGCGGGTTCACTTGCTATGACCATGTTGGCCTTTCTGTTGGTCAATCACTTCACAGGGCAGTAATACCACGAGTTGCACCGTCTTAATGTTTTCTTAATCTACGAGCCCGATAATCATGGTGTAGAGAACAGTTAACCGATGGTGGTAGCTGAAGTGCTGGATATGGCTATGTTTGGATTACCTAAAACGCGGATTGAGTGGATAACAGTGATTTTCTGCCTGTTTATCACCGTGCTTTTTTTAAAAATATATCTCTTTTAGCAAGTGCCATTTCTTTCGCGATACAGTGCTACCCATAAAAAAGCACTGCTCATAAAAAACCCGCCTATTGAGGCGGGTTTTAAGAGATATGGGCTACTTAGATAGCGATAACATTAGCAGCAGATGGCCCTTTGGCACCGTTCGTGATTTCAAATTCTACACGCTGGCCTTCAGCAAGAGTTTTGAAACCGTTGCTAGCGATGGCTGAGAAATGAACGAAAACGTCCTTGCTGCCATCTTCTGGGGTAATGAAGCCGAAACCTTTGGACTCATTGAACCACTTAACGCTACCTTTAATCTTAGACATCAAACTTACCTTTACGTGGAATGTTGGACACAAAATGTGTGTCAGATACAGTACAGCAATAGAACCGATTCTTGTCCACAGCAGAGATCACAAAAAAGAGATAAAAAGAGAAAACCCCACCTTTTAATGCTCATTTTTAGCACAGAAAACCGCATTTTTTGCTTTTTCAGCTCACCTTAACTGGGTCTAAAAACCCGCCATAAAACCGCCAGACTGTATCTGAAAGCTATTCCCCTGTATTATACTTACCCATTGGATACGCTAATATGAGATGCATGATGAACGGTAGAATAACAACTTTTTTTGAAGATAAAGGCTTTGGTTTTATCACCGATGAGAACGGAGATAACCGTTATTTTCACGTTATTAAAGTTGCTAATCCCGAGATGATCAAAAAAGGGGCAGAGGTCACTTTTGAGCCGACAACCAATACCAAAGGATTGTCCGCATTTGCAGTCAAAGTGGCTATTGAGAGTAAATATATATTCATCGCCAACGAGAGAATCAAACTCACCAGCATTAAGTCATTCAATACTTTCACTAAAGAAGTTCCTGCGCAGGCTGAAGTCGACAAAGCGAATACCGTCCTCTCAGTAAATTTACTGATGAATAAAATCCGGCCGCAGGAAGAGGATATTGCAGAAAAAATGGTACCACTGAAAATGTTGTCGATAACCACATTTCAAAATGTCACTTATACATTTTCAGAGCATGAAGTCGATATTGAGAGTACGGTTGCTAAGTTGAAGTGTATTTAATGCTGACTATTCTCTACTGAGACGATTTTCTACTGAAATTGTTTTCTATTGAGACTGTGGATATCCACTCCCATAAATGGCCCTAAATCGCTTTTGGGGCCACCCGAGTTGCTCCGAAGTTTTGATGCTGGCATCCCTGCCGGCGATAATAAAACATCCCTTTGATATTCTCTGGTGTTGACGCTAAAAGTAACAAAAAAATCCAGTCCATTCTTCATATTAACTATTTGAACATAAACATTTTAATTAATTCAACGTCAGTACGGGCACCCAGTTTTTTCATCGCTGAGCGTTTTTGCCCGCTCACTGTCTTCTCACTCTTTTTCAGAATTCTGGCGATATCACCGCCTGAAAAACCTTCATTAAATAACTTCAGCACAATATTTTCATTGGGAGTCAAATACTGACGCTCTGATGACGCCAGACTTAATACATGAGTACTTTTTCGCTCGGTTAAGTTTTCTTTAAGCCCACGAAGCTTGCGTTTAAACACAGTCGCTATTTTATTGGTGACGGCTTCGAGTGAGTCTTCTCTGAAGATCATCGTCACATTACTGAATCGTGGAATTCCCTGTAGAAAACTATTTAATCTAGCATCGCAAATCAAAAAAACATCTGCTTCTGAAGGTGATCTATCCAAACTTTTTAGTGCATCGAAAAAACTAAATTCATCAACGCCAATAAAAATGATATCGGCTGAATAGAATGATTTCCGATAGAATTTAATCTCTTTCTTAAACCCTAACGATGTGAATATTTTTTTTACGATAGCCACCATACCCAGTGTTTGATATTTATCGTTATCGACTATCATACAGCTTATCATATTGGCCACACCCGTTAGTGCCTAAGCACCCCTTAAATCATTAACTCAGACCTGTTTATAATGAAGGAAATATCATTAAAAATTATAAAGATAACCCAGGACACACCTCTGTTTGCTCAGTAAACCATAGGGGGGGCAGGAGATAAATAGGATGTCAACACCGGAAGGTGTAGGAAATGTCTTTTTCTATGGAAAATATTTCTTGGTTATTTGCTTATGATAAATTTCACTGGGCGTGACAGCTTTCAGATTGTATGCAAAAATATAGAAAAATTAGTAGTCTGAATAGGAAAGTCCCAATGCAAACCAGATACCCTATGACGCTGCTTTCTCATCTAACCTTATTAGTAGGTCAAGCTACTTTATGAGAAACGTCGGTTTACATGCCCTAAAAACGTTAAGCTGCTTTTCTGCTGTGACTTTCTATTCCGCCAGTAAAACCTGTACTGAACAGTGTTTTTTAGGTGGTGAAGTGATGAGTGTTCTTTACTTCTTGTCGATCATCGCGACCCCTTTGTTCTTCATGATTATTGGTTATATCGACTCCAATGATGAGATAGATCAACAAGATATCCTTAGAAAGTTAAAGTCTATCATCACCATTATTATCTTCTGGAACGTCCTCTTCTACTTTATCAATGAGGATGGTTTCAAGCGGGGCTATTTCCTGCAAAGTTGGCTATTATTCAGCATTGCTATTATTTATCTGATTAATCCGATAATCTCTAAAGTCTTAAAAAGTAACAGAACTGCAATAATCACCCTTTCATGCTTGGTTATCTTCTCTGTGACTATCGACCTAATCAGTGCATTGACTGAAAGACCCTACCTAATTGACTTCCCACAATATTTCAGGTTATGGACCTGGATTTTCTATTATATGACCGGTAGATTTTTGTGCTCGAGGATATGCCAAAAAATAACAAAGCTGCCGAGAATACGTTTCATTGCTAAAGTACTGCTCATCCCGACAGCTATTTCTATGTATTATTATGAAAGTTTTATGTCGATACATGTCTACAAAACAGTGAATGCGGGCTATTTCCTCGATAATTTGCACGTTTTAATTCTAAGTTTATGCTTATTTGTCATATTTGATAACTTTAATACTAAGCACGAGTGGATAAAGAAAACATTAGCCTATATCAGCCCTTCAATGATCGGGGTCTATATATTACATGATGGGATTTTCTATTTTATTTCCAGTGCATATAACTTATCAGATGTCACATTGAGATTTACACTCTTGCTATCCGTATTTGCCGCTTCGGTACTGTTATCAAGGCTCCTATTACTCAATAAATATACATCACGATTTATCTCATTTTAATAGATGTTATCTGATAGCCTCTGCATTAAGTGGGGCTATCAGTGCCCAGCAAGCAAGGGAGCTTAGCACTTTGCTTATTTATTGAATCTGGATCAGGGTTAGCGTATTACCAAACACCGCACCGGTATCGATATAAAGTTGATTTTTAAACAGCAATGGTTTCACCAGTGGTGTATGGCCGAAAATAAATTTATCTGCGCCCGTAATTTCCTCGCTCTCCCCCTTCATGGCAGCATTAAGGCGCTTGCGGTTCCATACCACTAAATGCTCATTGATAGGCCTGCCGTACACATATTCATTCGAAGGATAATCTGCATGGGCGATAACATATTTGCCGCGATCTGTCGTAATCTCTAGCACTAGCGGCAACTGCCCAGCCCGCTTAATAAGCTCTTCAACTTGAGATCTCTTGCTATCGTCCAGTAAGAAAAACCAGCGCCCGCCATTTGCCATCCAAGTATCAGCTTCGCCCCCTGCCAGCACCTCAATCGCCATTTGCTCATGATTGCCACGGACAGCACGAAACCAATTGGCATTGATTAGTTCATAACATTCAATATTCTGTGGGCCGCGATCCGCTAAATCCCCGACAGAGACCAGTAAATCAACCGCGCGCTCAAACTGCACACGCTCCAAAGCATCCATCAGTTTTTTATAGCAGCCATGAATATCACCGACAACAAAAATACGTCGGTATTCACTGCCATTGATTTTATGGTACATAGTAGGCTCCACAGTCAGTGCAATGCCTGTATTAACTTTAGTTTATTTGAGTGTGATTTGAGCAAAAAACGAGCAGGCAATAGAAAATCTAATTTTTACAATAGGTATCCATCGTAGTGGTCAACAAAAACAGGCCACGGTTTTAGAGTTTCCCAAAATAATCATTCTGTTTCATTGAATGACAGCCCACCATTATATTGATGGATACTCAACTGGCTGTAATAGCTAATCTGGATCAGGTTGAGAGTGACGTGACAGAATGCATTATCAATGCCAAGATAACATCATGAAAATAAAATAGATTGCCAACTGTCTGGATTGAATTAACGGAATATAATGATGAATGCAAAAATTGATCGGATCACACATGCCCTGACTTGTGTTTCTGTCTGGGGAGGATGGTTTGCGCTTTCATTTTCCCTGTTGCTGTTTCCAGACCATGTAAGAATGTATCGCTCTGGCATGGCCACACCTCTGTTGTACATCATTTTCTGGTTCCCCTTTGCATTGCTGGCGTGGAAGCACTATCAGAAGTCGTTTGGCTTGATGCCGCTGGGGAAAATAGCCCTGCGGGATATGTTGATCCCGGGTCTTGCGCTGCTAGGATTAACAGCAATTTTCCAGTTTTTTGGCCAGCCGGAGCCATGGATAGAAAGCTTGTTGCAGCCATCAATCTTCACCCAAATCCTGTTAGTAATAACCCTTTGCGTGTTAGCCCCGGTTTCGGAGGAGATTATCTTCCGTGGGTTCTTACTGAATACAGGGATGGGGTTTGGCCTTAGAGGTCGGCAGTTGGCGATAGTGATCACCTCTCTGCTGTTCGCACTGGTACACACTCAATATCTATTTCCGACGACATTTATTTCGCTGTTTATTTTTTCTGCGATCCTTTGTGAGGTCAGAATAAGAACCGGCAGCCTGCTAATGCCGATAGTGCTTCATTCTGCGAATAATATTGTCTCCATAGTCTGGGTGATGGCGTTGAATTAATGGACGCTTTGGATTTCCTGCATGCCTATATGTTGACTTTCTTCATCTTTTTCATGTCCCCTGAGACAGGACTGACATTAATGCCTTTACCGTTGCTGCTGACTAACCAAATACTGGGAGCAGGTCAATCTGTTAAACTCTGTTTTCACTCAGAGGAGATTGGTTCATGGAACTGTTACGCCCGATAATTATCACCATCGCACTGTCTACCGTTAGCTGCGCTACCCCTAGCAAACATGAAGAAACGAAGGAGTGTATGCAGTACCGCGTAATGATGACAGCGCCAATGCCGCAAGCTGCTGTTGATGACTTAAGAAAGAAGTGTGAGGAATCCAGATGATGGTGCTAAACCTGATAATAAAAAACCGCCCGTAGGCGGCTTGATAATAATATTTAATACATAACATGTGACGCCCGATATAGGGAATCTTCGTGCTATTTAATTATTTGTGCATCCACCGTTAGCTTGGCAGTGTTCATGTTCTGGAGTGCCGACATCTGGCCCCGTTGCGGGATCATTACAATACGGCCACCACTTGCTGGATGGATTGCATTCTTCAGCCATAGCACCCGCAGATACCGACATAATACCAACTAACAGTAAGCCTTTTAACATATCTTTCATCGTAACTTCCTCCATGATTAACCGCCTAAAGTGACGGACGATTCGACTATTGCTTTTAGTCACTTGCAATAGCCACCCTAATCATTAATTCATCACACCTACTAATCAATCAAATAAGTTGGTTTGTTTAACTACTATTGATAATAATTATTATCTTCATTGGTAATGCATTACATTTATGCTGTCTGTAACTGATAAAGATTATACGCTGATACATCAAGACAGCTCGACGCGCTGATTAACCAATACCTTAACCTGAAAAAAACCATAAATTTCAATGCAAAAAAAAGATAGCCAATTAGTAACTTATCATTGGTTTAATTATTGTTTCATCACTTATTGTAAAATAAAGGCCCACTAGACATATAAAGGAACCTTTTCATTTGAAAATTTCAATCATTGCAGCAACCGTTATATTCAGTGCCATTTTAAGTGGATGTGCCGTACAAAATGACAAAACACAGCTTCACGGCATAGGCTTGACATATCAGTCAGATATCAAAAAGCTAGATAACGGCGACTACTTCACAGAAGTTGAGGCTGCCCCTGCTGCAGGTCGAATTAAAGGTGCTATTGGCACAGCCAGCAAAAAAGCGTCAGATTTTTGTAGGACACAAAATAAAGCCATGAAAGAAGTGAAGACTGATATAGATACTCATTTACTCGTTAATGGCGTTGCTCGTCTTACCTTCCAGTGCGTATAAATATCCGTAAGGATTATTAATTTTCAATGATATCAAGAGAGCCGTTGTGACAATGGCTCTCAACGACACCGAATGCCGGTTATTACGAGACCAGACTGGCAACCACAAAAATGGGCGGATGGGAAAGCATAGAAATGGTGCGCCGGTATGTCCACTTGTCGCCAAATAATTTAACTGAGCATGCACGTAAAATTGATGATGTTATGGGGATTAATGTCACTAATTTGGCATTTTTGAAAAAGGTTGCTGATAATTAGAGGGTAAATCGAGGGTACTCATTGATTTTAATGGTCCTAAAGGAATTAAATTAAACGTGTGATATACTGTTAAATAAGTTAAATTTTCAAGACACCCCCAAATAACCTTCCCTCCCCAAACCTGTATAATTAAAAATACCAAGAATCGTGAAAGACGACATTTGCTATTAGAATGATTTAATATCATCGCATGGTTGTTATTTTACCATCAATTTAACAATTTATTATGGGTTCATAATGGCAATTAAAATTTCTCTATATATAACCAGAAAGTGGTCGATTCGGTAGGTTCATCTCTCCATAAAGTCGGTTCAGCACCCAACCACATTGATGAAAAATTAATGCAATTATTAATATAAATATTATTTTAAACTGATTATCTGGATACATAAATTGAGATACTTAAACGAAAAACAGGAAAATTCCTACAAAACCACCCCTAGTGTCTGATTATTTTTTGATCCGGATCACGTTATTGTGAGTTCATGAATTATCGTTGTAGTAATAAGTTTGATGCTCATATGTATTTTAAAAAGTAAACGAGAATTCATATTAATAAATTCATTCTTTTTATCATATTTTATATCAGGGTTATTACTTAAAATGAAATTATTTAACTACAAATTATCTTGTATCGCCTTAACTATTATATCTGCGATTAATACCACAACTTCTTATGCTGACATCGGTTTTACAGGTGATGTAATACCTGACAACCCTGATTGGGATATTCCAGGGGTAATAATTGTTGGTAATACGTCATTTGGTGCTATGGAGATTTTCAATGGTGGACCGTTGAACAGCGGAAATGGTGGAACGTTGACCAGCGGAAACGTAGCCGCTGGGCTATGGAGCTATATTGGCTATAGTTCTACAGCTACCGGTGAGGTAGTTATTACTGGCTCTGACTCTAAGTGGATAAATAACGGAGTGCTCTTTGTTGGTTATAACGGTAACGGCACATTACAGATATCGGATGGTGGAGTTGTAAATAACCCTGTTAACGCGACACATGTTGGTTTTGGTGTTGGGGCTGTTGGTTATCTTGAAGTCAGTGGAACTGGTTCACAACTAACCAACGGAGGTGAGTTACGCATTGGTGGCGAAAATGATAGTAATGGCATGATGCGAATTACCGATGGTGCTGTAGTCACCAACCAAAATGATGCTGATATTGCGTATCGCCCAGGTTCAACCGGTAGCGTTGAAGTCACAGGTCTAGGCTCAATCTGGAATGCTGGTAATCGTATGTTCATCGGCCATGAAGGTGATGGCAGTCTTAAAATCACCAATGGCGGCATTGTTACCACGGCAACGAAAGCAAGCGTTGCGGCAGGAACTACTTCAACCGGTTATGTAGAAGTGAGCGGTGCAGGTTCCCGCTGGCAAGTGGGTACATTGCTTGATATAGGAACAAATGGCCCTGCCACCATGGTTGTTTCTGATGGTGGTGTAGTAGCCAGTCAAAGCGGGAATATTAATGACTCTATCGGAGTGGTAGAAATTACCGGCACCGACTCTCGTTGGGATAATGCCGAGACCCTGCAAATTGGTTCATTTTACGCATCAGTAGGTTCTAATAGTACTCTAAATATCACTAATGGTGGTGTTGTAACTGATAGTTTTGGTTATGTTGGTGCAGGAAAAGATGCCACTGGCCAAGTAAATATCTCAGGTACAGATTCTTCTTGGCAAAACTCTAACAGCTTGGTTATAGGTAACAATGGAAATGGCTCTGTCGTCGTCTCCGATGGCGGGAATCTCAGTAGTTCTGGTAGCTATGTCGGCTATGCCGCTGGCTCAAAAGGTGACGTTTTGGTCACTGGTGTTAATTCCAATTGGGTTAATACAGGTGATATTAGTTTTGGGGAGTTTGGCGGTAACGCCTCACTGACTATTAATAACAGTGGGACTGTTAAAACCGATAATTTAATCATTGCTAAAGATGCAACTTCAACCGGAGTACTGAATATTGGTAGCGCAGCTAATTATACTGCTTCATCAGCCGGTTATATTAATACACCACTTATCACCTTAGGTAGCGGTGATAGCTCAATTGTCTTTAACCATATTGATACTGATTATCAGTTTAATTCTGCCATTGCTGGCAGTGGTAAAGTGGCAGTTTACAGTGGTATGACGGTATTAAATGGCGTAAATACCTATAGTGGTACGACAACGGTTAATGCTGGCACCTTAAAGGCTGGTGCGGCAAGCAGCTTCAGTACAGCTTCTGAATATATTGTCGAGACTGCGGGGGAACTGGATTTAGCCGGTTTCGACCAGACACTGAACAGTCTAAGTAATAGCGGTACTGTGAGCCTTAACGGTGCACCAGGTACGATTCTAACGGTATCCGGTGATTACATCGGCAATGACGGTCTGCTCAACTTTAACTCAGCACTCAATAATGATGCTTCAGTTACTGATAAATTAGTCGTTAATGGTAATACTGCTGGCACCACTCATGTGGCTGTAACTAACTTGGGTGGCAGTGGCGCGACGACATTAAACGGTATTGAGTTGATTAAGGTGAATGGACTGTCGAACGGTGAGTTTGTTAAGCAGGGACGTATTGTTGCCGGTGCGTATGATTACTCTCTGGCTCGCGGGGTAGGAACCAATGCGAGTAACTGGTATTTGACCAACGCAGTTGATCTTACCAACCCTGTTGAACCAGCATTAATTATTGAACGTCCGGAAGCTGGCAGTTACACAGCTAATCTAGCAGCGGCAAATGGTATGTTTGTCACGAGCTTACATGACCGTGTGGGTGAAACCCAATATATCGATGCATTGACTGGCGAACATAAAGTGACCAGTCTGTGGTTACGTAACGAGGGTGGTCATAACCGCTCTCGTGATACTTCGGGTCAACTGAGTACACAGGCTAATCGTTATGTCGTGCAACTAGGGGGCGATATTGCCCAATGGAGCAATAACGACAAAGACAGTACCCGCCTGGGCGTTATGGCCGGGTATGGTAACAGCAAAAGCACCACTGTTTCACAACTGTCCGGTTACAACGCAAAAGGGACAACTGATGGTTACAGCTTGGGTGTATACGGTACTTGGTATGCTAACGAAGCCGATAAATCTGGCTTATATGTGGACAGCTCTGCGCAATACAGCTGGTTCAACAACACTGTTCACGGTCAAAACTTGGAAAATGAAGAGTACAAATCTAAAGGTGTGACTGCCTCTCTTGAAAGTGGCTATACCTTTAAAGTGGGTGAAAATGCAGCTAAGAATGCCACCTACTTTATCCAGCCTAAAGCGCAGGTTTCCTGGATGGGTGTTAAAGCTGACGACCATAAAGAAGCCAACGGCACTAATGTTTTTGGTGAAGGTGATGGAAATATCCAAACCCGTCTAGGTGTAAAAGCCTTTATGAATGGTTACAGCGATCTGGATAAGGGTAAAGACCGTGAATTCCAGCCGTTTATTGAAGCAAACTGGATCCACAATACTAAGGACTTTGGTACCACAATGGATAATGTAACCGTGAAGCAAGACGGTGCCGCCAATATTGGTGAACTGAAAGTGGGTGTAGAAGGCCAGATAAATAAGAAAGTGAATGTCTGGGGTAATGTCGGACAGCAAATTGGTAATAAAGGCTATAGCGATACTGCAGTGATGTTAGGAATTAAATATAACTTCTAATACTGTCTAACAAATTATAGGTAAATAGACCGGGCCATTAAGCCCGGTTTTGTATTTATGATTTGACTCGGCAGGAGGTTTATTAATAGTTGGCTGTCGGTCATGTCCACGTCAGTTCTCCCACAATGGGCAGCTCAGTCGCGGCCAGTTGAACATCATCGGTCGGGCTGACCAGAACATGCTTATACTCCCCGGTGGCAATGCTGATCGCTTCGTTAATACGAGAGTGATCCAGCACTCCCCCGGCACCTCATCACGCAGAAATATGGCAGGGTGTAGAGGCTGAAGGTTTGCAGTTTATAGCTGGTGGGGTAGTTGAAAGGGGTATGTTACAACCACCTGAAAATGTAAAACCTGGCTCTTTGATGCGCTGGATTAATGCAACTCACCTTTCACAGTGGGGTGAACGGAGAGATGGTCAGAGTGGTATTCCTGAATTATTACGACGCTTAATTTTTGCAACGGTAGGTCCTGCCGCAAAAGTTCATTTCCCATCAGATGAGAGTGTGCAATATCCTGGTTGGGATGGTGAGTGTAAAACGAGTTTGGGTTTGGGCTTTGTTCCTGAGGGTGATTCTGTTTGGGAAATTGGTGCTCAACGTACCTCTATCCGCGCTAAGGCAGAAGAGGATTTTAATAAAAGATCTGGGAATCCACTCGGGTATAGTCCAGACAAAACAACGTATGTATTCGTTACTCCACAACGCTTTCCTGGTAAAAATAAGTGGGTAGAGGAGAAAAAAGCTCTCAATATTTGGCTGAATGTCTGTGCCATTGACGCTGATGATCTTGTCCATTGGTTAGAAATCTACCCTGCGGTCGCTCAGTGGTTGTCAGTAAAAATAGGTCATCGGCCACAGGGATTACGTAATATTGAAGAGTCATGGAGCGAGTGGATTCACGCAACGAGAACACCTCTCACTCCCGATGTTATCTTGGCCGGACGTGATGAAGAAAAAACAAAAGTCCTTAGGTGGTTAAGAGATTCACCGCAACAACTCTCGGTGCAAGCCGAAGCTCCCGATGAAGCACTAGCTTTTCTTTATGCGTCTATAAGTCCTCTGCCTGAAGAGTATAAGCTGTTCTATTGGAGTAAATGTGTCGTAGTTGACAACGCAACAACAGCCCGGCAATTAGCTGGTTTAGGCATGCCATTAATCATTGTTCTCACTATTTCAGAACCGGGGATTGCACAATCTCTTGTTAATAATGGTCACCATGTCTACGCTATCTATGGCTCAGATGTGTCTCATCTATCCGGTCATTCAATACGCCTCCCCCGTCCCTGGAGATTTGAGCTAAAAATAGCATTAACTCATGCTGGATTAAATGAGGAAGATGCTCATCGTTATGCACACGCATCAGGCCGCAGTATTACGGTATTAAGGCGTTTAATGCCCATAGCCCCAGACTATAAACCACAATGGGCTGAACATGTTTCATCTGAGCTTATTGCCGCAATGTTCGCGGGGGGCTGGGATGAAACCTCATCTCAAGATCAAAAAATTATTAGTGATTTAGCTGGTTGCTCTTATGAGCAGGTAGAAGAAATCTTGGCACCGCTAGCATCCACTTTTGGTGGTCCATTAATTCGCTCTGGTAATCTTTGGAAAGTAGTTTCATTACGAGATCTTTGGACTCAAGTAGGTAATCAGCTAACTTCCAACCAACTAAAGCGCTTTGAGAATGCGTTCCATTCGGTGATGAGCGCCATTGATCCCCATTTTGAGACTCAACCTAATACCGATACCTTCTATGAAGATAATAGCGTAGGGAAACCATCAGGTAGCATCAGACGTGGCTTAACAGAATCGATGATTGCCTTGGCTGTTTTCCCTGAGGTAGCAACGCTTATTACAGATGTATCTTCTCATGTGAATAGTGCGATGTATAAGTTGCTTAATAATGCAACTGAGCCACTTTGGTGGTCTTTGTCTCAGGATTTCCATAATCTTGCAGAAGCTGCCCCGACGGTATTTCTAGACGCTGTAGAAGCTGGGTTGGAAGGCGATTCACCTCAGATTTTGTCATTATTCCGAAGTGATGAAGGGATAATGCAACCCACAGAGTATCTTTCAAGTTTATTATGGGCATTAGAGATGTTAGCGCGTAGCCCGCGTTATCTAATGCAATCTGCACTTTTACTTGCTTGGTTAGATGATGTTGATCCTGGAGGTCGATGGGGAAACCGTCCAGCAGTTTCATTAAGGCGGATTTTTGTTAGTTGGTCACCACAAACTTATGCTAATTCATCACAACGTATTAAGGTCATTGATCGGATCATCTCGCTGCATCCAATTGCTGGTTGGAAGTTATTGCTCGCATTAGCACCTCGTTCACACGATACTTCAGAACCTTCTTCTATGCCAAATTGGCGTGATTTCACTCCTAATGAGCCGGAGTCGATTATCTGGTCCTCTGTTGCAACAGCAGCATGTGAAATCGGTGACAGATTATTAATGTATATAAATGGGAGGTCCGAACGGTGGTTTGAACTTTTTCACCTTTGGGGGAATTTTGATTCAAACTGGAAATTTTCAGCAGCTAAGCAATTAACTGATTACTCCCTTAACCTCACATCTACTGATGAAAAAGAAAGGTTGTGGAATGAGTTACGGCGTTTTTTACAGAGAAACCGTGGCTTCAAAGATGCTCCATGGGCTCTGTCTGAAGAAGAATTAACACCATTGGATGCTATATTTCTTTCACTAACACCAGAAAATGTCGAGGAGCGTTTTCGCTGGCTATTTTGTGCGGGGGCCAATGAGTTAGGCGAAAATTATGATTGGCAAACACAACGAAATAGGCTCGAAGAGAGACAATCGGAAGCAGTAGAGTTCTTACTTGCAGAACTTGAATTTGAACAAATATTTCATTTCTCTTCAACAATTACGCAGCACTACGATTTTGGTCTTGCTTTAGCGCGATCCTCAACAAAGTGTGGGCATAAACATATTCTAATGAAAAAAGCCCTAATGTCTGGTGATTTAGATATAGCAAATATTGGTTTGGGAATTCTTTATGGACTCAAAGCCACGAAAGGTTCAGAAAGCGAAACTTGGGTTCAAGCATTATGGGAACAAGCTATAACTGAGAATTGGGGGGAGTTAGCGGAAGTACGCATTGCCCAAGTTTTGCCAACTATAATGTCGCTTTGGCTTAAAATTGAGTCAAGACCAGGCAATATTAGTAAAATATATTGGGAAACCCTCCCTGTATTTATGGTTTCCGGAAATGTAGAGGCTAAATATGTCATTGACTATTTACTTTTGGCAAATAGAAGTCACGATGCCCTTGCGTGGCTTTCTAATAATATAACAATTAAACCAGATGGTTCTCTTATTATTAGAGCAATGCATGCTGCTGTAAGTGCCAAAGAAAAATTCAATAATGATAATACGATGTCGAGCTATTATATCGGTATTCTCTTGGATTATTTGGAGAGTGATGTAAATACTTCAAAAGAAGAAATTGTGAGGCTAGAATGGATCTACTTCCAAGTCTTACGCCATTCACGACATCCAGCCAGGAACCTACATCAGGCTCTAGCCCGAGATCCTGTATTTTTTACTTCCCTAATGAAATTACTCTACCTGCCTAAAGAAGATAGTGATGTGGTTGAACCTGAACCAACAAATCCTAAGCAAGCCCGTGATATGGCAAGCCAGGCATATCAAGTTTTGCATGATTGGAGCATCGTACCTGGTACAGATCAACACGGGACTATTGACTCTTCTGCGTTGATGTCATGGGTCAAACAAGCTCGTCAATTATTGAAGGCTGCAGGTCGTGGTGAAATTGGTGATGACAAGATAGGCATGATTCTCTCTGCCGCAAAGCGAACAAAAAATGAAGCATGGCCGCCAGAACCTGTTCGAGAAGTTCTTGAGTATGCACGGAGCAGAGCAATGGACGATGGTTTTAAAGTTGGGGTTTACAACCGTCGTGGCGTAACTATACGTATGCCACATGATGGAGGGGAGCAAGAACGAATACTGGTAGAGCGCTATAAACAAGATGCTGATGATCTTCGATTTGAATGGCCTCGTACGGCAGCTTGCCTAGACCGTATTGCTGCAAGCTATCAACAAGATGCAATTCGGGAAGATCTCAGTGCGGACCAAGGGGATTGGTTATAAACCCTCTTATCATAATTGAATTTATTGAATTTTTTTAAATATGCAAAGGAGATTACATGCAAAGAAATTTATTAAAATACTTAAAATCCTTCACAGGTAAAATAAGAAAATGCCAAGAAGAAGCTGTTGAGAAATTCTTTAAATTTAAGAAAAAAAATATTCGTGATAAGGCATGCTTAATTAACTTGCCAACGGGAGCGGGTAAAACAGGTGTCATAAGTTTAATATCGCATCTAAGTAAAGAGAGAAATATTTTAATTATCTGTCATAGGAGAGCAGTTAAGGAACAGCTCTATAAAGAAGTATCAAGTAGATTTTTTAGAGTGACGTTAAACGATCCAGATATAAAATTAAAAAATACATTTAAAAACATTAATAATTTAAATGAAGAAGGTATATATATATCAACATTTCAAAAACTATCAATGTTATCACCAGAAGACCTAGATAAGACACAAAGTTTCTTTGATCTTATTATTATTGATGAGGGTCATTCTGAACCATCTCCTGTATGGCGAGAAATCGTACGGCAATCAGATGCAATAAAAGTTGTAATAACGGCAACACCATATAGAAATGATCTTTTCGAATTAAACGTTGACTTAGATGATTATTTTATCTTTACATTTAAACAGGCTATTTCTGATAAAATAATTACTGAGCCAAATTTCATTCAAGTGAATTCAATGGAGAAAATGCTTCAAGAAGTACAGATTTTTCTAGCGAAAAATGAAAACATAAAATGCATAATAAAATGTAAAGATGCTAATGACATATATCTATACCACGAGTCAATTTCTAAAAAATTCAAAACAGCAAGTATACATGAGACATTTAGAAATGATGAAGCTAGCGGTAAGTTTAAATCAGTAAATTCCGCATTAAAATCTGACAACATAAGAGTTCTAATTCATCAACATAAACTTGATGAAGGTGTAGATTTTCCTGAAGCAAAATTACTAGTTTTAACCTATCAAGTTGGAAGTGGTAGAGAATTAGTTCAAACTATTGGGAGAGTTGTTAGGAATTACAATTCAATAAAACCGATGATAATAGATCTAGCTAGTTCATCCAATGAAAGAATGTGGCAAAGTTACCGCGTATTTGATGACTACATATCCACACCTAGCGGTTCAAAAGGATTTATAAAATCGCTAAGCACAACTAACCTAATAAAAGGATTTCTTGATAACTTCCCTGAATACAGCTACTTCTCCAGTCGTTTCAGAGAAAGATTGGACTTGCAATCCATAAATGCCAATGATATTTCAATACCATTGGCATCCGTTTGTTTTATAGAAAAAGGGCCTAATTACTCAACACCTCTTCTCTTGGATAAGATATATTGGGAACTGCATACACAAGGTTCACTCGTTAAACAAATAGAAAATGACCATGATGTATCCATATATCTATACATATCATTCAATAGCTCTAGGTATCTTTCTGATAAACTATTTTTTGAACCTAAATTAGAAATAATAATAATTAAAGAGCTATCTAATAGCATAGCTATATTTGACAGTTCTGGTGGCAAGTATGCTAACAGAATCGACTTAAACCTTGTAAATCCTATAAATATTAACAGATTAACAGCATTAGCAGCAGTTACTAAGGCCCGTGAAATAAAAGAGGCTCACTCAAGGGCCATAGGTACTGCAAAGAATAGACCGGAAGCGATATCCTTAAAAGGTAAAAACCTAGAAAATATAAATAGTACTCAGCGTAATGCAATGTATACATTAACAACATTGAAAGTAGTTAATAAGGATGAACAAGGGAAAAGTGATAGTAGTTTCTATTTAGGAGTCAGGTCTGGTCGAGTTTCTGACCAAATGGAAAGGAATTTTAGTATAGAAGAACTATCTGAATGGATTGAAAAAATAGATTTAGGAACAGCCAAGGAAGCAACTAATAATGGCAGATTGATAAAATCCTTCTCACAACCTATAAATGAAAAACCTAATTCCAATATAGTTTCAATTATTCTAGACCTATCAGATTTCGACACTGAATTAATTTCCGAAAAGAATTTCCTACCAGACTATTATTACCTTCAATATTCAGAGAATGAAGGTGCGGAGTTTTTTATTGGTTCAACGTCATTTAAAATACACACTAATTATGCAGAAGAGAAACATAGCTACTTTTTGACAACCACTAACAACAATGATGATTTCAATAAAATAATATCTTATTTAAACAATGACTCTTTTAGGATTCTTTTCTTAGACGGAACAACATACAGTGCATCGAAATTTTATAGATTCTCACTTCCTTGTGAAAAAGGTGTTACGGCTGAGGAAAGTTGGGCAGGACGCTCACTTATAAGCATTCCAGCACTGCTTTCTAAGGGCCTTAAAGAAAAGGGAAAATATGATAAAAAAGATATGTATATTAATACCACAAGCACAAAATTTGATAAAGATTCTATTTTTTATTTGATTGATCAATTAAGTAACTATTCTAATGATAATCCTACCATTATCGAACTAGGCCCTTTTTATTCGTTTATCCCCAATTGCGACCTTGTTATTTGCACAGACATGAATACTGAGCCGTGTGATTTCATCGTTTCGTCTGCTGAAAAATTATGTTTCATTCATGTAAAATGTGGGGATTCACAAAGTTCGCCTAAGTCATCTGCTGGAGCAATTGCAGAAGTCGGTAGTCAGGCAATGAAAAATTTATTATACCTAATTTCACATTCAACTAACAATATACCTGGGAACTTTTCCATCTGGGATAAGCCATGGCCTTCACCAACAGCAAAACATCAACTTAACTCTCGTTTTCGGCTTGCTTTCAATAAAAAGGGAATAATTCCAGATGCGAAAAACAAGCTTAAGGATAAAGCTTGGGAATTGATTTCAGAAAGAAGAAAATCACCGCTATGCAGTAAAGAAATATGGATAGTAATGGGTAATTCTTTCTCTAAACAGCATTTTATTGAAGAGATGTCTAAGGAAACCAACCAGCAATCTGAAACGATCCAAGCATTCCAATTAATTGAAGATTGGCTAAGTACGGCTGATGAAATGGGTATAGATATTAAAATATTCACATCATAATAAACTAACTTCCCCGACACATTTCAGTTCATCGGGGAAGTCATGCATAATCAATTCAACTGATTAACTTTATCAAATGACTAATAAATATAATTCTCTATCTAAAGCATATTCATAATGAAGTGTTCTTAGTTATACACTTGAATATTTTCTGCCCAAAGGACACTGTCTTCCAACTCATCCACATAATCCCCATACCACTGCAACATCTCCCTGCGCTGCTCCAGATACTGCGCATGGTTGTATGTCCCACGAATGGTGTTCTTATCCACATGCGCAAGCTGTAACTCGATCCATGCCGTGTTATAGCCCTGTTCATGCAGGATAGTACTCATCGTGTGCCGGAAACCGTGCCCCGTAGCCTTCCCATGATAACCAATCCTTTTCAGTACCTGGTTGATACTCGCTTCACTCATCGGTTTCGTAATGTCGTTACGGCCTGGGAAAACCAGGTTGTAACGGCCCGTCACTGCCTGGATCTCTCGCAGTGCTGCCACAACTTGATCGGACAGAGGGACCAGGTGCGGACGACGCATCTTCATCCTTTCGACCGGAACTTCCCAAACACGTTTATCGAAATCAAACTCTTTCCATTCAGCCTGGCGGAGTTCGACGGTGCGAACTCCGGTCAACATCAGAATACGAGTAGCCAGTCGGGTAATCGGGCTACCAGAGTACGCGGCAAGAGCCTGTAAGAAATCAGGGAGTTCATCAGCTAACAGGTGGGGATAATGGGTGGATCTAGGTGCAGTTAAAGCACTTGCCAGTTCAGAGGCAGGGTTTGTTTCAGCTCTGCCGGTGACGATGGCATAGCGGAATACCTGATTGCAGGCCTGACGGATTTTACGCAGCTTATCGAGCACACCCCGCTTTTCAAGTTTACGCAGCGAACTGAGCACTTCGAGTGGTTTGATCTCAGCAATGGGACGCTTACCAATATCAGGAAAGATGTCGTTCTCGAATGCTTCCATCAGATCTTCGGCATAGCCTTTCGACCAGTTAGGCCGCTTGTACTCATGCCATTCCAGGGCGATAGCCTTGAAGGTATTTTCGACATTGGCCTTTTGAGCCAATTTTTCTGCTTTCTTTTCTTCTCCAGGATCTCCACCTAAAGCGATCACTTTACGAGCTTCTTCTCGCTTCAAGCGAGCATCAGCCAAAGAGATATCAGGATAAACACCAATAGAGAGCTTTTTTTCTTTACCCAAAAAACGATACTTCAAACGCCAGTACTTCGCACCGTTAGGCTTTACTAACAGATACAGGCCACCGCCATCAGTGAGCTTATATTCTTTTTCTTTGGGTTTTGCAGTATCAATCTGTCGTGCATTTAGTGGCATAAAGGGGCCCCTAATTTCCATTGAACGAGATGAGCCCCCTCAAAGGCCCCCAGATACCACTTGATTTAGGTATAACTGAGTTGACTTCGATAGAACTCGTGACAGAAAAATTCAGTAATTTCAGGGAGTATAAGGGATAAAAAGAGAATTCAGTAGAGGTGTATTGACTTGAAAATGGTACGCCCTACAGGGCTCGAACCTGTGACCTACGGCTTAGAAGGCCGTTGCTCTATCCAACTGAGCTAAGGGCGCATTTGATATTCACCGCAGCATAGAACGCCGTGGGTAGTCAGTTGCGGGTTGGATTATACGGGCCGTCGCTTTCGAGTCAATGGGTTTTCACCTGACTGTTTATCAACTGGCTATTTAATCGTTAATTAATCGTTATTATACGCCTGACAGCGCGCCCCGCTTCTGACAAAATAGGTAAATTCCTGTTTTTTTCAATTGATGGACCCCTCCACTGATGTCAGCAAAAATTATTGATGGTAAAACGATTGCGCAGCAGGTCAGAAGCGAAGTTGCTGCGTTAGTACAGAAACGTCTGGCGACAGGTAAGCGAGCTCCCGGCCTTGCTGTTGTATTGGTTGGCGAGAATCCGGCGTCACAAATATACGTCGCCAGCAAACGTAAGGCATGCGAAGAGGTCGGTTTTATCTCTCGCTCTTATGACCTCCCGATAACCACCACTGAAGCTGAACTGCTAGCATTGATTGATTCATTGAATGGCGATAATGAGATCGATGGAATTCTGGTACAACTACCACTGCCTGCTGGCATTGATAATGTCAAAGTGCTGGAACGCATTCATCCCGATAAAGATGTCGACGGATTCCATCCTTACAACGTGGGTCGCTTATGCCAACGTGCCCCCAAGCTACGCCCTTGCACCCCACGTGGTATCGTGACCCTGCTTGATCGCTATAACATCCCCACTTACGGCCTAAACGCTGTCGTGGTCGGCGCATCCAATATTGTGGGTCGCCCAATGAGCCTTGAGTTACTGCTGGCTGGCTGCACCACGACCGTTACGCATCGCTTTACCAAAAATTTGCGCCAGCATGTCGAAAATGCTGACTTATTAGTTGTTGCGGTGGGTAAACCCGGTTTTATTCCCGGTGAGTGGATAAAACCAGGCGCTATCGTAATTGATGTCGGCATTAACCGACTGGAAAGTGGTAAAGTGGTCGGTGATGTAGAATTTGATGTCGCCGTTGAACGTGCGGGTTGGATTACACCGGTTCCCGGTGGCGTTGGGCCAATGACCGTTGCGACACTGATACAAAATACCTTGCAAGCCTGCGAGGAATATCACGACATCAACGATAATTGATTGAAAGGATAGTAATGGACATTTTTCATTTGGAAAAACACCCGCACGTTGAGCTGTGTGACTTATTAAAGTTGCAAGGCTGGAATGATAGCGGTGCCTCAGCAAAAGCCGCCATCGCTGATGGTCAGGTAAAAGTCGACGGAAATGTAGAAACGCGCAAGCGCTGCAAAATCATTGCTGACCAAGTTGTTGAGTTTCAAGGCATGAAAGTGCAGGTTAAAGCCTAATAATCTCGACAATCACGAGTTTAGTTTGCTTATGCCAATGATATTGGCAAAAAAATTGCGGTTACTGGTCAGCGCCAGAACCGCAATATTTTTTAGTTTTAGTGAGCTAAACAGCCCCCCTGTCTAGCCCCTAAGCTCAGTACTATTTACGACGCCATGTTGTGCCTTGTGGGCCATCTTCCAACACAATACCCAGCTCATTCAATTGATCACGGGCAGAGTCGGCCAGCGCCCAATCTTTGCTGCTTCGGGCATCGTTGCGCTGCTTAATCAGCGCTTCAATTTTCGCGACTTCATCATTATCTGTCTGCGCACCACTTTGCAAAAATAGCTCTGGATCTTGTTCCAGCAAGCCCAGCACATGGGCCAGCTTCCGCAGTTCTGCTGCCAAACCATTTGCCGCAGTGATATCTTCAGTTTTTAAGCGATTCACTTCGCGGGCGATGTCAAACAGCACAGAATATGCCTCTGGTGTATTGAAATCATCGTCCATAGCCGCACGGAAACGCGCTTCGAACTCAGCCCCCCCCTTTGGAGTGGCGTTCGCGTCAGTGCCACGTAGTGCGGTATATAAGCGCTCCAGTGAAGCACGAGCCTGTTTGAGATTCTCTTCACTGTAGTTCAGTTGGCTGCGGTAGTGCCCAGACATCAGGAAATAGCGCACGGTTTCAGCATCGTAATAGGCCAGTACGTCGCGAATAGTGAAGAAGTTATTCAGCGATTTTGACATTTTTTCTTTGTCAATCATCACCATACCGGAATGCATCCAGTAATTCACATAGGGGCCATCATGGGCACAGGTAGATTGTGCAATCTCATTTTCGTGATGTGGGAACATCAAATCAGAGCCGCCACCGTGGATATCGAAATGCGCACCGAGCTGCTTACTGTTCATCGCTGAACACTCAATATGCCAGCCAGGGCGACCCGGCCCCCAAGGAGATTGCCAGCTCGGCTCGCCCGGTTTAGACATTTTCCACAGCACGAAATCCATCGGATTGCGTTTGACATCAGCCACCTCAACTCGCGCACCGGCCTGTAGCTGATCCAGATCCTGACGAGACAGCAGGCCGTAATCCGGGTCACTGTCTACGGCGAACATCACATCGCCATTTGACGCCACATAGGCGTGATCACGGGCGATTAACCGCTCGGTCATCTCGATGATTTCAGGAATATGGTGGGTCGCACGCGGCTCTAAATCAGGCCGTTGGAGATTTAATGCATCGAAGTCTTTATGCATCTCCGCCAGCATGCGCGTGGTCAACTGCTCGCAGGTTTCACTGTTTTCAATCGCACGTTTGATGATTTTATCGTCAACATCAGTGACATTGCGGACATACGTCAGCGAGTAACCTAAATAACGCAAATAACGCGCAACAACGTCGAAAGCGACAAAAGTGCGCCCATGCCCAATGTGACACAGGTCATAAATAGTGATCCCGCATACATACATACCCACTTTACCGGCATGGATAGGCTTGAATTCCTCTTTTTGGCGACTCAGTGTATTAAAAATCTTTAGCATTGGGACATTCCGTGGTTTTATTTTGCGGTACGCATCGATAAACAAGATATCATCAGATTATGCGGTAAATCGGCCCGTGATACAGCACTTTTTCGCCCCTATAAGCCGTGTTTCCAGTGCTGACTCAATCTCAGAGATATGATATAAGAGCCGTCTAAAGGGTTTCGACCCATTTGTGAATACACTTATTTACACACTAGCAGGAATATTATTATGGTCACGTTTCATACTAATCACGGCGATATCGTCGTCAATACCTTCGCGGATAAAGCGCCGGTTACCGTTGAGAACTTCCTGAACTACTGCCGTAAAGGTTTCTATGATAACACTATTTTCCACCGTGTTATTGATGGTTTCATGATTCAAGGCGGTGGTTTCGAGCCGGGCATGAATCAGAAAGAGACAGATGCTCCTATCAAGAACGAAGCCAATAACGGTCTGAAAAACACCCGTGGCACGCTGGCAATGGCACGTACCAATGATCCACACTCTGCCACTGCTCAGTTCTTTATTAATGTCGCAGATAATGACTTCCTGAACTTCCGTTCAGAGCGCCCAGATGGTTGGGGTTATTGCGTATTTGCTGAAGTGACTGAGGGTTTGGACGTGGTTGAGAAAATCAAAAACGTCGCGACAGGCCGTAGCGGTATGCATCAGGATGTGCCAAAAGAAGACGTCATTATTAAAAGCGTTACTGTAAGCGAGTAATAGCGACTTAATGAGCACGCTTTTTATTGCAGATTTGCATCTTAGCGTTCAGGAACCGGCAATTACTGCCGGTTTCCTGCATTTTATACAGCGCGATGCTATTCATGCTGATGCTTTATATATCCTTGGCGATTTATTCGAGTCTTGGATTGGCGATGATGATCCCGAGCCACTCTATCGGCAAGTCGCTAGCGCGTTAAAATCACTCCAGCAACAGGGTGTGCCCTGCTATTTTATTCACGGTAACCGCGATTTTCTGCTCGGCAAACGCTTTGCAGCTGAAAGTGGCATGACGTTACTCGCGGAAGAAGTGGTCGTTGAGCTGTATGGCCGCAGAATAGTGATTTTGCATGGTGATACTTTATGTACCGATGATGCCGATTATCAGCATTTTCGCCGCAGAGTGCACAACCCCCTGATTCAAAAACTCTTCCTATGGCTCCCGCTGCGTTTTCGCTTACGGATTGCCGCTTATATGCGCAATCAAAGCCAACAGAATAATAGCGGTAAGTCGCAACTCATCATGGATGTGAATCCCCAAGCTGTTATTGATGCATTTCAGCGCCATCAGGTCAGTTGGATGATTCATGGGCATACTCATCGCCCGGCGGTTCATCAGGTAGAGCTGCCCACAGCAACCGCACATCGGGTGGTTTTGGGGGCCTGGCATGTTGAAGGCTCGATGGTAAAAGTCACCGCCGAAAGTGTTGAGTTGATTAAATTTCCGTTTTAACCGCCCGCGGCCAATAATTGCCGCGCGATTTACCATCACCGCACCACTAAAAAAACCGCAAAATCCCACTAAAAGCCGCGACGCAACCGTTTTCCTCGTCTTTGGCTCATGATATGCTCTACGCCCTCATCGCCAGCCACGATATCGACCTTCGTTCTGGCCGACGCTTGCGCAATCACAGGAGCCTTACCCTCATGGGAGCCAACCTCGATTCGGCTTATGCAGCCGGGGTTAAAATCGCTATCGTAATGGGGTCCAAAAGTGACTGGGCCACCATGCAGTTCGCCGCCGACGTGCTCACCACGCTCAATGTACCGTTTCATGTCGAAGTGGTTTCTGCCCACAGAACCCCCGACAAACTGTTCAGTTTTGCCGAACAAGCGGACGCCAATGGCTTACATGTCATTATTGCGGGCGCGGGCGGTGCTGCTCATTTGCCGGGGATGCTGGCGGCTAAAACACTGGTGCCGGTTTTGGGTGTACCGGTGCAAAGTGCGGCCTTAAGTGGCGTCGATAGCCTCTACTCCATTGTGCAGATGCCACGCGGTATACCGGTGGGAACACTGGCTATTGGCAAAGCAGGCGCGGCGAATGCGGCACTGCTCGCGGCTCAAATATTGGCGCTGCATGACCCTGAATTAGCTGGCCGTTTGGCTCACTGGCGTCAAAACCAAACTGATGAAGTGCTAGATAATCCCGATCCGAGGGAGGAAGCATGAAGCCGGTTTGCGTATTAGGTAATGGTCAGTTAGGGCGTATGTTGCGCCAAGCTGGCGAACCACTGGGCATTGCCGTGTATCCGGTGGGTTTGGATGCCGAGCCAGAAGCGGTGCCGTATCAGCACAGTGTGATTACCGCTGAGATTGAGCGCTGGCCGGAAACGGCCTTAACCCGCGAGCTAGCCACCCATACCGCGTTTGTGAACCGCGATATTTTCCCCCGTTTAGCTGATCGCCTGACCCAAAAACAGTTACTCGATAGCCTAAATCTGGCAACAGCCCCTTGGCAGTTATTGGCCAGTGCCAGCGAATGGCCACAGGTTTTCGCCACACTGGGCGAACTCGCCATCGTGAAACGTCGGGTCGGCGGCTATGATGGCCGGGGCCAGTGGCGTTTGCGCTCGGGTGAGCAAGAGACTTTGCCCGCAGATGCTTACGGCGAGTGTATTGTCGAGCAGGGCATTAATTTCTCTGGCGAAGTGTCGCTGATTGGTGCGCGTAGCCATCAGGATAAATCTGTTTTTTACCCGCTGACTCACAATTTGCACGAAGATGGCATCTTGCGCATCAGTGTCGCACTCCCCCAGCCAGATAGCCGTTTACAGCAGCAAGCGGAAACCATGCTCTCGGCCATTATGGATGAGTTGAATTATGTCGGCGTGATGGCGATGGAGTGCTTTATCGTCGGTGACAGTTTGCTGATCAATGAGTTAGCGCCACGAGTGCATAACAGTGGTCACTGGACTCAAAATGGTGCCTCCATCAGCCAGTTTGAGCTGCATCTGCGCGCCATTTTGGACTTGCCGCTGCCCAAGCCGGTGGTGAACACCCCATCTGCAATGGTCAATCTGATTGGCACTGCCGTCAATACCCAGTGGTTGTCGCTGCCTTTGGTGCATCTGCACTGGTACGAAAAAGAGGTGCGCGAAGGGCGCAAGGTGGGTCATTTGAATTTGAATGATCCCGATAGCGCAGCATTAAGTACCGCGCTCGCCGAGCTGGCACCATTGCTGCCTGCGGAGTACCAAAACGCCCTGCGCTGGGCGCAGACGAAGCTGTAAATATTTCGCGGGCAACTCATGCTGCCCGCGAATAAAATCTACCCCTCATAGTTGCGGAACAAAGCCCTGCCCCGCAACAACCGCGCCCCCAGCCAGCCGCCACAGAGTGACAACAGCAGCGCCGCCGCCAACGGTAATAGCCACCACATGACCCAGTTAGGCTGCCATGGGAAGTCAAAGACGAGCCGCTGTAATGCCCAAAGCGCCGCTTCCGCGCCGATGGCTGCCGCCAAACCTGCCACTCCTCCTAGCAGAGCAAACTCCCACCATAAGGTGCCTCGAAGTAAGCGTTTACTCGCGCCGAGCGTGCGGTAGACCACCAATTCCTGACGACGCTGGCGCATTCCTACCTGTACCTGTGCCAATAGCAGCAAAGTGCCACAAATAATCACCAGCACCACCATCACTTCCAGCGCACGACTAACCTGTTGTAACACCTGCCCGACCTGTTTTAGCATCGCTCCGATATCCAGCAAGCTGAGGGTCGGGAACTGGCGGTTCAATTGCGTCAGCGCTTCGCCATCCCCCTGATAACGGAAACTAGTCAGCCAAGTTTGTGGCTGCTTATCCAGCGCACCCGGCGGGAAGATAAAGTAGAAATTAGGCCGCAGACTCTCCCAGTCCACCTGACGAATGCTGCTCACAATGGCCTCGAATGATTGCGTATCGCCACTGAATGTCAGCTTATCGCCGATGTTAATCCCCAGTCGATCCGCAATCCCCTTCTCCATCGACACTTCATCCGCCTTCGGTGGCCACTGACCCGCAGTTAAAATGTTGTGCGGCGGTAAATCCTGCTGCCAAGTCAGATTCAATTCACGGTTAACCGCTTCACCGCCGGGATCATCTTCATGGACCCGCTCAGTCGCCAGTTGCTGGTTAATTTCACTCAATCGCACCCGAACAATCGGGTAGAAGGTCGAAGGGGTGATCTGATGCTGCGCCAGGAATTCGGTCACTTGCGGCACCTGTTGTGGTGTCATATTCAGCAAGAAGTAGTTCGGGCTATCTGGCGGCAGCTGCTGTTGCCAGCGATCCAGCAAATCCCCGCGCAACACTAATAGCAGCGCCAACAGCATAAAAGATAAAGAAAATGCGGCCAGTTGCGTCAGTGTCATCCACGGCTGGCGTAGCAAGCGATTGATGGCTAACCGCAGTGATAAGCGGGTGACGGTCAGACGGCGCAACAACAATAAACCGCCCCAGCCAATCACGCCGAGCAGTAACGCCAACACCACCATGCCACCGAGAATGGCCCACAGCAGGGCGTTGCCGCCCATCAGTAGTGCCAACAGCCCCACCACGATCACCATCATCGCGGGAATAAAGTAACGCAGCGGCCAGACATTCGCCGACACATCGCGGCGTAAAACCCGCAGTGGCTGTGTCGCCAACAGTTGCCGATAAGGGCGAATACCCACCAGCAACGAAATCAATACCAGCGATCCCATTGACCATACCCATGGCCATAAACCCGCGGAGGGCAGTGCCGCCGGTAAAACCGGAGATAATAATCGCACCAGTATCTTCTCGAACAGCAGCCCAATCAGGCTACCACACAGCCCCGCCAGCACTAGCACTGATAGCCACTGGCCGATAATCAGCCGCCGCAGTGCATTTCGTCCGGCCCCCAAGGTTTTCAGCACCGCCACCAAATCATAGCGGCTGCGGCAATAGTGCCCCATCGCCACCGCCACGGCGGCAATCGAGAGCAGTAGCGTCAAGAGCGCCGATAACAGCAAGAATTGCTGCGCCCGTTGCAGGGATTTCCCCAATGCGCCACCGGACTCTTGCAAACCATACCAGCGCTGCTCCGGCTTCAATTGCGGGGTGAGCCAGTCGCTGAACTGCGCCACCGCCTCCGGTGAACCGGCAAACATGTAGCGATAAGTCAGGCGGCTGCCCGGCTGTATCGCGCCGGTTTTCTCCACATCGGCGAGATTAATGAGGATACGTGGCGAGGTCTGGAATGGGTTAAAGCCAGAATCCGGCTCCTGAATCACTTCGCCGACAATTTTCAGCGAGGTATCCCCCACCTCTAATATGTCGCCGACCTTCACCCCCAGCAGCGACAACAGCCGTGGTGCCACCAGTACGGTGCCCGGCTCAAGTGCCGCCCCAGCGGGCAGTGTTTCCAGTTTTCCATACAGCGGATAGGCCAAATCGGTGGCTTTGACGTCTGCCAACTGCGGGCGATCACCGGCAAACGTCATGGTCATAAAGGAGAGCTGGCGGCTGACGGTCAGCCCCTGCTCTTTCGCCTCCAGCAACCAGCCTTCAGGCACCGGATGCGCGGCACTCAGCACCCGATCCCCCGCCAGAAAATCGCGGCTCTGCTGGCTCAGCCCTTTCTCCATGCGGTCACTGATAGTGCCCAATGCCAGCACACAGGCCACCGCCAGTGTTAATGCCAGCCAGACAATTAACAGTGAAGGCGATCGCCACTCACGCCAAAACCAGCGCCAAATCATGCTTCCTCCCACAATTTACCGTCTTGCAAGCGCAGCCGACGCTGGCAACGGCCCGCCAGTTGCACATCATGGGTGACCAAAATGAGGGTGGTGTCGTAGTCGCGATTCAGGGAGAACAGCAAGTCGGCAATGCGATCACCCGTATGGCGATCAAGATTGCCGGTTGGCTCATCGGCAAATAGCACTTTAGGCCGCCCGCTGAAAGCGCGGGCCAGAGCCACCCGCTGCTGTTCGCCGCCAGAAAGTTGCGCCGGAAGATGATGCAGGCGCTTATCCAATCCCACCAGCGTTAACAGCTCAATGGCATGGGCTTTACTGTCGCGCTCGCTCTCTCCCCGCAGCAAGGCAGGGAGCTGGACGTTTTCCAGCGTATTGAGAGTCGGCACCAACATAAATGATTGAAAGACAAAGCCGACATTTTTTGCCCGCAGTTGCGCGCGCCCCTCTTCATCCATCGCCGTCAAAGAGTGGCCGAGCAGACTCACCTCGCCACTGCTGCCATCATCCAAGCCAGCCAGAATCCCCAGCAAAGTGGATTTACCTGAACCTGACTCACCAATCAGTGCAATTGTCTGAGCGGGTTTGACAACGAGCTCAACTCCGGTAAGGATGGAGAGCTGTTGCTCACCCTGACCGACGTGTTTATTAAGATGATGAACTTCAAGAACGTTTTCCGCTGGCATCTTCCCTTCCTATTGCTGTTGGGATTATTCAGTTTGCGTGCCGCCGCAACCGATACACTTTTGATTCTCGGCGACAGTTTGAGCGCCGGTTACCGCTTGCCTATTGCCGAAGCTTGGCCTTCGCGGCTGGATAAAACCTGGCAGGCGACCCCCACATTGCCGAAGGTGGTCAACGCCAGTATTAGTGGCGATACTGCCGCACAAGGTTTGGCCCGCTTGCCTGCGCTGCTCAAGCAACATCAGCCACGCTGGGTGTTGATTGAGCTGGGCGCGAATGATGGACTGCGCGGTTTTCCAACGCAGGATATTCAACGAGATCTGACACAAATTATCAATCTGGTACAGAAAGCAAAAGCCCAACCTTTATTGATGCAAATCCGCATTCCACCTAACTATGGCCGCCGCTATACTGATGCTTTCACCGCGCTGTATCCACAACTTGCCGAGCAATTCAGTATTCCGTTGGTACCTTTCTTTATGGAACACGTTGCCGTCAAGCCCGAGTGGATGCAGGATGATGGTTTACACCCTAACGCCGAGGCCCAGCCGTTTATCGCTGAATGGATGGCACAACAACTCAAGCCGTTAGTGATTAATGTACAGTAATGCGTTAGTTAACCACTTGTATAAGCAAATAGAATCACTCATTAGGTAAAGTTATGCAAAAAGCAGTATTAATTACCGGTTGTTCCAGTGGCATTGGTTTGGTCGCGGCGCAAGACTTGAAAAACCGCGGCTACCGCGTGCTGGCGGCCTGCCGTAAACCCGATGATGTGGCAAAGATGACACAGTTAGGGCTGGAAGGTATTGAGCTGGATTTGGATGACAGTGCCAGTGTTGAACGGGCGGCGGCAGAGGTTATCGCACTGACGGACGGCCGCTTGTATGGACTGTTTAATAACGGTGGTTTTGGTCTGTATGGCCCGTTGCAGACCATCTCCCGTCAGCAGTTGGAGCAGCAATTCTCCACCAATCTATTTGGGACTCACCAACTGACACAACTGTTACTGCCAGCCATGCTGCCCCATGGCGAAGGGCGCATCATTCAAACCAGCTCAGTGATGGGGCTGGTTTCTACTGCCGGGCGCGGGGCTTATGCCGCCAGTAAATATGCGCTAGAGGCGTGGTCTGACGCGCTGCGCATGGAGCTGCACGACAGCGGGATTCATGTCAGCCTGATTGAACCCGGCCCCATCAGCACCCATTTCACGCAAAATGTGAATCAGGCCGAAGCCCATAAGCCGGTGAATAATCCCGGTATCGCCAAGCGTTTTACACTGCCACCGGAAGCTATACTGCCTAAATTGCGCCACGCGCTGGAAAGCCCGCGCCCGAAATTGCGCTATCCGGTCACTTTGGTCGCCCATGCATTGACCCTACTGCGCCGCATATTGCCGGGGCGGATGTTAGATAAAGTCCTGCGGGGCAATTCTTGATAATAGTGATGAGGGTTGAAGCTACCTAACTTGCCCCCATCTACTGCTAAAACGGACGAGAGAAATAATTTATGCTAACCCCTACAACGATTGATATTACCGAAGCCAACCTACACCAGACCTTAGAACAATCCATGACGGTACCGGTGCTGTTCTACTTTTGGTCCGAACGCAGCCAGCACTGCCTGCAATTGACTCCGGTGCTGGATAAACTGGCCGCTGAATATGCCGGGCAATTTATTCTGGCGCGGGTCGATTGTGACGCGCAGCAGATGGTGGCCTCCCAGTTTGGCCTGCGCTCTATTCCGGCGGTTTATCTGTTTAAGGATGGCCAGCCAGTCGATGGCTTCCAAGGGCCACAACCAGAAGAGGTGATCCGCGAACTGCTGCAACGCGTGCTACCCAAACCCGAAGAGTTGAAAGCCGCAGAAGCCGCGCAATTGATGAGCGAAGGTAAAGTGCAGGAAGCCCTGCCGCTGCTGAAAGAAGCGTGGTCGTTGAGCGGGCAAAACAGTGAAATTGGCCTGCAACTGGCTGAAGCACAAATCCAACTGAATCGCAGTGAAGATGCCGAAGCGGTTTTGGCGACGATTCCGCTGCAAGACCGTGATACCCGCTATCAGGGGCTGATTGCTCAGATTGAGCTGTTGAAACAGGCCGCCGATACCCCGGAGATCCAACAACTACAGCAACAACTGGCAGAGCAGCCAGAGAATGTTGAGTTGGCGGTCCAATTGGCATTGCAACTGCATCAGGTCGGCCGCAATGAAGAGGCACTGGAACTGTTGCTGGGCCATCTAAAAAAAGATTTGGCCGCCGCCAATGGCACTGCGCGTAAGACATTAATGGATATTTTGGCCGCATTAGGCACCGGTGATGCACTGGCCGCCAAATATCGCCGTCAGCTTTATTCATTACTGTACTAAATTCATTGCTGTACTGAATTCATCGCGACACCGAATTCAATGCAGTACTGATCGCAAAAGTTCATCGCCGTCATTTTTGGGGCGATGACCTTATTTGCTCCTGCGCGGGGCCATCCCGCGCTGTTTTGTTCTGCTCCAGCCGCGTTTTTTCTCCTTTACACGCTTTTACCTGCCTTTAGTTAGGTATTTAGCAACCCGTCACGTAATATTAAGAAACAAAAATCATTGCTGACAGGAAGTTAAATATGTTTACAGTCATCCCTGTTCTTATCGTTGTTGCCCTGATTGTGGTCTTCTCCTCAATCAAAATCGTCCCACAAGGTTTTCAGTGGACTGTCGAGCGTTTTGGTCGTTACACCAAAACATTGATGCCCGGCCTGAATATCGTTGTGCCATTTATGGATCGTGTTGGTCGTAAAATCAATATGATGGAACAAGTCTTGGATATCCCATCCCAAGAGATCATCTCCCGCGATAACGCCAACGTGGCCATTGATGCCGTCTGCTTTATTCAGGTTATTGACCCGGTGAAAGCCGCTTATGAAGTCAGCAACTTGGAATCGGCGATCATCAACCTGACCATGACCAACTTCCGTACCGTTTTAGGCTCCATGGAGCTGGATGAAATGTTGTCCCAACGCGACAACATCAATGGTCGTCTGTTACATATCGTCGATGAAGCCACTAACCCGTGGGGCATCAAAGTGACGCGTATTGAAGTTCGTGACGTGCGTCCACCCGCTGAACTGATCTCTGCGATGAATGCGCAGATGAAAGCGGAACGTACCAAACGTGCTGATATTCTGGAAGCCGAAGGGGTTCGTCAGGCAGCTATTTTGCGAGCTGAAGGTGAGAAACAATCACAGATTCTGAAAGCTGAAGGTGAGCGTCAGTCGGCATTCTTACAGGCGGAAGCCCGTGAGCGTGGCGCTGAAGCAGAAGCTCAGGCGACTAGAATGGTTTCTGAAGCTATCGCTGCCGGTGATATCCAAGCCATTAACTACTTTGTGGCGCAGAAGTATACCGACGCACTGCAACATATCGGCTCGGCCAATAACAGCAAAGTGATCATGATGCCGCTGGAAGCCAGCAGCTTGATGGGCGCTATCGGCGGTATTGCAGAACTGATTGGTGAGAGTAAAAACAGCCGGGGTAAATAACCATGCTGGAGGAAATTGCAGCGAACCCAAGTTGGTTTTGGCTCTCTCTCGGCGGGCTATTACTGGCCGCTGAGATGCTAGGTGCCAGTGGTTATATGCTGTGGAGCGGGGTTGCTGCCGTGGTAGTGGGCGCGTTGGTCTGGCTATTTCCCTTTAGCTGGGAGATGCAAGGTGTGCTGTTTGCCGTCCTGACGGTGGTCGCGGCATTCCTGTGGTGGTATTGGCTGAGTAAACGCACCAAACCACAACCGGCCATGCTTAACCAACGTACCCATCAATTGTTGGGGACACGGGCAACACTGACGGAACCCACCATTGATGGCTTTGGCCGTATGCGGGTGGGCGACAGCAGTTGGCGTATTTACAGCGCCATCGATTTGACTGCCGGTGCCGAAGTTGAAGTGATATTAGTGGAAGGCAACACCTTGCATGTGCGAGAAGTTCGTCACTGATATCGGTTAGCCATTGCTATTCCGTCACAATTTTAATCACAGTCTCAGGCGTATTTATCTGAATACGCCTTTCCACCCTGATGTCAGCCAACCCTATCCTCTGTTATCACCCCACTTTCTGCTTATCATTCGCGTGGCAACATCCCGCCAGATTATTGATAATCGGGCAATCAGCCCCATCATCTCCCGGACACTCCTCCGCTAAAGCCAACAACCGCAAGCGCATCTGATTAAGATCATTAATATGTTGCTCGATTTCCGCTACTTTTAGCAAGGTCGCGGCTTTCACATCCGCACTGTGTCGGGCTGGATTATGGAACAGCGCCAGCAACTCGCGACACTCATCCAGTGTAAAGCCCACCTGCCGCGCCTGCCGCAACAGTGTTAACTCTTCAATATGCTTAGCGCTGTAGCTGCGATAGCCGTTATCAGTGCGGATGGGAGGGGTCACCAGTTTTTTTTCTTCGTAAAAACGGATGGCTTTGCTGGTCAAACCCGTTTTTTTGGCGACATCACTAATGTTCATATTTCCCCCTTGACCTTACCCTTGCTGGAAGGTTTAACCTCCATAATTAGTGAGAATGGCGCAGTCAGTCAAGCGGAATAAAAGCTGTACAGTTCAAGGTTAGGGTTCAGTCCATTATTGCGAAGAGCGCGATAGGCGACTGGGAATACCGACTAGACTTATGCCGACGAGATTAACGGATAGGTTGCTACTCGATAAGGAGTTAATTATGTTGCAAACCACAGTGCTGGCCTTAAATGGGCTCTCCTGTATGAATTGTGCCAAACGCGTGAAAACCGCATTAGAGAGCCGCGAAGATGTTCATCATGCAGAAGTGAATGTTCACTACGCCAAAGTGACCGGTGAAGCCGAGACCAAAGCGCTGATTGATGCTGTCCAACAAGCGGGTTATCAAGCACAAGAAGCTCAAGAGCCGGATGTCGAGTTGCAGCTCTCCGGTTTAAGTTGCGGGCATTGTACCGAAACGACGCGCAAAGCACTGGAAGCGGTTCCCGGTGTGATTGCCGCAGAAGTCACCCTCGATAGTGCCAAAGTCTACGGCAAGGTTGATGCGCAAACACTGATTGAGGCGGTAGAACAGGCGGGCTATCACGCCACACTGCAAGGGGCGCAATCCCCAAAAACTGAGCCGCTGACTCACTCAGCCCCATCTCAGCCGGAATATCAGGCAGCGGCCTCGTCAACAATTCCGGCGGTAACAAAAACGACTCCAACAGGAAAAAAAACCATTCCTGCGGTAACAACCATTCCGGCAGCAAATGATACGAACGAGACAGAGATAACTCAGGCCCCCCCCGCGACAGAGAGCGATAGCGTTCAGTTATTGCTCAACGGGATGAGCTGCGCCAGTTGCGTATCCAAAGTACAACATGCGCTGGAGAGTGTGGATGGCGTCGAGGTCGCTCGGGTCAATCTGGCGGAGCGCAGCGCCTTGGTGACCGGCAATCCGAGTCATGACGCCCTGATCGCGGCAGTCAAAAATGCCGGTTATGGCGCGGAGATCATTGAGGACGAAGCAGAGCGGCGCGAGCGCCAGCAGCAGATGTCGCAAGCCAGCATGAAGCGCTTCCAGTGGCAAGCGGCACTGGGTCTGTTATTAGGTATCCCATTGATGGGCTGGGGGTTATTTGGCGGCAGCATGACTCTGACCCCAGAAACCCAGACGCCGTGGCTGATTGTTGGGGTCATCACCCTGCTGGTGATGATCTTGGCTGGCGGCCATTTCTATCGTAATGCCTGGGTTAGCCTGAAAAATGGCAGTGCCACAATGGACACCTTAGTGGCGTTAGGCACGGGGGCGGCGTGGTTGTACTCCATCACGGTGAATATCTGGCCAGATGTTTTCCCGATGGAAGCCCGCCACCTCTATTATGAAGCCAGCGCCATGATTATCGGGTTAATTAACCTCGGTCATGCCATGGAGCAACGGGCCAGACAGCGCTCATCCAATGCGTTAGAGCGGTTGCTGGATCTCGCGCCCCCCACCGCACGGCTAGTGACGGATGAGGGTGAGAAAGTGATCCCGCTTGCGGATGTCCAACTGGGCATGACCTTGCGCCTGACCACCGGTGACCGTGTGCCGGTTGATGGTGAGATAGTGCAAGGGGAGGTGTGGATGGATGAAGCCATGCTGACCGGTGAACCTATTCCGCAGCAGAAATCAGCCGGTGATGTGGTACACGCCGGGACTCAAGTACAGGATGGCTCAGTGCTGTTTCGTGCCAATGCGATCGGCAGCCAAACCACCTTGGCGCGCATTATCAAGCTGGTGCGGCAGGCCCAAAGCAGCAAGCCGGAAATCGGTAAGTTGGCGGATAGGATCTCGGCGGTCTTTGTGCCGACGGTAGTCGCGATTGCCGTGTTCTCCGGACTGATCTGGTTCTTCTTCGGCCCGCAACCACAATTGGTCTACACCTTGGTGGTCGCCACCACCGTGTTGATCATCGCCTGCCCTTGCGCACTCGGGCTGGCAACACCGATGTCGATTATCTCCGGCGTGGGCCGCGCCGCCGAGTTTGGTGTCTTGGTACGTGATGCCGATGCATTGCAGCAAGCCAGCAACCTCGACACTTTGGTGTTCGACAAAACTGGCACTCTGACCGAAGGGCATCCACAGGTGGTGGCTATCCACACCTTCAATGGCGTGAGCGAACAGCAAGCGCTGGCGTGGGCCGCCGCACTGGAAACTGGCTCTAATCATCCGCTGGCCCGCGCTATTTTGCAGCGCGCCGAGGGAGTAACACTGGCGAGCGTCAACCAGTTCCGCACCTTGCGCGGCTTGGGGGTCAGTGGTGAAGTAGACGGCGTTCCGCTGTTATTGGGTAACAATCGCCTGCTGGAAGAGCAACAGATTGATACCCACGAGTTGCAATCACTGATGCAGCAACAAGCTGAAAGTGGTGCGACTCCGGTTATCTTGACCGCGAATGGGAGTCCGGCCGCACTGCTCTCTATTCGCGACCCGCTGCGCAGTGATAGTGTCAGCGCCCTGCAACGGCTGCATAAGCTGGGATACAACTTGGTGATGTTAACCGGAGACAACCCGATTACCGCCAATGCTATCGCCAAGGAAGCCGGGATTGATGAGGTCATCGCTGGCGTCCTGCCCGAAGGTAAAGCGGATGCTATCAAGCAGTTACAAGCGGCAGGACATAAAGTGGCCATGATCGGTGACGGCATCAATGATGCCCCCGCACTGGCGCAAGCCGATGTGGGGATTGCCATGGGGGGTGGCAGTGATATCGCGATTGAAACCGCCGCCATTACCCTGATGCGCCATAGCTTGCATGGGGTGGCGGATGCCGTGGAGTTGTCCAAAGCCACCTTGCGGAATATGAAACAGAACCTGCTGGGCGCATTTATCTATAACGTGCTGGGCATTCCTATTGCGGCGGGTATCCTGTTCCCATTCACCGGAACACTGCTCAGCCCAGTTGTCGCGGGCGCGGCTATGGCGTTGTCATCCATCACCGTGGTCAGTAACGCCAACCGTTTACTGCGCTATAAGCCCAAGCAGTAATCCCTCAACGATACCCAAAGTCATTGGCGTCGCAGCTAATCCCCTGCGGCTTCAAGGACGAAGAGCGCGCACAACACTTTCTTGTGCGCGCTTTAGCGTTTAGCATAGAGGAAATGCTAATAAGGGAACGACATGGGCCAATTGTTACGCCGCATTGCCACACTCCTCGGGATGACCACGCCTGCTACTTACCCCTATCCCGCGCTGGATATCAGCTTACCCGGTGAGCGCCACTTTCATATGGTCGGCAGTATCCATATGGGAACCGATGGTATGTTCCCCCTCCCCCATGAATTGCTGAATAAATTGAATCAGGCTGATGCACTGATTGTCGAAGCGGATATCACCGAATCCAGCCCCTCTTTGGGTCAGGATACGCTGGCTGAACCCTTGGTCGATCGCTTGTCCGAGGAGCACTATCAGCAGTTGTTACAGCGCTGCGAAGAGCTGGACAATGATCCGCTGTCGATGGCATTTTTGCCCGCATGGCAGGTGGCATTGATGCTTCAAGCTCGTCAGGCACAACGGCTGGGATTACGGGGCGAATATGGCATCGATTATCAATTGTTGAAAGCCGCCGCCGCGCAGGAGAAAAAGATTATTGAGCTGGAGGGCGCACAGATGCAGATTGATCTACTGGAGACTCTACCGGATAACGGCATGTCTTTGCTGCTGGATACCCTGACTCATTGGCACACCAATGCCCGCCTGCTGCAAACCATGATTGGCTGGTGGCTCGAACACCATCCGACCACTGATCTGACGACGCTGGCCCCCACCTTTAGCCAAAACCTCTATGACGTGCTGATGATTCAGCGCAACAAACGTTGGCAACACCTGCTGGAACAGTTACCGTCAGGACGCTATGTGGTGGCGGTGGGTGCGTTGCATTTATACGGCGAGGGAAATCTACCTGAGCTATTAAAACCAACTATCAGTCATCAACAATAGCCGTAAAAAAATGGCCGATATCGCTATCGGCCAGTCAAAGAGGAATTTTCATTATTTTAGTTATTAAGCGCTCTCACTCCTTGCGGAGTGTCTGAGCAGCAAGCATAGGTTAGCAACCTGATGATGAGATTAGCAACTGACATTCATCATACTCACGCAACTAAAAATCATGATGCTGATTTTATTAGGTTAATTATTTCCCCTGCTGCAATAATTACGTGTAGGATAACTCACCTGAATAAATTTTCATTTTTAGCTGGACGTTTATTATGACACCCGCCGTCATTTTACTGGAAAAACAAAAAGTTCCTTTCACCTTGCACCCCTACCACCACGATGCAACAGAAACCCACTTTGGTGATGAAGCCGTTAAAAAACTGGGGCTAAATGCAGACCAGGTTTATAAAACACTGCTGGTTGCACTCAATGGTGACGCAAAAAATCTGGCGGTGGCCGTCACGCCAGTGGCAACTCAGCTTGATCTGAAGAAAGTCGCACGCGCCTTCGGAGCCAAAAAGGCAGAAATGGCTGACCCCCAATTAGCACAGCGGATCACCGGCTATCTAGTCGGCGGCATCAGCCCATTGGGGCAGAAAAAGCGCTTACCGACAGTGATTGATTGCCCCGCACAAGATTATGCCACTATTTTTGTTTCCGGCGGGAAACGGGGGTTGGATATTGAATTGGCCGCAACCGATTTATGCCGATTACTGCAAGGCACCTTTGCCGATATCGCAAAGCGGGATTGATTCATCTATTGAATTAAAAACTCTGCGGCGCACGGCCTATATCGCACACAATAAGAGAGAATTGCATTCGCAATTATTTTCTTATTTATTATGTGACATATACTTATATTTAATATTATTTTCTCACTCTGAATTTAGGGTAAATGCAACTCATAAAATAATAAATTTAATAATGATAAGAGCGATAAGTAAAACTCCACAGCAGTGAGTATAGCCTTTACTTACCATAAAATTTTAGCTTAATAATCAACAACAAGTTCGGATATAACATGTGTATACAGAAAACAATAAGTTAATTATTTAAAAATAAGCCCGCCAATCCTATAAACATATATTATGATTAAGTTCTATTAAGCAATTTAATGTTCGAAGAGGTCAATCGGGCATTGACATAGAATCTGGGACAGGCCCCAAAGCGGTTCCAAATATCGGATCTTCTTCTTTTTGAGACTTAACTGTTTTTTTCCGCTTTTTGATACCGCTTAGCGTATGTTTTCATACCATTCTATAACTGAGTTATGGAGGTTTTATGAAAAAGCTAATTTTCGTTCTTGCATTAATGCTGTCTTCATTTTGTACTTTTGGTCAAGATAAGGCTCCAACGAATCCCAATGGTTTGTCATCGATAGCAACAACAGTTGAGGTAATAAAGAAAAATTGCGATGCTCAGTTCCCATCACCTTCAGAAGATGATCCTGATGCTTGGTGCTGTGAGTTATGTTGCAATCCTGCATGTGCAGGTTGTTAGACATAAGAGTCATCATTAATCTTTTACTGTGCATGGTAAAAATCCCGTACGTCAGGGGGCCTGTCCCAGATTCTATTTAAGAAATGTATTCACGGAAAATTTTAATGGCTATATTCTTTTATATAATAAAAACATTATTCGTTATTCGCCCACAGAAGCGCTGTGGGCGAATAGAATGGGATTAATCCAAACGGAGTACAGAAGCACTCCATCCCGACGAATAACAACTACTTATAAACAATCTCGCCTTTCGGCTGATACTGGCTGGCATCCAGCGGAGAGTGCTTTTCAATATACTGTTTCAGCACTTCTGCGTCGATAAAACCGGTATTGACATAACCCGGCAGGGTATCAATCTTCGGATAGCCATCCCCGCCTAACGCATTGAAATTCAAGGTCGCCAGACGATAAGTTTTATTCGGATCTAATGGTTTACCCTGTATTTTCACCTCGCTGACACCATTGCCATCAGCAATCAGACTCACATTGGCAAACTGCGCATAAGCCCCTGAATCGACTTTTTTATTGGCTACCACCGCCAGATATTTCTCAACTTCGCTGCCCTTCATATCCGCGTAAACCAGCGTATTACCAAATGGCTGAACCTTGAGCACATCTTTATAGGTGATATCACCCGCGTCGATAGAGTCACGAACACCGCCGCCACTCATCACGGCAAAGTCAGCTCCCGCTCGTTCCATTTGCGCAGCCAATAACACACGCGCCAGATTGGTCTGCTCGAAACGAACTTTGCTGCGGTCGCCCTCAAGTTTGCCATTCACGCTGCCCACTTTGACATCCAGTTGCGCCTTGCCCTGCTCTTCAAAGGGGGTCAGCAGTTTCAGCATTGACGGATCTTCGGCAATCTCTTGCGTATAAAAGACCCGCTCACTGGTGCCATCGGCTTTCTCGACTTTTTTCTTTAAATTGATCGGGATTAACTGATAACTCACCAACTTCAACTCGCCGTTGCGGAATTTGAAATCCGCCCGGCCGACATATTTACCCCACTCATGGGCCTGAACAATCCAAGTCCCATTCTGCCGATCCGGTGCACAAGGGGTGCCCGGCACATAATCGGCTTGCTTATGGTTCTCGCTGGCCATACAGACAGGGTCCTGTGAGTGACCACCCACTATCATATCCAAATAGCCTGCCGGTAAGCTGCGGGCCATTTCGACATCACCCGGTGCATTAGATCCATGCTTGCCATCATCGTAATGCCCCATATGGGTCGCCGCGATAATGATGTCAGGCTTCTCGGTTTTCCGCAGTTGCTCAACCACTTGTTTCGCTTCTGCCGCTGGCTGCCGGAATTCAATATCGGTAAAATACTCAGGATTACCGATTTTAGCGGTATCGTCAGTGGTTAACCCTAGCACCGCAATTTTCACCCCCTGTTTATCAAACAGGGCATAAGGCTTAAAGAGCCGCTGTTGCGTGCTTTTCTGGTAGATATTGGCGGACAAGAGTGGGAAGGTCGCCCACTTTTCCTGCTGACGCAGCACACTCAGCGGATTATCAAACTCATGGTTGCCGATAGCCATCGCGTCATATCCGACCAAATTCATACCACGAAAGTCAGGCTCTGCATCTTGTAAATCGGACTCCGGAACACCAGTATTAATATCACCACCGGAGAGCAGTAACAGGCTCCCACCTTCTGCGGCAACTTGTTTGCGAATGCTATCTACCAGCGTTTTTTGTGCCGCCAGACCATACTCGCCGTGATCGTTTTGCCAGAAGTGTCCATGGTGATCATTGGTATGCAGTATGGTGATATCGTAAGTTTTATCTTTTTCCCAGGCAGCCGCCCATCCCGGTGCAAACGCCAGCGACACAGCCAAGGCACATGCTGTGGTCGATAATGAAAAACGCATGGCAAATCTCCATATTGTCGTTAAAGCCAGCTCGATAAGTGCCAACTTAATCAGTGAAAATGGTGTAATGCATAGCAATAGCACGATAAATCAATGCCATACTGTGACACGCCTCGTATTGCTATGAGGTAACGCACTGATACATTTCAGAACTTTGGAATATATATCAAATTATGTCAGTTGTAGTAAAAATCATTCGATCTGCATAGTATGTATTCATTACCAACGTACTATTAACAGTGAAATTTATTAGGCGAATACTCACTATGACCGATCGTTCTGATACCGCACTTCCCCCAGCCGCCAATGCATCAGTAAAACGGACATCCTTCTCAATTCTGGGGGCGATTAGCGTATCTCACTTGCTCAACGATATGATCCAGTCGTTGATTCTGGCGATTTATCCTCTATTACAAGCCGAATTTTCACTGAGTTTTGCGCAAATAGGGCTAATCACACTGACTTATCAGCTGACGGCTTCAATGTTACAGCCGCTGATTGGCCTGTATACCGACAAGCACCCGCAACCCTACTCCCTGCCGATTGGTATGGGATTCACCTTGTCGGGTATCTTACTGCTCGCCGTGGCAACCACTTTCCCCGTGGTATTACTGGCCGCCGCGCTGGTGGGGACGGGTTCGTCGGTGTTCCATCCAGAATCATCACGAGTCGCCCGCATGGCATCTGGTGGCCGTCATGGCATGGCTCAATCCGTGTTTCAGGTCGGGGGCAACTTCGGTAGCGCGCTCGGGCCGTTACTGGCCGCCATCCTGATTGCCCCTTATGGTAAAGGTAATGTCGGCTGGTTTTCACTCGCGGCATTACTCGCTATTGTCGTGCTATTGCAAGTTAGTAAGTGGTACCAGCAGCAACAAAGGGCCACTCATGGGAAAGCCATAAAAATCTCATCGGCAAAAATGCTGCCCAAAAAGACTGTTATTAAGACGTTAGCTATCTTGATGGTGCTGATATTCTCTAAATACTTCTATTTGACCAGTATCAGTAGCTATTACACCTTCTATTTGATGCATAAGTTCGGCGTTTCGGTACAAAATGCGCAAATACATTTATTTGTGTTCTTATTTGCCGTGGCGGCTGGCACCATTATTGGCGGCCCTCTTGGGGACAGAATAGGACGAAAATATGTTATTTGGGGGTCTATATTAGGTGTTGCACCATTTACCCTCATTTTACCCTACGCTTCCTTGTACTGGATGGGTATTTTAACCGTGATCATTGGTGTCATCCTTGCATCGGCCTTCTCTGCGATACTGGTCTACGCGCAGGAGCTAATACCGGGAAAAGTGGGGATGGTATCCGGCCTATTCTTCGGTTTTGCTTTCGGTATGGGGGGTTTAGGTGCGGCTGTACTAGGGTATGTTGCTGATTTGACCAGTATTGAATTGGTTTATCAAATATGTGCATTCTTACCTTTACTCGGGATATTCACTGCCTTACTGCCCAATATAGAAGATAAGTAATAGTAATAACCCTATAATCCCGACTGAGATGTCTATTTCAGTCGGGAGATCTGCCTGTGTAGTCGTGACAAAAAAAGCAAATCCCTCACAAACAACCACTTCAAACAATTTCCATGCCAAAGCTAACTTTTATCGATAAAAAATGAATTTTTATCGCGCATTGATCGCATAAATGCAATAAACTGATGTTATTGCTGTGATTGAGCGCAGCCAACACACCTGCGACTTGAAAGATGACGGGAATAATTAGAAGGAGTCTGGATGCACCACTCAACACCCTTAATTACCACGATCGTCGGAGGCTTAGTTCTCGCCTTCCTCTTAGGCACACTGGCTCATCGCCTGCGCATCTCACCCTTGGTGGGATACCTTGCTGCAGGGGTGCTCGCCGGGCCATTCACGCCAGGTTTTGTCGCTGATACCTCATTAGCACCCGAACTGGCTGAGATCGGTGTTATTTTGTTGATGTTTGGTGTCGGACTTCACTTCTCGCTCAAAGACCTCCTCGCCGTAAAATCAATCGCCATCCCCGGAGCCGTGGCTCAAATAGCCGTCGCCACTCTGCTAGGGATGGGGTTATCGCATTTATTGGGCTGGGATTTGATGACAGGTTTTGTCTTCGGTCTGTGTCTGTCAACCGCCAGTACCGTGGTATTACTGCGGGCATTGGAAGAGCGGCAACTGATTGATAGCCAGCGGGGGCAAATTGCCATTGGTTGGCTGATTGTCGAAGATTTAGCCATGGTACTGACATTGGTGTTATTACCCGCTTTTGCCGGTGTCATGGGCAACGAAACCACCAGTTTGAGCCAACTCTTCACCGAATTAGCCATTACCATTGGTAAAGTGATCGCATTCATTACATTGATGATTGTTGTTGGCCGCCGATTGGTGCCATGGATACTGGCAAAAACCGCCAGCACGGGCTCGCGGGAGCTGTTTACACTGGCCGTTCTGGTTTTGGCACTCGGCATTGCCTACGGGGCTGTAGGGCTGTTTGATGTCTCCTTCGCTCTCGGCGCGTTCTTCGCCGGAATGGTATTGAATGAATCAGAGCTTAGCCACCGTGCGGCGCAAGATACCTTACCGCTACGCGACGCCTTCGCGGTGCTGTTCTTCGTGTCAGTGGGTATGCTGTTCGATCCGATGATCTTGCTACATGAGCCCCTCGCTGTGCTGGCGTCATTAGCGATCATCATCTTCGGTAAGTCAGTCATCGCTTTCGCGTTAGTGCGGCTGTTTGGTCACTCGAAGCGCACCGCACTCACCATCTCTGTGAGCTTGGCACAAATCGGGGAGTTCGCCTTTATTCTGGCGGGGCTGGGGATCTCACTGGGCTTAATGTCTGAGCATGGTCGTAATTTAGTTCTGGCAGGGGCGATTCTGTCCATTATGCTCAACCCATTACTTTTCACCCTGCTGGATCGTTATTTAGCCAAGAACGAAACCATGGAAGATCTCATTCTGGAAGAGGCGGTCGAAGAGGAAAAACAGATCCCTGTCGACCTGTGCAACCATGCATTATTGGTGGGTTATGGTCGGGTCGGGAGCTTATTAGGGGCAAAACTTCATGCCGAAGGCATCCCACTAGTCGTTATTGAGAATTCCCGCCCAAGAGTAGAAGCTCTGCGCGAACAAGGTATTAATGCGGTATTAGGCAATGCTGCAAGCGCCGATATTATGTCGCTGGCGCGTCTGGATTGTGCCCGCTGGTTATTACTGACCATTCCCAATGGTTACGAAGCCGGTGAAATTGTTGCATCAGCCAGAATTAAACGGCCCGATCTTGAGATCATTGCCCGCGCCCATTATGACGATGAAGTAGTTTATATCTCAGACCGGGGTGCCAATCAGGTTGTTATGGGCGAACGTGAAATTGCCAACAGTATGCTGAATATGCTGAAAATAGACACGCTTACAGAAGAGGATAAGCGCCCTGTCTGCCCAATTTAAGCTCTATTTCTGTCATTCATTACTCTATATAAACAAACAGGGCCAGCATATTTGCCGGCCCTGTTTGTTTATATCCGATGTTCTATATCCAATAGATTTCAAGGTGCAGGAAGGCGGCAAGCAAGAGAGTCCCGATGAGCTTACATCGGTAAGTGATTCGGGTGACAAATCTGCCGGGAGCAGATTTGAACGCTGCTTGCAGCGGCCTCATAGAGGCGAGGCTCAGGGATGGGCTGAGTAACGAGAGTAGCCAACACACCTGCAGTTTGAAAGATGATGGATATATTATCGTTCCCAGTACGACTCTTCCAAACTATCTTCCCGCTCAGGCAAACCACGCGTTAAACGCGGTGAGTGCTGATTCAATACCTGATAACTGACCCTATTGGCATATTTGCACACTTGGGCCAATGAAGAGTAACTCAGATAGCTACGGACATGTTTGCTGGAGTTAGGCACATTATTACGATGATAGCCATTGGCGGCGATATCATGCAGTACAGCGGATAGTGCGCCATCCCCTGCCCCATTGGTATTCATTATTTTCTCAGGCCCGCCCATATAAGGTGCGATGTGAGAATAAATACGGAATGGATGATCACAATACTCTTTGCGCATCGCCCTGCTAAATTCATACAAATTAAACTCTGCAATCGCCCCAGGCAATAACGGATGCTGAGTCTGACGCTTGTTCGCCTCCTCGGTATAACCCGCCATATAAAGCCCATTAGGACCTGCGGTACACAGCACTAAATCGACCCAGTTCAGTGCCATATCTGAGGCCATCAATGGATCATTCAGTCCCGTCAGCTCATAAGCCTCATCTTCATTCATCGCTAATATAGAGACATGATCATTAAGGAAATCACGCCACCACTGCGGATTATCTGCAATAACATACTTAGTGCCTAGCGTCATCACCACCGGAACATTATGTTTCTTCGCATAACTGATTGCCTGCATAGTGGCTTCTGGCATCGGCTCACCCGGTTTACAGCGCACCAGATAAGCTGTCAAAACTAAAGCCGATGCCCCTGCAATCACCTCTTCAGGAATACTCTCAGGGCGTAGTTGATTCATTTGACCGGGACTGATCGCGAATGTCCGCTCACCATTATCGGTAATCAAGGTAAAGCAGCGGCCAATCGCCCCATCGACGGCCTGCAAATAATTCAGGTCAGTCCGACTAGAGGTATTACACAAATAACGATAGGCATAGCTACCAATTTTGATATTGCTGCACATCGTCCCCAACAGAATGGAACGATCATCGGCTAACACTGAATAGTTGTGCAACGTATTACCAATGGTGCCACCCGCAAATTCATGAGTAATTAGCCCATTGAGTGTGAGTTCCTGATAAAGGCGCTCAGCCACATCATCCTCAATGACTAAAGAGTGCCCCTGGCTAAGCCCATAACGTGTAATAAAGCCCTCATCGACCTTCGCTTCAATATCAACCAGCGTCTGATCAATGCCCACGATATAAGAGGTACTCACTTCATTTTCAGCCTGCGCCGGTTGCAATAATGGATCACGGGCATTAACAGGGAAATAGTGTTTAGACTTGCGCTTACCGGGAAATTTCATTGTGGTGATTCTAGGAGTATAGAAATGAGAAAACGGAATGGTAGCATATTTGTTGATGAGGAAAGTGATCGATATTAGTTGATGACGCTCTCCGTACAGCCCGCTGACTTAATTAAATCAGCATACAAATCTATGTATGATTCCACCATCCGATCTGCCGTAAAATACTCCCAATATCGCGCCTCAGCACGACGCCCCATTTCAGCAGCCTGTTCAGGATGCTCCCATAGGTAATTCATTGCCTGACGCATTGCCAATGGATCGCTAGGCGGTATAACCAATCCGGTTTGATTTGCTATATTAATAAATGTTGTTCCTGTTCCAATCTCACTGGAGATCATCGGCTTACCGTACATGGCACCTTCCAATAAAGATATGCCAAACGCTTCTGAGCGTAGATGAGAAGGGAAAAGAATGGCATAGCAAAGCGTTAATAATGAAACCTTGTCTTCATCGGGTAATTGCCCTAAGAAATAGATATTGCGTAAATTCAACCTATTCGCCTGAGCTTTGAGTTCCATCTCAATCGGGCCTGCACCGACAATGACTATGGGATAATCAGTTCCCTGCGCAGCCTCCATCAATATATGTAAGCCTTTGTAGTAACGTATGACGCCAATAAAAAGGAAGAATTTTGCCCCCACCATTCTACGCCAATAGTCCAATTTTGCCTGAGATGGCACGGGATAAGTCGGTTTGTCCAAGCCAATAGGAATAACGCTAACTTTATGACTGTACTTTGCCAATATGCTACTGGTTGCAAGATAATTTGGCGACGTAGCAACGATTCGATCCACATCGCCTAAAAACTTCCACTGAAGCGGCTGATATATTTTGAGTAAATTTTTTTGGCGAATAATATCTGAATGATACGTCACCACTGTAGGTTTTTTTACCCTGGTTGCAAAGTGCACGACATCCATAAATGGCCAGGGAAAATGGTAATGGATTATATCTGCTTTCTTTGCCAACTGAGAAAAACGCAAGAAAGCGGATATGGAAAAACCGGTTGATGCAATTTGCAAATCTAGCTTGGCCCGATGCGCTAAGTAACCATCAATCTCAATCGTCCGAGGCACTTGCCGCGATGTCAGTGATAATACATCAATCTCAATACCTAACTTGTTAGCCCCTCTGGCTATCTGATCAATAGTTTGTTCAACTCCACCCATAGTGTCTGGAAATGCCGTCTTATAAAAATGAAGAACTCTCATATATACCCGCCAAAAATTTTCAGCTTATCCGGCTATTGATTTGAACCACACGGCATAGGGTTGAGCTAACCACCACTTGAGTGGTACACGCCCATGGTGCTTTCGCACTACTGCGATGGCTTCTTGGTAGTGACGATAACGAAAGGTTTTAGTTTTGGTGGCCTCATGCTCCCGATTAGTCGCAACGAACTCGTCCACAAAATACAAAGCGCCTATTTGTTTGTACAAGCGCCACCACAAATCATAATCCATCGCCAAATGCAGCTCGCTGTCCAGCCCCCCGACAGAGTCCCATGCAGAACGGCGAATGAGCGTCGCGGGCTGCGAAATAATACAACGCAGTGCTAGTCGCTTCTCCGCAAATGGTTCAACCCATACCGGCGTCTGCTCCCCTGTTTTTTGCACCACATTCCAGCAACGTCCATACACTGCGGGTGCTTCAGGATGAGCTTGCAGCTCATTAAGCAATGTTGATAACGCATTAGGTAAAAACCAATCATCACTGTTTAACCAGCACACAAAAGGCGCACTGCCTAAAGCAATTCCTTCATTAATAGCAGATGCCTGCCCATCATCAGCACGGCTACGCCAACCCGCTAATTGGTTATCCCATTTGCGGATAATATCAACCGAGTTATCTGTTGAACCGCCATCCAGAACAAACACCTCGACAGGAACCTGTTGGTGAAAAATGGATGACAGTGCATCGTCAAGAAACTGACCTTGGTTAAAAGATGGAACAGCAATGGTGACCAGTGGAGTCATGGGAGGGAGCCTTTATTTCAGGCCATTTAAGACCCTTACTGAATAATAATTCAGCACGACAAGGGCCATTTTGGCCTATTATTCCTGCGATTAAAGAACCTTGATCAAAGTTTGAATCCGGCAGCTACAGCATCGTTATAGAACATCTTCACCGTATCTAGCGAATATGCGCTTAGGTCATAACCCACCAAGGAGAGCTTTTTCAGAATATCGTTGGTCACTGTAATGACGTGGCAACCAATTTGGTCGGCCTGAAAAATATTGAGCAATTCACGCGGGCTAGCCCAGATCAACTCAGCAGCCGGTGCAACTTTAAGCATTTCAACCGCGGCGGCCATCATTGGAACGGGATCTCGCCCTGTATCGGCAATACGTCCAGCAAAGACAGAGACATAACTGGGAACATGGGGATTAAGAGAGGCCACGACTTCACGAACCTGAGTTAACGTCATCATGGCAGTGATATTCATTTTAACGTTTTGGGCACCAAGCTTTTTAACTAATGCGTAGCAAGTCTCTTCCTTTGTATTGGTCACAGGAATTTTGACATAGACATTATCGCCCCAACTGGCAATCTCCATCGCTTGACGTTCCATCTCGGCGAAATCATCAGAAAAAACTTCGAACGACAAAGGCTTGTCTTTTATATGGGTGAGGATGTCTTTGCAAAATACGCGGTAATCAGTAATGTTCGCTTTTTTCATCAAAGTAGGATTGGTGGTCAATCCTTTTATATAAGGTTTGGCATACATTTCCAACATGCCAGATTTATCAGCACCATCAGCAAAAATCTGAATATTAAGATCTTCTATTTTTTTCATGCCCTTATTCCTAAAATAATACGCGCTGCTTCTAATAGAGAGTGAACGCGAAAGTTAAAAATCGTGGGTTGTTTCTCAGCATAGCCATAATCAATAAAAATATTTTTGCATCCGGCACATTCACCAGCTTCAATATCGCGCCAGCGATCACCGACCATATAACTGGCGGAAAGGTCAATATCGTGGATCTTTGCAGCGGCTAATAACAATCCGGGTAATGGTTTACGGCAATCGCAGTGATCATCAGAATCGTGATAACAAGTACGAAACTCATCAATTGGCAGGGTTTGCTGTAAATAATGATTAATAGCGTCTACTTCAGCACGTGCTGTTGTGCCCCGGGCAACATCAGGCTGGTTAGTTACCACAATAAGTAACCAGCCCGCATCGTGTAGTGCTTGCGTTGCCACATCGACGCCCGGCAGTATTTCCACTGAGGCGAGATCAGCAGGCGGATAAGGTTTACCATCACGCACTAGGGCGCGGTTAATGACCCCATCTCTATCCAAAAAAACGGCCTTTCGCATAGGTTGCAATTCATTTACCTACCTTATTTAACCGCAGATTCCCATTTAGTTTGATTGACCTTAAGTTTTGGATGGGAAACCAGCAGATGCCACAATACGGCCTGAAATGCCTCTGAGTGCGGAGTAATGTTGTCTGGATTCACTGTAGGCACAATCACACAAGCATCAGCTGACTGAGCTGTGTAACCTCCGTCCCGACCTACCACTCCGGCGACCTTAGCATCAACGGTTTTTGCCAGCCTAATGGCTTCAACCAAGTTAGGACTGATATTTTTTTCAAGATTGCCCCCTCCTACAGAGAAGATGAACAAGAGATCTTTAGCCTGTAACTTGCTGATTTTAAGCCACTCGACAAATACACTCGCCCAGCCATCATCATTGGTTCGGGCAGTTAATTCCGAAACATTATCGGTTGGCGCGTAGCATTCAATACCCACAATCTTGCGGAAATCATTAACCGCATGAGAGCAATTACCTGCGCTCCCCCCCACACCAAGGAAAAAAATCCGCCCCCCATCGGCTTTAACTGTTACCAATAAGTCCGCCATTTTTTCAATCGCATCGATATCCATTCTTTGAATAATCTCTGTCGTTTCTTTCAAATGCTGTAACGCGTAACTCATGATGACTCCTTCGCTAAAAAGTATTCTTCGGCTTCTTTTAGTCCACTATGTGAACCAATCTCATAGAAACGTTCCTGCACTTCCATTCCAGCAAGCTGCCCCCTCACAGACAAAGTGTGATAAGTATCCGCGAGGTCAAAAGAGTGATCCGGGGGATGATGAGATAAAACCCCAGCAGAGAGTACCCCTAAGCCATAATCGATATAGGCCATCTCTGCTCGTGGAATTCGCTTGTTGTATTCAACCAACTGCCCATCGACAAATAAAACATTGCTCTTATCCCAACGATCGCTATTTTTCAGTACCGTCATCAATCCCTGCTGCCCGCTGCGTACATATGCCCGTTGAACAGCTGAAAAATCTACCGGCAGAAAAGAGTCCCCATACAGCACAAAAAATTGTTCACCCAATAGTGGTAGAGCTTTTCTGAGTGCACCACCCGTTCCCAACAAAGTAGCACCATCAGATGAATAGCTGACCTGTAAGCCAAATCGCTCGCCATTACCCACCAAGGCTTCAATCATTCCACCAAGGTAGCCAATGCACAGTACAACCCTTTCAATTCCCTGCTCATGTAAGTAATTGAGCTGTCGATAAATAAAAGGTACACCCGCCACATCGACTAATGCTTTTGGAATCGTCTCAGTAATGGGGCGCAAACGGGTCGCCAATCCTCCCGCCAAGATTGCAATAGGAAACATGAAAGCCTCCTGCTCAAAGTATCAATGGGACATCACAACTTTCGTGCCTTCAAAATCAAATTTGAAACGCACCTCTTCCAAACCTGCCACTGCCATCGCATCACGTAATTTGCTGCGATCATGGGCCATAAACATCAGAAAGCCACCGCCACCAGCACCGACTAACTTGCCACCTACCGCCCCATTCTTCATACCCAACTCGTACCACTCATTAATTTGTGGATTACTCATTCCACCAGAGCGACGTTTCTTATGTTCCCAGTGCTCATGCATGAGTTCACCAAACAGCTCCAACCGCCCCTGAACCAAAGCATCCTGACTGCGATAGCCCAGCTCCTTTACGTAATGTAAATTGTTGAGCATCTCCACATCGTTTTGCTGTGATTTGACGTTTTGGTCTTTCAGTATCCCGCTTGCACTGCGCGAAAAACCCGTGAAAAACAGCAGTAGGTTGTCCTCGAGACTAAACATGGTGTCCATGGATATCCCCAAAGGAGAAGCGGTTACCCTATCGTCCTTATGGAAAGTAAAGCAGGTAACACCGCCGACAGCGGCGATATACTGATCTTGCTTACCTATCGGTTCACCTAAACGATCAATCTCTATATGGCAGGCTAATTCGGCCAGTTCCTCCTGGTGGAGATGGCGCTTGCGGTGGGTATAAAGTGCTTTCAATAGGGCTGTGGTGAAGCTGCCCGAAGATCCTAGTCCGGTACCAGCGGGAATGTCTGCCAGTGTGGTGATCTCAATCTGTGGAGTTCGGAACTCGAGTATCTGCAAGGCTTCTTTGATGATGGGATGCTTGACTTCAGTAATGTTTTTAATATGTTCCAGCTGTGAATACTTGAGGTAGATACCTTCGGTAAAGGGCCTCATAACTGTCACGTATACATATTTATCTATAGCTGCGGAAATCAGGAAACCTTCATGTTCTCGATAATATGAGGGTAGATCTGTACCTCCACCGCCCAAGGTAATGCGCAATGGACTACGTGCCATTATCATAGCCAGACTCCTTATAGATTGACTCCACTATTGTTAATGCCGCCTGTGCATCACGTAATCCTGCTGCGGGTTTACGATCCAGTCGGATATCCTCAAAAAATTCGGCAAGCTCTACAGCCCATGAATCATCTTCCATGGGGAATTCCCATGAAATGGTGTCTGGTGGCCCCATTTCAGGCAACATTTTGTACCAAGTGATTTTTTCTACACCGTAACTACCGCCCAAACCAGACAAATCCAATTTGCCTGACTTGCCGTAGATTTCCAGCGAGAACATATTCTTCCATTCGGTGCATGAAGCATGCAAAAACGCGATTTGTTTCTGATCCGTCTTGAGCATCATAAATCCGTTATCATCAACAGGCATATCCCAGTAATAGGTATGCGCAAATCCATGAACCTCAGTAAAATCACCCAAGAACCAACGAGAAAGGTCGATCAAATGTGGTCCTTGATCAATCAACTCTCCCCCACCCGATAACTCAGGATTTGCACGCCACTCTTGGTCATATCCGATACGACCGCCATGCCCATATCGGGCACGAATGAACATGAGATCGCCTAGTGCGCCGCTATCCACAATTTCGCGGGCTTTGCGCAAGGAACGATGATAACGGTGGTTAAATCCGACATGCACCTTGGCATTGTGCTTGGCCGCCGCTGCCATCACTGGCTTCAATTCGCCTGCTGTTCTGGCCGCTGGTTTTTCGACCAATACATGCCGCCCAGCTTCAATTGCAACACGAGTGATTTCAGCCAGAGAGTCATGGAGCGTCGCAACAATCACTACCTCAACGCCGGGGTGTAACACCAACTCTCTCCAATCGTGGAACACTTTGGCGCCGTAACTATTTGCCAAGTTTTCTGCTCGGCTCACATCAATATCAGCACAAGCCAAAAGTTTCCCTGCTTGACCCAACGCCTTAGCCCGTTTTTTACCAATCAACCCACAGCCAATGATGCCAACACCGAATACCTGCCCGTTTTCAGTCATTTGTCGCCCCACGTAAAGCCACGATCTCGTCCAGTAATACGGCGCAGAGTGTAAACATCGCTAGAGGAGAGTTCATCCAGATGTTCCGTCCAGTGAGGCCAGTCGTCCCAAACGGCGCTGACCAGTTTCCCAGTGATACCATTGCTCGCTTCACTGGTTAAAAATAGAGCTAGCTGTGCCACCGATTCCATCGATGCTCCCCCTTCAGCAAACACTTTATTGGCCATAGTGAATTCACGTTCACCTGCCACCTTGGCACCACACTTGAGTATTTCACCCAACATGCCTGTTCTCATTGCACCAGGTGCGATGCAATTGACCTTAATGCCATATGCGGTGGTTTCCACGGCTAGTGTTTCGCTATATCTTATTAATCCAGCCTTTGCCGTTGCGTATGACGTAAAGTTAGCGCGAGGTGCTGTCGCGCCGCCACCCGATATATTAATAATTGCGCCACCACCATTCACTATCATCCCCGACACGACAGCTCGACATAATTCAATTGGGGCTAATAGATTCACCTGAATAGTCGATTGAATTTCAGTCATGTCGTTTTCCCATGACGGACCAATAGGCCCCTGAATGGCTGCATTGTTGATTAATACATTAGGTTGCTTTTTAGTTAATAGATCAGATAATAAAGAGAGTTGTAAAGGGTTGGATAGATCAGTTGTTGCACAATGAACTGATTGATTAACTTTATCAGCCAGTGTTCGGAATAAAGAATTTAATTCATCAGCTCGCCTTGAAACTAAAATCAAGCTATATCCAGCATCCCAGAATTTGCGGGTCAACTCTCGACCTAACCCACCTGTAGCACCAGTAATTACAGCTAATTTCCTCATAATTATATTGCAACCCCATAAGGCTGGGCCGAAAATTGATAGCGCAGATCGACCATTTTTGAGTTTAATATCGTCATTACCACTTTCTATAGCACTAATATAATCTACAGTTGAGTCTGTGCCATAATTAGCCTAATATTTTCTAACTCTCACCACAAAAAAGAAATAATAAGTTTCATATGCATAATTTCTGATTATTTCATCCCTCTGGATTCAAATACCCATTCATTTTCACGAAGGTACTGCACGGTTTTGATGACCCCCTCCCGAATATCAAACTTTGGCCGCCAACCCAAAGAGCGGATTCTCGTCGTATCTAAGAAGATAAATGGGTTATCTCCAATCCAGCCTCTGTCACCTCCCGAATACTCCAGACGCGGACGAACACCCAACTCATCGCAAATCCAACCAATAGAGTCATTCACTTCACAATATCCATCGACTCCGAGGTTGAAAATATTAACTTTATCAGAAGCTTTATCTACAGCAAAAAGCATGGCATCAATGCAATCTTGTACATAAAGATAGGATTTTCGTTGTTTTCCATTCCCTAATACTGGGAGGCACGTAGGATCAGCCTTCAATTTCTGGTAGAAATCGAATATATGACCGTGCGTATAACGCTCTCCCAAAATTGAGACAAAACGAAATATAAATGCCTGAAAACCAAAACCCTCACAATAGGCGGAAATTAAGCCTTCACCAGCAACTTTAGAAGCACCATACAGTGAAGTTTGAATGGGAAATGGTCCATCCTCAGGTGTTGGTACTGGAGCTTCGCCATATACCGACCCAGTAGATGAAAACGCAATTTTTTTGACTCCATTGGCCCGCATCGCTTCAAGTATGTTATAGGTGACGATGGTATTCTGCTCCAGATCCTTGCGAGGATGCTGTGTACCAAATCGAACATCCGCGTTAGCTGCAAGATGGAATACGATATCAGCTCCTGAGAATGCTGGCGTTATTGTATCGATATCCAGAAGATCAGCTTCGATTAAGCTAAAATTCGAATTCGTCAAAGCACTTTCAAGAAAGCGGCGCTGACCCGTGCTAAAATTGTCTATACCACGAACTTCGTGGCCATCATTTAATAATCGATCAATCAGGCTACTGCCAATGAAACCTGCTGCGCCAGTTACAATAAAATCGCCCATCAATCTATCCTTCTATAAATCCATAATGACGAAATAATAAATCCAGAGAATGCCAAAGCTACACTACTAATTACACTGCATAATAAATCAGAAAATCCAAAAAAATTTCTTGTTAAAATAACAACACCGACACCAATTAAGTAGTTGAGAACAGCGCCACTTATGTATTTAGGTATTTCAACCGAAATAGATTGCTTAGAACGAAACGTAAAAAATCTATTAGCCGAATACTGAAAACACATACATATTGAAAATGCAATAGCAACAGAAAAGAATTCTGGATACAACGTATATTTGAGGAGACTGAACAAAATGCTCGTAAAGAGTAGTGTATTAAGAATTCCTATAAATAAATATTTCATCAAAGGAAGGCCATAGCGTTCACTCATTTTTATGCCCAATGATTAAAACAGGTTGTGTTGGCGTAATAAAAGAAGGCACTTTTACACCAAACTGTACGATATATTTTCCTTTTGGAACAATAATTATTTCTATATCACCAAAACCCACATTCTTCATGAGTTCGGCGATACCAGAATTTGTATGCTGCAAGACTGGAGGATGCTTAATTGTACGTTCTATAACCCAAGATGCGGCTTTAAATAATCTAGTTTCAATAGCGTAAAACCATGCAGGAACACACGAATCCATAACTAACAACCGACCACCGGGCTTAACTACTCTATAGGCCTCCTCAAAAGATCTGCGGGCATTATCCACACATGATTGAACATCTTTCCCAACAAGATGATGAATTAACATAACCATTAAGACGGCATCAAAATTACTCAATGATTCAGGTATATCAAGAGCGCTACCCTGTATCATCCTCACATTATCAGGTACCACTACATCATCTGTGATGCTATCCAGAAATAAATCCAACCCAAATATTTCAGAAATATTCTCAGTTGAATAATCAAAGATACCGCCATTTCCGATATCAAGCAATTTATCAACGCCATGCAGTTTATTATCTAACGCCTGTGAAATAAACTTATAAGTATCAATCGACTCTATTTGTTTCTTATAGTCTGAATGTCCGGTTAAGAAATAATCAGCATTCATTTTTTCTGAAGCTGGCGTTTGTTGGTTAGTATCTTTGTCCTTTTTCATTATCACACCTTATTTTTGGATTAATCATTCTGGCTATCGAGAAAAACTTCGCATATTCCATTCAGGTAACTCTGTATAGCCGTCTGGTACTGGTAAATTTAATGGGGACTTCATTTTAATTTCTCCATATTAATCTGTCGATCCAAAATATACATTGGTCGACGCTTGACCTCATCGTATATACGCCCCACATATTCACCGATTAATCCAAGTCCCAATAGCTGTACTCCAGCGAAGAAACTGATGATCAATACCGTCGTTGGCAGACCGGGAGTAATATCAATCCCAATCATCTTTTGAAAGACATACCATGCACCAATAAGAAAACTCAAACCGGCAAGTATAAAACCACTAATTGACATCACAAATAGTGGCTTGGAGCTGAAGCTAATTAATCCATTGAGCCCAATCTTAAATGAACCAGTAAAACGATTGTAATTTCCCTTTCCCGCATATCGCTCATCCCGGTCATATTCTATAAATGCCTGCCGAAAGCCAACATAAGCCACCAATCCGCGTAAAAATCCATGGCATTCGTTCAATCGGCGTAACTCCTCAATAACACGACGCGTCATAATACGAAAGTCACCAGTGTTACGCGGGATCTCCACATCGCTCAGCTTATTGATCAACCCATATCCAAGATGAGCGATAATACGTTTAATCAGCGTTTCGCCTTTGCGGGAGCGCCGTTTTGCACAGACAACTTCGTACCCTTCTTGTAACTTGGCAAACATCTGCTCAATCAGTTCTGGTTGGTCCTGCAAGTCAACATCAATCACCACACAGGTTTCACCGATACAACTTAGAATACCTGCCATGGTGGCTGCGGGTTGACCAAAACGGCGTGAGAATACCATCAGCTTAATATTAGAATTGCGATTAATTTCCTCAAGAATAATTTCTTCTGTTTTATCCGGCGACGGGTCCAAGGCAAATATGATTTCATAAGTTACGCTCATCTTCAGAAATACAGCTTCCGTTCGTTGCAGAAAAGGGCGGATATTGGCCTCTTCTTTATAAACGGGGACAATCAGCGATATTTGTGGAGTGTAATGAGACGTCAAATGAGTAGGGTTCATGTTAGTTAAATCCTATAAAGTCAATCTTGCCTGCGGTAATACGGCCATCATCACCTGGAAGTTTTTGATAATTCGTAAACTCGAGATCAACACGTGGGTTATCGCTTAAACCAGTTACAGGGACTTCCACCGAAAACGCCCCCACGCCCAGTTTCTGTTGGGCGACCAATTGACCATTGATACGAATTTTCAGTTCGGTCGCAAAATCAGCACTCTTACCGAGTTGTGGAATCACACCACGTACAATAAATTTATCTGTTTCTTTCCCAACTTTAAATTTGAAAAATGAGTGTTCCGAAATCCAACCATCTTCATAGATGCCAGAATATTCAAGATTTGGGTTCGCCAGATCGGCTGGGAAATGGGTGACACTCTGCGGCGGCTGTAACAATTGATACTGCTCTTCAGAGATCAGAGAAATATTTCGCCCAAATGTCGTGATATAGCGGGAATCAAGTGATACATCTCTACCATATAACAACATAAGTCCCTTATGAGAATTTGACATCTGTTTACCCTCGCGCCCCATATCCACAGAGACAAAAGACATACCATCTATATCAGTCAGCTCAATGGGGTCAGAGAAAATACGTCCGCTCCCTCGTCCAACAAAGCCAATCGGAACATTCTGCACCTTCGGCGTGGGTAATTCGCTGTCATATTGCTTTACTATTGTCGAAGTTAATTCCATAACGACTCGCGGAGTTTTTGTTGGTTTTATCGCTAGGAATAATAAGTCTTGACCGAGTGCAGAGAATGTTCTTCCAGGGAACATAGGATCATTTTCCAACGTGTAAAACGCTGTTTTTTTACGATCATCTGAATGATAATAGTGATTGCCTAGCTCTGAGTGTATGAATATAAGATAATTCAGAGGAGAAGGTATCAGCTCGAAATAGCCCTGTCCATCAGTTGAATCCCTGCCATTAAAAATGTTTTGCTTTGCGGCGGAAGCGATCAAAGGCCTAGAGAGTAACCTCTCATTACCCGCAGGTATAAGGAATCTATTTATTTTTGAATTAGTTTCGATTTGATACTCGCGGAATCGCTCACTTTCATATTTTGCTTCTTTTTTGTTTACACTCTCTTCTTTTTTTGTATTTATAATGCGGATAAAATAATCTCTGCTCGGAAAAATTACACTTCTCCCCTGTGAGTACAGTACCATAAGCTTTGCCAATACAACATTATCTATACTAGATATATATTCATCTGCCATCAGCTGCGGTGAGTTAAATAGTGTTTGGAGTTGCTGAAAAACCTTTTCCTTGGATACATTCCGTATTTCAATGAATTCCCCTGCTGAATTCTCACCAGTACTCTTACTGGTAAAGTAAATATTGGAAGCCATCATTGAAATAAATATTGTTGCTGAAAATGGAATTATCAAAAATGACGTTTTCCTAAATTTCCATGCTGCAAGAGCTATAGCTACCACTCCTACCAAGAAAGGCTGGATATACATTGCTAATTTAAAAAGACCAAAATCGTTGTTACGGAAGAACAGGGTCCCCCCCAACAATACCATAATCGATAAGAAACTAACCGGAACCATTCCCTGTTTTATCTGACTTGGCATGATCCGACACACAATCCAGTAGGTAAGCAACAGACCACCAGCAATTGCGATGGAGAGAGAAGGTTCTAGAATACTTGTAGTTGGTATTAATCCCCACAGTACTGCAATACCGCCAGGAACCATATAATTAGGGAATGAAAATCCACTCGGATCACTCGATGCCATACCAGTGGTCGATTGTATGAACATAAACGTTAAGGCCGCTAATACATATTTGTTCAGCACCATCAGCACAAAAATGCCAATCACCATCGCTGGAATAATAACCTTTACGGCTTTCTCTTTGCTCCGGCGTAGTAACAAGTAAGTGTAGAGTATCCATCCCAGACCTAAAAATGGCAGCAGCTCTGGATACCAAACAAATAGCCCTGAAAAGACTGCAACAGCAGGAATTAGCCCCCAAGCACGAGTAATGACCGGCCTGAGCGAGTAAGGACGACACATCAGGGTGATGGCAGCACCCAGCAAAACCAACCCACCTTCCTGGCCAATCAACTGATAAATTGCGCCAAATGATGACATTGGCGAAATTGCTATCAGTGATACAGCGATCAAGGCCACTCTTCTGGAGTACCCCCAGCCTGACACCATTGCTCCGGTTACCGTCAGTAGCGCTAGATGCAAAGCCATAATGACTGGCATAAAGATTTGATGTGCATTTAAGCCTGAAAACGCCCACACCACAGCCAGCATCAATTCACTACCTGAGCGGACACCATCCCGAACATGCATAAACCAGTACATTAAGGAATAATCTTTTCCCGCTAGCAAATCATCAAAGTTAGGCTGCTCAAAAAAACCATGATTGAGGAAACGTTGTGCCGCTAGCGCATAATTAGCCATGTCATCGTTGGCAAAACTAGCCCAATTGAATCCATAACTGAACATCGGCCAGGCATTGAGAATGAGGGCCGCTAACAGGATGCCAATAAATGGGAGCAATTTTTTAAATGGAAAAATTGGCCTTTTTATAACGAATACGATAATTGAAATAACGGCAAAGGAGATAAGTAACCATCGACCAAAATCTTTAACTGGAATTCCAGCCCGATTAATAAAAAAAACAGCGAGTACGGTAACAGCGATACCAACGGCTGGTGATATTAATATCCCTTGAAGTATGCGTAATCGAGGCTGAAAAACCGTAATAACTGCATAACCAAGCATCGCCCAGAAGGCAAAAATACCCAAGGTAAATAAGAAAGCAGACATAATAAGCATTTTCCTTAATTCTGTTTTGCAACGTGCCAACGATAAAAGGGAAAACTGTTTTTATACTTTCATTCCCAACCGGGTTCTAATTCGGTAATTCATATCCATCGCGATGTGTTTAATCAAGTAGGGGAAAATAGCTTTACGGATCGCTTTCTGATCCGGAACTGAACCCAGAACACGCATACGGATTCGGTCCATTTCTTGATGACCGACTTCATTTATTTCAGATGATGTTTTCTGAGATGCATGAATCCTGAATGCGCCCAAGAATTGGTCAATATGCCCAAAGTGGGCACCAGCATCCCTAAAGCGCACTAATAGATCCCAATCCATGGCAAAACGGAATGACTCATCAATTTCACCACCGGCTTTCTCCCAGATACTTCGCCGCCAAAATAAGGTTTCTTGTGGGACATAATCTGTCCACGATAAGACTTCATTATTATGTCCCGGTAGGATCCAGCGGCCAATTTCCTTATCGTTTTCGTCTATCAGCAATCGGTTACCATATACAACATCAATGTCTGGATGGCGGTTAAAATAATCAGCCACGACATGCAAAGCGCCCGGCAACAGTAAATCATCGGAATTGAGCCAAGCCATAATTTCACCACTGGTTTTCGATAACCCGCGATTGATGGCTTGCGATTGTCCGCTATCTGGTTCCGAAGCCCAGCCAGAAAGTCTAGCCTGATATTGCTTCAGTACCTCGACAGTACGGTCTGTTGAACCACCATCCTGAACGTAATACTCTAACTTGGGATATTGCTGATCGAGGATGCTGGTAATTGTTCTCTCAATAAATTCACCTTGATTGTATGAAGGTGTCACGATTGAGATTAATGGGTAGTAATTAAGATTTTTATTTGTTTGATAAAGCCCGATACTCATTTCCCTAGGTGCATATTGATTAAGATTACCTAATCGAGGTCTGGCTATTTCATATAGTCTACGAATGACTCGAGCAACAGGCCCAAGCAGGGCAAGGCTGCCATATGCAGCACGATAAGCATGAATTGTTTTATATTGCTTTTCAAGCAGAATATCTTTGTCAGATAAAGATTGACTCAGTTGCTGTATCACATGCTCCTTTTTCTCAGCCTCTGCCAACCATTCATTACGAATACTTTGTGCTGCTATCAGCCAATCGATCCCGTAAGTTTGTGCGTAATTTTGCATCGCAATGTTGGACTGTTTGGGATAAAAAACAATGACATCATTAACAACCATTAATTCATGATTGCAACTCATTGAAAGGAGACTAGAAACAATCTGATGAAAACTAGGCCATTGAGATATTTCGTGCGGTGCTAATGGTGGAGCCAGAAATAAACGGGCATCGTCAATAACAATAACACTTTCAATATTGAGTCTGCCAATCGCTTTTATTTCTTCCAGCAATGGGCACTGAGACGAGATACTCGCTGTATTTTCTGCAGCGCACCAATGTGCATCAAGAAAATACAACACCGATTGCTCACTTAATTTTGGTCCCCACACCTGCATTGCCGAAGGAGAGTCCGAATGAACCAAATTTATGTGCACATCGCCATCAAAACGTTGTACTGCCGTATCATAATATTCACGTGATAATTCTACAGAATAGATCTCGCTGAACTGATCCCGAACCGACTCAATAGTATCTCCCTTGAAAGTTCCTGTTTCGACAAAAATATCCAGCGGAATTGCCTTCTTTAATATGCTAACCAAATTTGGATCAATAGAGAAATTTACCGCTCCCATAGAGCCCCCAAGAATTTTCCATTTTCTTAAATATACCTTTTAGTTTCTACCGACCATCGGGTACATGATTATTAGTGAGTGGCGAGGAAAAGACAGTATTGACACATATTTAGATAATAGTTCAAAGTCTACACCACTTATTCAATAAAAAATCGTGAAGACACTCTCCATTTTTCTCCGCGTTACACTAACCTCTCTCGTACCAGATAAAAATCTGGTATTAAGAATCTCTTAGGCGGTAATAATGCAAAAAGGATGTCCGCAGATAAACCAACTATTTTGGAAAAGCAGAACTATGTAAATCCCATATTTTTTGGAATATCCATAACGACTAAATCTCTTCTTGGTAAAGCACAGGAGAATTGGCACGAACTGGCACTCCGAACATGCCTAAAAATGGTGGAATATCGACTGAATAGTCCCAACGGACAGTTAATGGTCCCAAATAAGGTGTTTCATCCAGTATCGTCCCTTGATTGGGCTGCTCACCGATCACCCCTAAACTGACCATGAGCGAGTACTGTCCAGCCTCAAGATTGAAGTCAAGATCAAGCGTAAAAGTAGCAAGATGACAGCCAGTACTCGCCAGCATTGGGATGCCTAACGTGTAAGAACTGGTGCAATTAACCAGTTGTTCATAAGCATTTTTTATCAGCACGCTAACATGCACGGGCCCAACTTCGTTGGCCTGATACCACACTATCAAACGTAGTGTTTCTCCGAGTCGTATCACCTGTGTGGCATTACCGACAATATCCTCTATCACAACGGCCACAATTTGTGTCATCTGATCCGCCCTTCTTGCTCTCTGCCATAAGGCCACGTTTCCCCATGGGTTTTCTGAGCTAAGATCTTTTGCAGATATGAGATTGTCTGGGGGACATACTGTATCCACCGACGTTTTCACCGATGACTCCCCACCAAGATAGCGCTGAATTGCCGCATTAACCTCGCCATTCCACACCAACTGCCCTTGTTGCAGATAGAGTGCATGGCTACACAGATCCCGCACTGTACCCATATCATGTGAAACGAATAGCAGCGTAACGCCTTTAGTACGCAACCCCCGAATATAGCTAAAACACTTTTGCTGAAAGAAAAAATCTCCCACACTAAGTGCTTCATCAATAATGAGAATATCCGGTTCACAAAGGACTTGTACCGAGAAAGCCAAACGCATCATCATGCCACTGGAATAGGTTTTGACAGGCCGTTCAATAGCCGTACCTATTTCTGCAAAAGCCTCAATTTCATCAAAACGCTCCACTATTTCCTGTTTGCTTAATCCCAATAGCAAACCATTTAATATGACGTTATCCCTTCCTGAATATTCAGGATTAAAACCACTACCGAGTTCCAACAAGGCGGAGACGCGGCCGTTGACATTGACCTCTCCTGTCGTGGGCGTCAGCGTGCCTGTCAATATTTCAAGCAGAGTACTTTTGCCACCACCATTGCGGCCGATAAGCGCAATAGCTTCCCCCCGCTGTACCTCAAAGTTAATATCTTTCAAGGCCCAAACATCTTGCATGCCATTTACATATTTGGGCCAAATAGCGTGTAGCAATCGAGAGCGTTGATCATCAAATACACGGTAACATTTACTGACATTACGAACTGAAATGGCGACATTGGTCATCATTTACACCATGTTTGCAAAGTTGGGACGCAAACGTCTGAACAACATAAACGAGAGCCAGGCAAATAGCGTTGCCAACACAAAATATATAGCCAGGCCATTGAACATAGGTATTTCTCCATAAAACAAGATCAGGCGGAATTGTTCGACAATAAAGGTCAATGGATTTAACAGCAGAAATTTTTGTAACAAGGGGGGGGCGGCTTCAATACTAAAAAAAATTGGGGTCAAAAAAAGTAATACATGATTAAGCATGCTAGTTATCTGGCTAATATCACGAAAAATCACTCCAATCGATGAAAGTAGCCATCCCACACCTAATAAAACCGGCAAAAAACAGAATAAAACCAGAGGGAAATATAGTATCGTCAGCTTTGGTGTACCTATCAGCAACTGATATCCTACCAACCATACAGCAATACCAATAAAAGCATGAACCAATGCTGTGAACACCGTAATTACGGGCAGCAACTCCAAAGGAAAAACCACCTTTTTGACAAAGTTGGGTTGCCCGACAATCAGCATTGTTGATTTAGTAAGAACTTCAGAAAATAGATTAAAAACAATCAAACCTGCAAATAGCATAAGGGCATAGTCCACCGTCGAACCAGAAAATCCCCATCTTGCTTTGAGAATAACACCAAAGGCAACGGTATAAACTGCAAGCATAAATAGAGGCTGTATCAGAGACCAAATAGCCCCCCCGAAAGAGCCACGATATTTTCCGGAAAACTCTCGTTTTGTCAGTTCAATAACCAAACTGCGATGGCGCCAAAGAGATAAAAACAATTTAGTTTACTCCAATCAGACACCCAGCGGTGCTTTGAAAACTGATATTATTGTCTTCGTTGGAATGATTCATATTTGGTGTCGAGGGTTTGCACTTCAAACATTTAGTCTGAATATAGGAAATAATTAAATAAAACCGCCCTATTAAATAAATCACATTATGGAAATAGGTTTCATCAACAGGAATACTCAAGAGTAATAGTTATATTTATTCAAAACCTACTCAGTAAAAAACCCAGGGCTTAAAAACTTACTCCTGACTTTTCTAGTCCTATAAAACCATTTTAATTTAAATGCTTACACACAAACAAAAATGGAGCTAATTCAGCATTACCAATAACATGAATGATGCCAGAAGAAATATAGCTAGCACTTATTAAATATCTTGTACATTGACTAGTCGGCAAACAACAGCAGGTATTACCACTCCATGATGACCCGAGACAAACAAACATTTTTCATTCATCGCAATTATCTCTCTAAAGATATGGAGACATCAAAGCCATTGGCTTTCAACAAAGCATGCTGTTTTGCCTGTTGTAAATCACTGGCAACCATTTCCGCACACATTTCCTCTACCGTAATCTCTGGTACCCAACCTAATTTACACTTCGCTTTGGATGGATCGCCCAATAACGTTTCAACTTCAGCTGGACGAAAATAACGAGGATCGATACGAACAATAATATCCCCTACTTTTACAAACGGTGAATGATTACCTGAAAGTGATTTGACGGTAGCAATCTCATTAATGCCAACACCACTGAATTCGAGTTCAATACCAACTTCTTTGGCAGACATACAAACAAACTCACGCACTGTAATTTGTTTACCGGTAGCAATAACAAAATCTTCCGGTTGATCCTGCTGCAACATCATCCATTGCAACCGCACATAATCTTTTGCATGTCCCCAATCTCGCAGGGAATCGATATTCCCCAAGTAGAGACAGTGTTCCAAACCCTGTGCAATATTAGCAATAGCACGAGTGATCTTGCGGGTAACAAAAGTCTCACCACGGCGTGGTGACTCATGATTAAATAAAATGCCGTTACATGCATAAATCCCATAGGACTCACGATAATTAACCGTAATCCAGTAAGCATATAATTTTGCCACAGCATAAGGTGAACGGGGGTAAAAGGGAGTAGTCTCTTTTTGCGGGATTTCTTGTACTAGTCCATAAAGCTCGGATGTCGATGCCTGATAGAAACGCGTCTTTTTTTCTAATTCGTTAATACGAATGGCTTCAAGAAGGCGTAACGTTCCCATAGCATCAACATCAGCAGTATATTCAGGAGATTCAAAAGAAACGGCCACATGGGACTGAGCGCCTAAATTATAAATTTCATCTGGCTGAATTTCTTTAATTAGCCGAATGAGATTAGAGCTATCAGTCAAGTCACCATAGTGCAAAAAGAAGCGAGGATTGGTTTCGTGGCGATCTTGATAAATATGATCAACACGACTGGTATTAAAGGAGGATGCTCGGCGTTTTATTCCGTGAACTTCATAACCCTTACTTAGTAAAAATTCAGCAAGGTAGGAACCATCTTGACCAGTAATCCCTGTTATTAGCGCTTTTTTCATTTTAGTCCCAATCGTACTTTGATCTTAAAAGATTCATGGCAAATTCTGAGATTGTCATCATGAGATATGAAGCTCTCGTGCTGTAGCAACAATAATATCAAATCACGGATATGGATTGTGCCAGAGACAGTGTGGAACGTTTTTGTCGTGTCAAATTCCCCAAAAAATTTTAGACAACCGTGCCAATCGTTTATGAGTGAAATCAAACAATCCTGACACTGGGGAGACTAATAGAACGCTACCGCCCTTGGCTCACAGCAGCCAATGCACTGACATTTTACAAGGTAAAGCTTAGCCATAAATTCATAAATCGACAGGTTATTTCCAAAAATTACCTTTAGTTAGTAGTATTAACTAATCATAGATATGGAAAAACCGCCATTTATTTGTACTAATTTTGTACATAACTTATTGCCTCACCTAGATTTCCCATACCACACCCCATCATTACCTGATTAAAATACAATCAGTTAGCAGTGGTTTTATGCTGTAGCTTCGTGTTACGACAATTAATATTCTGCGGCCTTAGAGGAAGTTTCAGGTGACTAACATGTGGGGGAATATTTGCTACGAGAGTGGTGTGTCGAAAGCCAGTGACTATAACTGGAATCGAAATATGGCGGGATGAAATCTTTGGAACACAGAACCGAGGTTTGCTTTAGTCTTTTTGACTACTCTCCAAACAAAATGTGAGGTATGTCAGTAACGGAAATATTACAAAATCGGTTGGAAGTTCTCTGGGGAATAGGACTAATACAAAGAGGTCACAAAAACAGAAAGGGCGATGGCTTAAACTACACCATCGCCCTAATCATGAAGAGGATAAAGCAAAGATATTATTCGTTCGGCAATTTAAGTAATGCAGCCTGTCGTTCACGAATATAATGACGAACCAAGACAAATCCAATAGAACTAACAAAGCCAATAAAGCCAAATATAATTATTGTGAGAAGACGCTTTTTAGCATCTTGCTGCACTGGTTCAGAAGGGAACTGTAAATATTCGAATGCATCAAGATGAATGATCACTGGCTGAAGTGCATTAATTTTATCTAGATAGAGTTTTTTATTAAGTAACTCAGCATTAATTGTCGTTAGATCTGATATTGATTTTTCAATTTCTAATTGCTTATCTAATGCATCATAACCCAATGAAATAGGATAACTCGAAATTTTATCAAGACTCTCAAACTCATTGTTAATTGGTTTTTGCAATCCAGCGGCTTTAGCTATTAACGCAGCATATTCCAATCGTTGTATTTTAACCTTCTGCTCATTTTCAGCTTGCTGTAAAGCAAGCTGATACTCTTCATTCGCTGTTTTTTTGGAAGTATCTAATATAAGTTCAATATTATAATTTATATTATTACTCACTTGTCTGTTAACATAATCAATGTAGCCAGACAATATTTCTTTCATACCAGAATCTATACTAGAATTGTAACTGAGAATATAAGCATTTTTATCTGTAACAATTCCTGTAACCGACACACTCCCTACCGGCTTAACCTTCAGAGTATCTAAGTACTTATTAAATAGATCCTGAGATGAGTAATACTTTCTAAATACCCCAAAAACATCCTCTTGACTAATATTAATATCAATATTTAATAACAACAGTGAGGTATTTACAGTTTCTAGAGATTGAAGTTGAAGATCGGAAGGGAGAGAAACAGCCGCAGAACTGACCCAGTTTTTTGGAGAGAAAAATATAGTACACCCCCCAAAAAAAACAAACGCTAGGGTAATAAAAACAACTGACTTATATGAATTTAACACAATAGATACTAGTTCTATGAGATCTATTTCATCCTTATTAGAAGATAACTTATATTGCTCAAAGGAAGATAACTTCTTATCATCTATAGATCTGCCATTCATCAATTTTATCCATTTCTATTAGAGTAGTAACTATTAATTACGAAGAAAGAGCTATCAGTTATAGCTGTTCTGATGCAGATTTTACCATCTCAGGCATTTTGAAGTATGTCAGATAAATCCTTTTTCGCTTACCAGCCCAACTTTCTCTTAGCAAGTTTAGGGCTTGCTCAGCACTCAGCTATACACTATTATTAAAACATCCGGACAAGTTAAAAGTAATTTATTCTAGTATTTTCTATACTATCATTTCTGATAGTACTGTATTAAGTCATATAGTTATAAAAAATCACTTCCTTAATATTCTTAAAATATTCGATGTTTCTATTTCCATTAGCTGTTTATCACGCTTTGATTCAACATTTAATCGTACAACAGACTCGGTGTTTGAGCTGCGCAAATTAAATCGCCACTCAGAAAACTCCATACTAATCCCATCAATTTCATTAATACTAATAGCTCTATCTTCATATGCAGAACGAACTCTTGCTATTGCAGAGATTGGATCGATTAACTTAGAGTTTATTTCTCCAGATGCAGGGTAAGCGAGCATACGCTCTTTAACTAATTGTTCCAGACTTTTCCCTTTGACGGATATAATTTCAGAGATAAGCAACCATGGAATCATTCCTGAGTCACAATAAGAAAAATCGCGAAAATAATGATGAGCACTCATTTCACCACCATAAACTGCATCTTCTTTTCGCATACGTTCTTTAATAAACGCATGTCCGGTTTTGGACATTATAGGTTTCCCACCTAAGGTATTAACTATATCTATAGTATTCCAACTCAAACGAGGATCATGAATAATTTTAGCGCCAGCATTTTTCTGCAAAAAGCTCTCGGCTAAAAGTCCAACAATATAGTATCCCTCGATAAATTCACCTTTGTTATTAAAGAAAAAACAACGATCAAAGTCACCATCAAAAGCAATCCCCATATCCGCGCCATATGCTAAAACGGCATCAGTGGTATCTTGCCGACACTCAGGTAATAATGGATTTGGGATACCATTAGGGAATGTCCCATCTGGTTCATGATTTATTTTTATCAAAGTTATCGGAATAGTTAATTCAGAAAACCGTTTTTCCAATGCATCAATAACATGACCAGCAGCACCATTACCACTGTTAATCACTAATTTTAAAGGCTTAAAATTAGGTGGAGATATATAACTAATTAAATGATCGATATACTCATCAAGAATAGATATCTTTTTATAACTACCTATTTTATTACTATCTACGATTGGAAATTCATTCTGCTCAGCTAAATATTGAATATCCAGCAATCCTGTATCTCCACTGATGGGCCTAGAATCCTCACGAACAAGTTTCATTCCGTTGTAATCTATTGGATTATGGCTAGCAGTGACTTCGATACCACCATCAACTCCAAGATGGAAGGTAGCAAAATACATTTCTTCCGTGCCTGATAAACCAATATCAAAAACATCAGTTCCCGCATCCTGCAAGCCTTTGCTCAAAGCTAACTTAAGATTTTCACTAGTTAATCTAACATCACCACCAACTACAACCTTCTTAGGTTTAGCAAACTCACCATAAGCACGACCTATACGATAAGCTATATCTTCATTTAATTCATCACCTAGTCGGCCACGAATATCATAAGCTTTGAAACAGGTTAGTTTAGACATGTTATCACTTTATAAACTGGGGGAATTTAGATAAGTTCTTGCATAACAATGAAACAGGCCAAAACAGCCCGCGCACTCTCATTATTTTAATATCTTCTTTAGACTTTAATAACATACTTCTAAATGAACGATTACTAATCCCTCCGACTCTCATCTTAATAAGAACTTTAGGCAAATAGGATATTTTAATTTGATGATTAATTATATAACGAGTGAGAGAATCATAATCAGCTGATATTTTATAATTCAAATCAAATCCCCCCAAGCTCACATAAAGGTCTCGTTTCATATAAAATGTAGGATGAGGAGGCATCCAACCATATTTCATTTTTCTATGGTTAAAAAAACCACTTTCCCAACACCTAATGACTTTAGTTAAATCATTTTTTGCGACATATTGCAAATCACCATATACAGCGTCACATTGTTTTTTTTCGAAAATTGCCACGATATCTGTCAAGACATCTGGATAAGCAAATAAATCATCAGAATGTAAAAAACCAACAATATCACCTGTTGCGGCATCAATTCCTTTATTCAGTGCATCATAAATACCATCATCAGGCTCACTAATAACTTTAGTAACTCGTGTTGAGTCCTGATTAATAACAGTTAATGTACGATCCTTTGATGCACCATCAACAATGATATATTCAATATCTCTATAAGTTTGATTTTCTAAAGATAATAAAGTATCAGATATTGTCTTCTCGCTATTATATGTAGCGGTAATAATGCTTACTTTCATACTTAATACCCTACACCTAAATTATCAATTCGTTCTACATCATTCTCTGAAAGGTAGTTTCCTGTATGGACTTCTATTATTTCCAAAGGAATCTTTCCTGGGTTTTCAATAGAGTGTGCGACACCAACAGGTATATAAGTAGATTCATTTTCATTAACGAGATAAGTTTCATTACCATAATGAACTTTAGCAATACCAGAAACTACAATCCAATGTTCAGCTCTGTGGTAATGAATCTGAGTCGCTATCCGTTGGCCCGGTTTCACGGTTACATGCTGAACATGGTAACGAACCCCCTCAGCTATAGCATCGTGTGATCCCCAAGGGCGGTACACTTCTCGGTGCTGTAGATATTCACATCGAGATTCAAGTTTAAGCTGTCCAACAATCTCTTTGACGTTTTGTACTTTATCTTTATGAGCAACTAAAATAGCATCTTTAGTTTCAACAATGACTAACTCGTTAATTCCTACAGTTGCAACGAGTCTATTTTGGGAATATACGTAACTGTTGTTCGTATCTTCCATTAATACATCACCACGTATTACATTCCCGTGATCATCTTTAGCATTAATCTCCCAAAGAGCTGACCAGCACCCAACATCACTCCATTGTGCATCCATTGGGACTACGACTGCATCACACGTTTTTTCCATCACAGCATAATCAATAGACTCGTCAGGGCAACTAGAGAAAGCCTCTTTATTGATACGGATAAAGTCTAAATCTGCATGTTGACCCGCTATTGCTCGCTTACAGGCAGCCAAAATATCAGGGCGATGCAATCCTAACTCTTCTAAGTAGCGAGATGCTTTAAATACAAACATGCCGCTATTCCAATAATAGTTGCCCGAAGATAAATACTGTTCTGCTGTCGTCAGGTCAGGCTTTTCAACAAAAGCAGCAACCTTATAAGCACCATCAGCAACCTGCCCTCCATGACGAATATATCCATATCCTGTTTCTGGGCTATTCGGTACGATACCAAAAGTGACCAGTTTCCCCGCATTTGCAAGCGGTTCAGCACATTGGACTGCACGAATAAATGCTGGCTTATCCTGAATTACGTGATCAGCCGCTAAGACCAGCAACAGAGGATCTTCTCCATCCATGGTTGCATGCAACGCTGCTAGTGCTATAGCTGGCGCAGTATTACGCCCAACTGGCTCTAGTACTATTCCGCTATGAACCAGACCCTTCTGACGTAACTGTTCAGCAATAATGAAGCGATGATCTTCGTTGCAAATGACTAGTGGTGCAAGATGTGGAAGGCCTTCTAAGCGCAATAGGGTTTCTTGTAGCATCGTCGAATCTGATGTGAGCGCTAAGAATTGCTTAGGATAAAGAGCTCGGGATAATGGCCATAAACGGCTACCAGCACCTCCAGCCATAATTACAGGTAATAGCATAAGCAATTACGTCCTATCGTGAAAATAGAATTTGGTACTTGAAATAGACCTGATTATTAGCTTATAGCCAGGAACTGATCAATAAGATCTCTATCAGTAGTTACCAAAGGATAATTCATATCAGACTATATTATTTTCTGAAATTATTCTGATGCTCCAAGAACCATTGGTAAGTCATCATTAAACCTTTCTCAAGCGAGATCTGATAGTGCCAGCCCAACTTAGCCAGACGGCTTACGTCCATCAGTTTTCGAGGAGCTCCGTCTGGCTTAGTCGAATCAAAGACTAAATTACCGCTAAAACCGATCACTTTAGCCATAGTTTCTGCCAATTCGCGGATGGTGCAATCCTCCCCCGTACCAACGTTAATATGAGAAAGCATCGGTTGAGTATTAGCTTGATAAATTTGATCAGACAGCTCCATAACATGCACACTGGCAGCAGCCATATCATCTACATGTAGAAACTCACGCATTGGTTTGCCCGTTCCCCACACAACCATTTCTTTATCATCACGCATTTTAGCTTCATAGAAGCGACGCAATAAGGCAGGAATAACATGGGAGTTTTCGGGATGAAAATTATCATTTTCACCATAAAGGTTAGTTGGCATAACACTGCGATAATCGCGGCCATATTGTCGATTATAAGATTCACACAGTTTAATACCCGCAATTTTAGCAATTGCATAAGGTTCATTAGTCGGTTCCAAAACACCGGTCAACAGAGTTTCCTCTGTCATTGGTTGTACAGCAAATTTTGGATAGATGCAGGATGAACCCAAAAACAATAGCTTCTGAATGTCAGCTAGGTGAGCCGCATGAATGATATTACATTCAATCATTAAATTTTCGTAGATAAACTCTGCCGGATAATTATTATTCGCCTGAATTCCTCCTACTTTTGCAGCCGCTAAGTAGACTTCATCAATTTTTTCGGAGGCAAAAAATTCTTGTACCGCTGATTGGGACATGAGTTCGAGTTCAGTTCGAGTCCTAACAATCAATTCAATATCGTTGCGTTTTTCAAGTTGACGTACAATGGCAGAACCCACCATACCACGATGCCCAGCGACAAATACGCGTTTCTTATCCACGTTATTAACTCTCCAATGAAATGGATACGTCAAAGCCGTTAGCTTTTAACAGTGCATATTGCTTAGCTTGTTCTAAATCGCTAGCAACCATTTCTGCGCACATTTCTTCGACGGTAATTTCAGGCACCCAACCCAATATTTTCTTAGCTTTCGTTGGATCACCTAGCAATGTTTCAACTTCAGCAGGACGGAAATAACGTGGGTCTATGCGAACAATGACATCCCCAATGTTAACTGAAGATGCATGGCTACCATTAACTGCAACAACAGTAGCAATCTCTTCAACACCTTCACCACTAAACTGCAATTCAATCCCAGCTTCTCTCGCCGACATACGCACAAACTCACGAACAGTAATTTGCTTGCCAGTAGCAATAACAAAATCTTCTGGTTTGTCTTGTTGCAACATCATCCATTGCATGCGCACGTAATCTTTTGCATGACCCCAATCCCGCAGTGAGTCAATATTGCCTAGATAAAGGCATTTTTCCAGACCTAATGCAATATTTGCAACAGCTCGAGTAATTTTCCGAGTAACAAATGTTTCACCACGACGAGGAGACTCATGGTTAAATAAGATGCCATTACAAGCATACATGCCATATGATTCGCGATAGTTTACTGTAATCCAGTAAGCATACATTTTAGCCACAGCATAAGGAGAGCGCGGGTAGAATGGTGTTGTTTCACGTTGTGGGGTTTCTTGCACTAAACCATAAAGCTCTGAAGTTGAAGCTTGATAGAAACGAGTCTTCTTTTCGAGACCATTGATACGAATAGCCTCTAGTAAGCGCAGTGTACCCATAGCATCAACATCCGCAGTGTATTCTGGCGATTCAAATGAAACTGCCACATGGGACTGGGCCCCCAAATTATAAATTTCATCCGGTTGAATTTCCTGGATAAGTCGAACTAGATTCGACGTATCAGTTAAATCGCCATAATGTAAAAAGAAACGAGGATTTTCTTCATGGCGGTCTTGATAAATATGATCAATACGGCTGGTATTAAAAGAAGATGAACGGCGTTTAATACCATGAACCTCATATCCTTTGCTCAATAGCAACTCTACTAAATAAGAGCCATCTTGACCGGTAACACCAGTAATTAATGCTTTTTTCATAATGTTATAATCACCCAACAATAATTCACATTCCACACTTGATGGAAATCAATAGCACTATACACATCAGTGTATTAGTAGTGTTTTGAAAAAATCTTATTAACAACAGATTTTAATATTTATTTGTTATCATCACAGTAAACATCCTTCCATTTTGCAGATACAGTTTCCGGGCTATATTTTTTTATCATTGCCAGTCTACCTTTCCTGCCCATAGATCTACGTTCAAGCTCTGATAATGAGTAAAATGAAAATATACTCTTACTAAATTCTTCAATATCGAATGCATCTATAATAATACCACCATTATCCCTAATAACCTCCGAGACTCCAGAATTATCAAATGCAATCACAGGGGTCTCACAAGCTAAACTCTCTGCGGCAACCTGACCAAAAGATTCGATTAGAGAAGGAACTAAAACCAAATCAGCTGATGAATATAGCATTGCCATATCTTCTGTCGACTCAATCACACCAGTATAAGTAATATTGAAACCACAAAGGCTTTCTTTGCATTGGGTATCTCCACCAAAAACAAGTAATTCAACGCATTTCATTTCTGTATAGTTTTTGTTGAGATGATTTAAAACACGAATCAAAAGATCATACCCCTTGAGTGGATTTGACACTCCACCAACAGCACCGAAGGATATAACAAAACTCTCATTTGATATTTCTAACTTATGGCGACATCCTAATTTAGGATATGGTTTAAATAAGTCGCAATCAATAATATTAGGAACATATTTTAAATTGGCATTACGTAATAATAAGCTACTAGATGCTCGCTTTAACATCCATAAAGATGGAGTCGTTAAAATGACTTTTTTCCTTTCTAAAAGAGATTTTATTTTTAATTTTTTATTGAAAATAGCTCTATCTAGATCCAGCAGTAAATTATCACTATTGTTAGCATGATAGCCATCAATAAACCTAACACTCTCATAAGATGAGTGCTCTAAACCACAAAATAGCCAATCGTCATGCATTGTTATTACAATCTTGCCTTTATATTCAGATAGTATTCCCATTAACTTACTAAGTGAGATAGTATCATTATTGAACCAGTGAAGGTGGATTACATCAGAACTATAATCAATTGAATTAATTACATGTCGAGAACTAAAGATATTTAATGAGTGTTTGGACTTATTTTTAGTTATTTGTAGCTTTGTTATTAAAAATGACATTACTCTAAGAAAAAAATGGATTGTTTTATCTAGTTTATTAGGCCCTATGATCGAATCATCGTTACTGATTTTTTCTGCTACAAGAAAATTAACAGACCAGTCAGGACAGTATTTTTTTATTGCCTTAACTTGACGATTTGCCGCTTTAGCTGCCCCACCTCTATTATCTGAAAACGAAATAACGCAAACTTTCATAATTATCACTTATTATTAGATGATTTTATATCCATACCGTTGTCCGCTGACAGTTGATAATTTAAGCAGTACGAGATGGCAATTATAATCAAAAGATTTATTGGATATAACTCAAGCCATATGGTTGAAAACGAAATCAGGAAAGTAAATATTGAAATTAAAAATAAAAAATCATTTTTATATCGAAGACCTGAATATATTAAGTAACTTAAGAAACCAGTGTAAATTACAAGGGCAATATATCCTAGATTCATAATCATACTAGCATATGTAGAATCCGCAATTTCAGTTCCTTTCAGCCCAAAAGCTAACCCAACCAAATGACCAGTATTTGTTGCAGATCCAAATTTATTAGATATATAGTTTTCTAATTTTAACTCATCCAGAAATATATTTAATCTAGTGCCACCAGATATTTTTATTAAATCATCACCGCGTCCAAAATGCCTGATAAGTTCAAATATAGCAGGAGCGCTGATAATAATAATGATAAGAACTGTCGATAAAGCTAGAAAAGGTGAAAATCGAAAATGCCGAAAGATCTGGAATAGAGAAATGAAAATAAAAATACCTAACCCTGTAACACTAGTTGTAAGAAGAACACTTAACAAAACACTAGAGAACAAAAATATCTTATTACTCTGGCCAAAGTAATACATAAATATATACGCGCAAAGTGAGAATATCGCCCCTGATGAAGGAATTAAAAACACACCAGGATTACGTAATGCATAACTTCCCAGAAAAATTCCGTAGTAGTCACCAGAGAAGAAAAACTCAATAATCTGCATAACCAAATGAAATATAAAAACATAATTAATTATGTTAGTTATATTCAACATTGTTTCAGTATCTATTTCACGATATATGGCAACGAAAACAAGCAATGGAAATAGAAATCTGATGCCGGAGAGTAAAATGGGAAAGGGATAATAAAACATGGAGTTTAACAATGCCCCTCCCATAAGGAAAATAACTATATAAAGGAAGGATATTTGAAATTTTTTTAAACTTCTCCCATAAGCAACAGCTAGTAAGAACACAACGAATATAAGAGAAAAAACAATATCCTTAAATATCTTTAAGTAAATAGATGTTAGTATGGTTACATTTAGGTTAATATTATTAGAACTGCTTCTTGTAAATAATGCAATTACTTCTGATGAATTAAGTAATGGAGTAATCGCTATTCCAATAAAAATCAGTATGTGAGCAAATTTATTATATGACATTATAGTTGGCACTTTTAATTTATTTTTGTTTAATAGATGCTACATTAGCCAAAACTAATCATATGAATTTATCTTTTAAAATACTGGGAAACATTTAAAATAGTCGTTCTTATTAATGTTCTTAAAAACATATAACCATAATAGGAAGATAGTTGAAAGTGATTTTTATTAAGTAGTTTTGAATTTTTATATAAAGAACGATACACATCCGTTCTTTTTTTATCGGAAATTCCGCCTCCAGAATAATTTGCAATTAGTATACTATCTAAACGCAAAAATTTTTCATTAGCTAGGAATTTTCTAACCACTAGATCATGATCGGCCGCAAGCCCTGACTCTAAATTATATATAACTGGGGTGTTCGATAATCGTTTAAAAAACATTGCTTGATGAGATGTTGGCATACCCTTCCATAGCTCATTAATATCTTTTGCTTTCCGGTGTCCATTTCTTCTATATGCATTTATTACGCTATAATCACCATAGATTACATCATACATATGGATATTAGGCTGTGACATTGCATTTGCAATGGAATTCTGGTCATAAAAGGTATCGCCCGCATTCATAAAGATGATGTAATCTCCCGAACATAACTTGACACCTTTATTCATTGCATCATAAATGCCTTTATCTGATTCACTGATCCATATGTTTATTATATCTGTATTAGCTTGAATTATTTTAATAGTATTATCTTTTGAATCACCATCAATAACGACATATTCTATATCTGCATACTTTTGCGATCTTACTGAATCAATTGTTTCTTTTAACTCAGATGCCGCATTATATACAATAGTAATTATGCTTATTTTAAAATTTTGAAAAAAAAATGATTGCCCCATTTTGCCTCATTAATAGTAAATCATATTGAAATCGAAGTCATCTTGATAAATCAGCACACCACTAATTAGGCAAATTATTTAATGTTTTTAAGCACCCATTCCAATATTCAATCATTAGTTTATTGCCCCTACAAATAGCCTCATACCTGCGAATGTATGAATAAAAAACAAATAGCTTCCGATTTGAATAAATTATATTTTTTATTTTTCCTAGATTATTACCAGTCACTATTCTCATTCTATATTTTACTAGTATAGGAAAGCTTTGACCAAAGCCTCGATAAACTTGCAACAACTTATCGATATTAAATCTTGAGGTATCTATTGCATGCTGTAATTTTAATTCAGAATAATAGTATCCGATCCCACCATTCAATATAAGAAGATAGCATAACTCACTATCATCGCCTGACAATTGGATGTTGCCTTTTCTTCCTACGCACTTAAAATCATAATTTATAATAGTTAGTAACATCTCTCTTCTAACGATTAAACCTGCTCCCCATAATATTTCGGCACCACAAAGATATCGAGACTCATTATATTGAGGCCCTACAGCATAGCATTTAGAATATTTATCAAACCACGTAGGAGGTGATATATACAGTGGAAGCCTTGATTCTCCCCCTGCAAACGCAATATCTGTTTTTTCCGAAAAAAGCTGATGAGCCTTATAACAGTAATCTGTATCAAGAAGATTATCATCATCAACAAATATAATTAAATCATTTTTAGCCTCTTTTATTCCTCTAATTCTTGCATTCATCAATCCTGAAATAGGCTCTTTAAAAACACTAAGTTTAAACGGGAAACTATCAATATAGGATGTGGAAACAGAATAAGTCGTATCTAAGGAAGCATTATCGATTATAATAACCTCTAGTAGATTCGTTGATATTTTTTGTTTTTCTAGTGAACTTAATACTTGTTTTATTCTAGACTCGCTATTATAACAACAAATTAAAATACTTATACTTACACTCTTTTTTAAATCGTTCATTTCATATTCTCTTGGCGGCACTTAATTTTATATCTATTCTCAGTATCATAATATATATAGCAAGACCATATAAGTGACAACATGCTAAATGGCAGTAAATATATGAAGTTAGGCTCACCGACATAATAACATGTTAGATAAAAAACTATCGGCACCTGAATATTCATAAACAGTGATAATTTAAAATATGGCTCATTTTTAAAACAGCGACAATAATTAGCCTGAGATGTTACAGGTAGCAATAGAACAAAATATAGAAACATTTCTATCGTATAAGTTAAATTTAACGTTTTATCAAAAATAAATAATCCTGGCAATATCTTATAAACGGCTATATATAAAAAATATCCCGAAATTAGTAATGCCATAGATATATACATTGATTTTTCAAACTGTCTTCTTGCTAGCTTAACTTCCCCTGCACTGATATAGGACGCATAGATAGTTGTTTGGCTTGCAACTATAGATTCTGCAATTGAATATCCTGCACGAACTAAACTAAGAGTAAAACCAAATCTACCTGCTAAGTCATTGGTGAGCATTTTAAAGGCTATAAGATTAAATGAGTTCCAAAAGAAGTATCCTAAAATCCATGTTACAGATATTTTAGAAAGCATATCCCAGACTTCAATAAATGTTGTTTTTATATTTTTTTTAGTTTTAACACCAATCAGTTCGCTGACTAATTCCTTAATTGTTTTAAACAAGTATAGATAAAAAATTAAATTTGAAATGAAAACGGCAATCGCAATACTATACAATCCCGCACCATAATATAAGCTTAAACCTAAAACTAATGATAAAAATATACCAGATAGAAGTCTGGACTTATATATTGAGATTTGTCGCTGACATCCCTCAATTAAAAACTGAAAAGGTGTTACTATTGTAAAGAATCCAGTTATAAATACCAACATCCACCATGCACCTTTCCAGTCTGTACTTCCTTTATAGCTACTGAAAAATACACTACCAACATAACCAAGTATAAAAAATATAAAAAGAGAAATAACCAAATACCACAAAAACGAAAATTTCATATAAGATATTATATTAGCTTTTGATTCTTGGCCCCATTCGTTTTTTTCCGTGAGTTTATAAGAATGTGATATATATTGCTTTATTGTAAACCCAATCCCCATTTCCATTATCTGCTGCAGAGCAATAACATTGAAAAACGCATAGTACAGGGACATTTCCCCTGTAGTGAGAGTTTTTGCAACCACAATAATAACTAAAGGGCCAGAAAACACTCTCACTATCTGGGATATTATTGATAGCAGCGCAATTTTATTTGAGTTATTTATCATTTTTTTTCAAAAAAAATTTTATAAATTTAAATATTTTATGTTTTGCAATCGACACAAATGTCTTAATCAAAAATGGATAAAAAGCAAAAACTGCATCTTTTTTATTCTTACTTTCCTTTATTATCTTAAATATATCCCTTGGTATCTGATTATTAAATACAATCCAAGAACTATCACTCCAAGATGTGTCCCCCCAATAATTATCTATCATAATATCATTAACTAATGTAGCACCTGACTTTTCAAAACAATAAAATGACAGGTAAAAGGGGAGTGATAATCGACTATCTTCATTTTCAAAGACTTCATCAACAAACTCTTTCTTATATACACATGCTGTTATAAACATCATCGTCGTATTGCTATGTTTAAATATTTCATACAATGATTTATGCTTATTTCCAATGAAAGCTTTGTCCATTAAAATATTATTATCTTTATCTACAGCTCTGTGGTTTATAAAAACCATCCCTTTATTCTCATTCAATAATGGCAATATTTTACTAATAATACCTTTATGGATTTCATCATCATCACCCACAAACCAAATGTATTTACCTTTTGCAATATTTGCCAATACCTTTAAATTCCTAACTAAGCCAACATTTTCTTTATTAGAAAAATAATATAAATTAACTGTAGGGTATTTTTGTTTGAGCCCCTCTATTTCTTTAATTATTTTCTTATGATGTTCGTCATCAGATTTATTATCAGAAATAATAATTTCAAACATATCATCTGACATTATTGATATAGCATCCTCTAATACAAAATTAATTTGTTTTATTAAGCTACCACTTCGATTATAAGTCGGAATACAAATTGATAATTCCATTATTTTACCACGTCACCATTGAACAATGTTTGTACAGTTAGCCATAGGAGTTACATACGCTTATTAGGCGCAATTCTTGCACCACTCCAACATTTTCTTTACTCCTTCTTCGGATGAGACTGTTGGTACCCAATTAAAGGCTTCTGATGCCTTCCGTATATTTGCCACAAAGACTCTTTGATCACTTGATCTGGCTGGTAAATTTTTATATATCAGTTTAGTACTAGTATTATTCTCTAAGATCTTAAATAGTTCTAAGAGTGACAGGCTATTGACAATCCCTCCGCCAATATTAAATACTTCACCCGAAATTTTATCGATCTTCCTCATCCCTGAGAAATAAAGTTTAATCATATCATCCGCATGCAAAAGGTCTCTAACTTGCTTGCCTGTGCCTGATATTGTAAATGGCGTAATTACATTATTTTTGGAAGTCTCTATAGCTTGTTGACAAAACCAACCAACCCAACCTTGATCTACTGTTGCAAACTGGCGTCCACCATACATTGAAGAATGACGAAAAACTGCAGTTTTAAGTCCGTATATTCGTGCATAATCAAGCATATATTGGTCCGCAGCCCCCTTAGAGCAGCCATAAGGTGAATGGAAAGTTAACTGGACATTCTCATCAAACCCATCAGGCATTTCGATACATTCATAGCGCGTATCTGTCTCCCTATATGTGAACTGCTCTAAATCTCCATATACTTTGTTAGTTGAAGAATAAATAACACCGCAATTTGGATTAAATAAGCGTATTGCCTCAAGCAAATTGAATGTACCACCAACATTGATATCAAAGTCCTTTTGGGGATTATCGATAGATGTTGTCATTGCAACTTGGCCAGCTAGATGGAAGATATTATGTGGTTGATACTGCTGAATCAATTTAACTACATCATTCTTATTACGAATATCACCATGTACATGTGTAAATTTACCAATAGACTCTAGCCATCTAAGGTTCTCATATGAACCATGGCGTGATAAGTTATCAAATACAACAACTTCCATACCTAATTGGATAGCGTGTGATGCTAAATTGCTACCTAGAAAACCACAGCCCCCAGTGATTAAAAGCTTCATTTTTATTCCTTAATTAAAATATCTTTTATTGCATTATCCAATAAATATTCACACTCCCATCCAAGCTCATGCAGCCGTTCTAACGTTGCACAGCTATACATAATTTCATTCTTTCTAGATGGTATTGCGCCAAATTGAACATCACCTTGATAATTAGTAATTTCAATCACAGTATCAACGAATTCTCTAATTGTTATTGCTTGTCCAGACCCAATAGAAATACTCTCACCTGATATGAGATATTCTGATTTTGAAATGAGAGTTTTGAAGGCACTAATAAGATCAGTGATATAAATAAAGTCACGCTGCTGTAAACCAGTCGTTAGTTTTAGATCAACATTATTTCTGCAGCTATTAATGACATAAGTTGTAAATTTAGTTAAGTCATCAAAAGGACCGAAAAAATGCTCTAACTTCAAGTCTATAAATTTACAGCTAGACTTACTGCAATATTCTTTGGCGAGAATGCTAAATTGGCTCTTAGTCAAAGAATATTGACTAACATTCGCAGGTAGAGAAGTTCCGCATTGGAGAAATAGGCATTTTCCTGTTGAGACTAATGCTTCCAGTATCCGTAATGGAAATTGGATATTAGCATTTACTAGCTCTGAAAGTAGCTCCCCTTTCCGTCCATATAATGCGGCGGTATTAATAACTACATCAGGAGAAAGTGATACAATCTTATCTAACCAATTACTATCAGAAACATTAATAAAATTAATATCTCTGACATCAGAGATACGTCCACATACAGATCCTGAACGTACTGTTCCAGTGACGTCATGCTCTTGTATTAAAGCATTAGCTAATTGACTCCCCAAATAGCCACTAATACCAGTAATAAGAATTTTCATAATAAAATGAGGTATTAAATACCTCTTACCTAATTAGAAATTCAAACCAAAGAACTCTTCAAACTTACTCACTACATAATCTAAGTGATCATGTGTCAGTCCTGGATAGATACCAATCCAGAAAGTTTGATTCATAATTCTATCGGTATTTGTCAATTCACCAACAACACGATATTTCACATCATGGAAATAGGGTTGGCGAGTTAAGTTACCGGCAAATAGTAGTCGAGTTCCCACTTTAGCTTCATCAAGGAATTTAACCAGATCAATACGGCTAATCCCGCAATCTTCTTTCAGAGTTATCGGGAAACCAAACCATGATGGATCTGAGTTTTCAGTGGCTTCAGGTAACTCAATAAAATCTACACATGATTGAAGTGCTTCTTTGAGATACTTAAAGTTTGCTTTACGTGTTTCAACAAACTCTTCCACACGTTCGAGTTGAGCCAAACCACATGCCGCCTGCATATCGGTAATTTTTAAGTTATAACCCAAGTGTGAATAGGTATATTTATGATCATAACCAAATGGTAGAGAACCTAGTTGCTGGCCAAAGCGCTTCTTACAGGTATTATCACAGCCTGGTGCGCAATAACAGTCACGTCCCCAATCCCTGAATGACTCGATAATAGATTTAAGTTCGGCTGATTTTGTAAATACCGCACCGCCCTCACCCATTGTAATATGGTGAGCTGGATAGAAACTGACAGTACCGATATCACCAAACGTTCCGGCCATTTTTCCATCATATTTGGAGCCTAAAGCATCACAACAGTCTTCAATCAGCCATAGGTTATATTTATCTGCTACTCGACGAACTTCAGCCAGATCAAATAAGTTGCCTAAAGTATGCGCAATCATGATTGCTTTAGTTTTATCGCTAACAGCAGCTTCGATTAGGCTGGCGTTGACGTTATACGTTGGAATATCAACATCAACAAATACGGGAATTAAGCCATTTTGAATGGTTGGGTTTACTGTTGTCGGGAATCCCGCAGCAACAGTAATAACCTCATCACCAGGCTTGAGAGCACGAGCTCCTAATTTAGGGGATGTTAATGCGGTCAGTGCAAGTAGGTTGGCAGAGGAACCTGAAGTGGTCGTCAACACATAAGGGACGCCAATATACTCACCCAATTTCTTTTCGAAAGCATCGTTAAAACGCCCAGTGGTTAACCATCCATCCAAGGATGCTTCAACCATCAGTTGTAATTCTTTAGCGCCAATAACTTTGCCTGATGGAGGCACAACACTCTTACCTGCTTCAAATGGCTTTGGGGCCATAGCCGTTTCAGCATACTGAGCCACTAACTCAGCAATCTGTTGACGTAATTGTTCTTGACTCATTTATCTATGACCTCAAATCATTTAGTGTTCATGTAGCTATTAATTTCGTTAATACTGTAATCATGCATGTCAGTATCTGACAGCCAAGCCTGATGCCAGTCAACAATACGAGCTAATGTTGTATCGAGACTCCATCGAGGGTGCCAACCTAATTGCATTTTTGCTTTAGAACAATCAAGTTTCAAATAGTGTGCTTCATGAGGATGCTCATTGCCGTCTAACTGCCAACTGGCATCTTGCCCCCAGAATGACACCATTTTCTCTACGATATTCTGTACTGGTGTTGCATCGGTATCATTAGGTCCAAAATTCCAACCATCAGCAAATTTGGCTCCTTCACAATACATTTTTTGTGCCAGCAACAAATAACCAGATAGGGGTTCTAGCACATGCTGCCATGGGCGAATTGCATGTGGGTTGCGAATAATAACCGGCGATGATCTTTCGAATGCACGTAAAATATCAGGGACGACACGATCTAATGCCCAATCTCCGCCACCAATCACATTACCAGCACGCACAGTTGCTAATGCTGTACCATGCTGCCCGTATTTAGCAGGGTTAAAGAAGGAGTTTCGGTAGGAAGATGTGACTAACTCGGCACAACCTTTGCTGTTTGAATAGGGATCATATCCTCCCATAGCTTCATTTTCACGGTATCCCCAAACCCATTCTTTATTGTCGTAACATTTATCGCTGGTGATATTAATAATGGCTTTGGTACCACCAACATGCCGAAGAGCTTCTAGCAGATAAACAGTACCCATCACATTAGTAGAGTATGTCTCAACGGGTTCTGAGTAGGATAATCGCACTAAAGGTTGCGCGGCCATATGGAAAACAATTTCAGGTTTAAAGTCGCTAATTGATTTTAGTAGCTGGTCATAATTACGAATATCACCCACTTCCGAAATCATACCATCGGCAATGCGTGCGGTTTCGAACAGACTTGGCTCGGTTGGTGCAACCAGAGCATAGCCTTTTACCGTTGCTCCCATGTTTTGCAGCCATAGGCTCAACCACCCCCCTTTAAAACCAGTGTGTCCGGTAATAAAAACACGTTTACCTTGCCAAAAGCGTTTATCAATCATGATATTTATTCCCAGACTTTCCAAGGAGCTCGACCCGCTTCCCATAATTCATGCAGGTAGACTTTGTCGCGTAAGGTATCCATTGGCTGCCAAAAACCGGTATGTTCAAAAGCCATTAACTCACCTTGTTCAGCTAACGTCATTAATGGTTCTTGTTCCCAAGTTGATTTATCACCATCAATAAGATCGATTACTTTAGGTGATAAAACAAAATATCCACCATTGATCAATGCACCATCACCTTTCGGTTTTTCTTTAAAGCTACGTACCTGCTGATTCTGAATATCCAATGCACCAAAGCGGCCTGGTGGATAAGTAGCAGTTAATGTTGCTTGCTTGCCATGGTTTTTATGGAATTCAATTAATTCAGCAATATTAACGTCACTAACACCATCACCATAAGTGAAGCAAAACGCCTCATCATCTTTTACATAATCCTTGACACGCTTCAAACGACCACCGGTCATTGAATGTTCACCAGTATCAACAAGTGTGACATTCCACGGTTCTACTCGTTTGTGATGTACTTTCATTTCATTATCACGCATAGAGAAAGTGATATCGGACATATGCATAAAGTAATTAGCGAAATATTCTTTTATTACATAGCCTTTGTAACCACAGCAGATGATAAAATCATTAATCCCATAAGCAGAGTAAAGTTTCATAATGTGCCATAAAATAGGCATCCCACCGATCTCTACCATCGGTTTCGGTTTAACTACCGTTTCTTCACTAAGACGAGTACCTAAACCACCGGCAAGAATAACTGCTTTCACTTTACTCTCCATATTAATTACTTTGATGGTACAAAGGCGTCAGAGAAGAATTGGTCTTCAGCCAGTCCATATTGAATAAATTCCTGATGTGCGGCTGAGATCATAGCAAGTGAACCACAAGCATAAATACTGTAGTGACTTAGCTCAGGGAAATCGTTAATAACAGCCTTATGAACGAACCCTGTTTGACCATGCCAAGATCTATCTTCCCCCGAAACTACAGGGACATATTGAATATGTGGATATTCTGCCACCCATTTTTGGGCTATATCAGAATAGAAAAGTTTGCTTTCAGGCATTCCCCAGTAAATATGAATGGGACGTTTATCATTCTTACTTATGAGTTCCTCAACCATTGCCTTAACCGGTGCGAAGCCCGTCCCTCCCGCTAAGAAGATGAGCGGTCGGCTATTATCGCGGACAAAAAACGTGCCTTGCGGGCCCTCAATGCGAAGAAGCTGCTGTAGCTTAAGCTCATTAAAAATGATTTCGCTGAAAAGACCATTTGGGACTTTTCTTATATGTAACTCGATTTTTTTATCGGGTGCATTAGCAATAGAATAACTACGTCTCTGACCATTAATGATTAAATCAATAAATTGACCTGACAAATATTCTATCTTAGATGCTGGAGGTAAGCGTAATGTTAGAATGGCTATATCATTGCCAATAAATTCAATATTATCGAGTTTACATGGATACGTTTTTTCCGTTATATGACTTAGCTCTGGATAATATTTTACATTGATTTCTATATCACTTTTAGGTTTGGAACAACAAGTAAGAATAAATCCGTTAGAAACATCCTCATTGGTCAAAGACGTATTATCATCCTGTTCTATTTCACCAGAAATTAACTTTGCCTTACAGGAACCGCAGGTACCATCTTTGCAACCATATTCGATATTGATGTTATTTTCTAAAGCTGAATCTAAGATCGTTTTAGATCCTTCAGCATCAAAAATAACTCCTGATGGTTGTAGCTTTATATTGAAGGGCATATTTTAAGCCTGACTAAAATAGATTTAGTGGGGAATGTTTTTATATCATCTCAAAATAGATTATTTAAGCTGAGATTAAAGTGAAATGAAATAAATTAATTATAAAACTTAGTTGTTACGAAAATATCAATGGCTAGATAAATTCACTAGATTAAAAGCAATGC